>CAZYZA010000051.1:17087-23734 GCA_964651415.1 uncultured Desulfovibrionaceae bacterium
ATGAACCTCAGAAATCCCGCTCCACGCGACGGCTTACAGTCGCGCGTGAATGACACTGTAACAAATTACGACGGACCATGATTGTTCTGCGCGATATCCATAAACAGTACGGCCGGGTCCGGGCCAACGAGGCCATCAGCCTGACCCTGGCCCCGGGGCGCGTCTACGCCCTGGTTGGTGAGAACGGGGCCGGCAAAAGCACGTTGATGCGCATCCTGGCCGGTCATACCGTGCCTGACGCCGGAACCATCAGCATCGGTGACGTCACCTGCTCCCGGCTGGCCCCGGCTCAGGCCCAGGGCCTGGGTGTGGGCATGCTCTATCAGGACCCGCTGGATTTTCCGGCCCTGCCGATTTGGGAGAATTTCCGATTGGGCGGTACGCGGCGTGGGCGATCCGAAATCGTTGCCCGGCTGGGCGAGCTGTCCAACCATCTTGGCGTCTGCTTTCTGCCGGACGAGTCCGTGTCCGCGCTGACCGTCGGCGAGCGCCAGCTGCTGGAACTCCTGCGTCTGCTTGATCTGGGGGCCACGACGCTCATTCTCGACGAACCGACCACAGGCATAACCCCCGGGCAGAAACGTGACCTGTTCGCCTTGCTGACCCGCCTGGCCCGCCATGACGGGCGAACCGTGATTTTGGTCACCCACAAGCTGTCCGAAGCCCTGGAAATGGCTGACACGGTTCTGGTCATGCGTCAGGGGCGGCTGGTAGCCGAGCTGTCCACCCCATGTTCGGCCGACGAACTGGTCCGTCTCATGTTCGGCCAGAGTGTGGACGAGGCCGCAAGCATCCCTGAGCCGCGACATGAAGAACGGCCGCGCCTGATTCTGGATCGGACCATCTTTGCCGGACCCAAATATCAGCTCGGTCCCCTCAGCCTGACCGTTGCCCCCGGTGAGATCATCGGTCTGGCCGGATTGGACGGCAGCGGCCAGGAAGTGTTGCTGCGTGGCTTGTGCGGGCTGGAGCGTATCGTCGGCGGCGCAATGCAGCTTGACTCTTTGCGACTGACCCGCGCCGACTTTACCCGACTGCGGGCGCACGGAGCGCACTTTGTACCGGCCGATCGCATGGCCCAGGCCCTGTTCCCGGAGCTGTCCATCCGCGAGCATATCCTGCTGGCGTTTCCGGATCAGGTTGACCGCCTGCAACAGTTTCAAGACGAGCAGTGCGCACAACGCTTCAACCTGCGCGCCCGGCCCGAAACTTTGGCCAAAGCCCTGTCCGGCGGCAACCAGCAGCGTCTTCTCTTGTCCCTGATCCCGGACCGGGCCACGTTGCTGCTCATGGAACACCCGACTCGCGGCCTGGACGCCGGTTCCAGTCGGCGGGTTTGGGAGCACCTGCGTGAGCGATGCCGGTCCGGCGCAACCCTTTTCTTTTTTTCTCCGGACCTGGACGAAGTGGTGGAGCACAGCCACCGGGTCCTGGTCTTTTACGACCGTGCCCTGGTCGCCGACGTGCCTCGGGAGGCGGCCACCGTGCAGACCCTGGGAGCCTATATGTCCGGTCAGACTCCGGAGGACGAAGATGCCGCGTAACCCCGTTCTGAATCAGGCGCTGTGGCTTGTTGCGGCCCTGGCTCTGACCTTGTTTTTGATCGTCCTGGTGACCATACCCTCGGGCGCACCGGCCCTGTCGACCCTGGGGATTTTGTTTATGGGCGGACTGGGCTCCATGTCCAAGTTCGGGCAGGTGCTGACCGTGTTCGTTCCGCTCCTGCTTTGCGCCGTCGGGTTGCTCGTGCCGTTCTCGGCCCGGCTCTGGAACATCGGCATTGAAGGCCAGATCGTGCTCGGGGCCATCTTTGCCACCGGCGCGACCATGCCCATGACCGAAGGAGGTCCGTTGCATATCGCCCTGGCCCTGACTGCCGGCATGCTCGGCGGTCTTTTGTGGGCGCTTCTGGCCGGTATGCTCAAGATCTGGGGCCGGGTGCATGAGATTTTTTCCGGCTTGGGCCTGAATTTCGTGGCCACGGGGCTGACCATCTGGCTTATTTTCGGTCCATGGAAGCGGCCCGGCGTGGCTTCCATGAGCGGCACCGAACCCATGCACGTTTCGCTCTGGCTGGATCGCATCCCCGGTCTGGCCGCCAGTTGGACCGCTCTGGGTCTGGCCTCATCGGCTCTGATCCTGGTCGCCTGGCTGCTGCTCCGTACCCGTTGGGGGCTGAGTCTTAAGGCCGTGGGCCAGAACCCGCAGGCGGCCCGGATTTTTGAACTGCGTCCGCGCCGGCGCATCCTGCAGGCCTTTGCCTTGTGCGGGGCTTTGGGCGGACTGGCCGGCGCCGTGCAGGTTTTGGGCGTCTATCACCGCCTGCTGCCGAGCATTTCCTCGGGCTACGGCTACACGGCCCTGCTGATCGGCATGATGGCCGGGTTCCGGGTTTTGCCCGTGCCTCTGATCTGCTTCTTTTTCGCCGTGCTCAACGTCGGCTCCATTCAATTGCCCTTGCAGCTTGGCCTGGACTCCTCCTTGAGCGGAGTCATTCAGGGACTGCTGGTCCTGTCCGTGTTCGTGACCCAGGGTTTGCGGCTGTGGCTGACCCGCCGGGAGGGATGCTGATGCACGAATTTGCCCTGATCCTGGCCGGAATTCTTCTGGCCGGCTCCCCCCTGGTTCTGGCCACCCTTGGCGAAACCATCACCGAGAAGGCCGGGGTCATCAATCTGTCCCTGGACGGAACCATGCTGCTGGCGGCCATGGCCTCTTTTGCCCTGGCCATGACCACGGGCAATCCCTGGCTGGGAGCCTTGGGCGGGATGGCTGTGGGCGCGTCCGTGGCGCTGATTCTGGGTTTGACCAACATCTATCTCGGCCAATCCCAGCTGGCGGTGGGATTCATCCTGACCCTGCTGGCTCGGGACATGGCCTATTTTCTGGGACACGGTTTTTCCCGTCAGCCCGGACCGGATCTTGGCTACTGGGGCATTCCCGGCTTGTCCGGAACCCCGGTGCTGGACGCGCTTCTTGGGCGGCAATCGCCGGTGGTCAGTCTGAGTCTGGCGGCCATTGGGCTGTGTTGGTGGTGGATGTACGCCACCAACAGCGGCATGCGGCTTCGGGCCGTGGGCGAATCGCCCCGGGCCGCCTTTGGTCGGGGCATTCGGGTCCGGTTGACCCGGATTCGGGCCTGTCTGATCGGCGGAGCCCTGGTCGGGCTGGCCGGGGCCGCGTATTCCCTGGCCGTCAAGCCGGGCTGGGGGCGGCCCCAGGGTTGCGAAGGCGCGGGTTGGATCGCCCTGGCCATTGTCATTTTCGGCGGCTGGCACCCGGTGCGGGCGGCGATCGGAGCCTATTTCTTTGCCGCCCTGCAGGTTTCGGGCATCTATCTTCAGGATATTTTTCCCAATGTTCCGGCTCAGGTTTTTCAGGTTGCGCCTTTTCCCGTGATGATACTCACGCTTTTGGCCGTGAACCTCGGACGGACCAGCGGGCTTCAGGACCTGATGCATCGCTATCCGTTTTTGAAGCGATTTTCCGGACTGTGGCCCGTCAATGCCCCGGCAGCCCTGGGCCAGGATTTTGATCCGAAAAAAGGATTGTAACCATAAACACCCTTGCAGATGGGCATGCGATGAAAAAGACAGGTCAAATCAAGATTGTGTGGGAATACATCGTCAAGCCGGAGCACCTGGAAGGCTTTCTCAAAGCCTACTCTCCGGATGGATCATGGGCGACGTTGTTCATGGAACACCGCGGATATATCGCCACGGAGCTGATTCGGGACACGTCGCACAACATGCGGTTTCTGACCATCGACCACTGGGAATCGCTGTCGGCGTACTCCGAAATGAAGAACAGAAGCCGCAAGGCCTACCGCGAACTGGACGAAAAATTTGAAAAATATACGGTCGATGAAAATTACATCGGCATCTTTGAAGGGGTCTGACGGGAACTGAGTCCATTTCTGCGGACGGGCTGAAAAAAGCGCGGCATCCGGGTTGTGTCCGGATTGCCGCGCTTTGTCTGTCTTGCAGCTGGTAATCTCGTCGCGTTCAGAGAATGTAGCGGGTCAGATCCCGGTCTTCCTGGACATCGCGCAGGGCGTTGATGACGAAAGCCTTGTCGATGGTCACCGAGGTTGACGGCATTTCCGGGGCCTCGAAGGACAGGTCGGACACGATCTTTTCCATGATGGTGTACAAGCGGCGCGCTCCGATGTTTTCGGTTTCCTCGTTGATCTTCTGGGCAAAGCGGGCAATTTCCGCGAGTGCGTCGTCGGTGTAGGCGATCTCGACCTGTTCCGTGCCCAGGAGAGCCTTGTACTGGACAGTCAGGGCGTTGCGCGGTTCGGACAGGATGCGCAGGAAGTCATCCCTGGTCAGGGCCGACAGTTCCACCCGCAGCGGGAAGCGTCCCTGCAGCTCGGGCACCAGATCCGAGGGCTTGGACATGTGAAAAGCTCCGGCCGCGATGAAGAGGATATGATCCGTGCGGACCATGCCGTACTTGGTATTGACCGTGGAGCCCTCGACAATGGGCAGCAGGTCCCGCTGGACTCCCTCGCGCGAGACATCGGCCTTGCTCCCGTGATTGCTGCCGCAGATCTTGTCGATTTCATCCAGAAAGACAATGCCCGATTCCTGAACACGCTCGCGGGCGATTTCATGAACCTTGTCCATGTCGATGAGGCGTTCGCACTCGGACTGGATCAGGATGTCGTAGGCATTGCGCACCCGGACTTTTTTGGTTTTCTTGCGTTTGGGAAAGACCTTGGAGAACATGTCCTGCATCTGCATTTCCATGCCTTCCATGCCCGGAATGTTCATGACCTGGACATTTCCCCCGCCGGCGTTGACCTCGACCTCGACCATGCGGTCGTCGAGCTTGCCGGCTCGCCACAACTGGCGCAGCTTTTCGCGGGTGGAATCGGACGTGGCCGGCTCCGGACCGATGTAATCGACACTGCCCGACGATTCCAGGGGTTTGGTCGGCAACAGGACGTCCAGCAGGCGTTCCTCGGCCGAAGCCTCGGCCTTGACCCGGACAGCGGCCTCTTCTTCCTGCCGGACCAGATTGACTCCGATCTCCATCAGGTCGCGGATCATGGATTCCACGTCGCGGCCGACATAGCCCACTTCCGTGAATTTGGTCGCCTCGACCTTGATGAAGGGCGAGCCGGCCAGTTTGGCCAGGCGGCGGGCGATTTCGGTCTTGCCCACGCCGGTCGGCCCGATCATCAGGATATTCTTGGGCGCAATCTCCTCGGCCAGTTCGGGATCAAGCTGCCGTCGCCGCCAGCGGTTGCGCAGGGCAATGGCCACCATGCGTTTGGCCTGGGTCTGGCCGACAATGTACTTGTCCAGTTCGGACACGATTTGACGGGGAGTAAGCGTATTCATCAGGCGTTCCTGGTCACGGTTTCAAAGATGATGTGGTCGTTGGTGTAGACGCAGATCTCGGCGGCAATGGCCATGGACTTGCGCACGATTTCTTCGGCCGAAAGATCCGTGTGGCGGCGGAGCGCCCGGGCTGCGGACAGGGCGTAGGCTCCGCCCGAACCGATGGCCGTCACCCCGTCGTCAGGTTCGATGACGTCGCCCGTGCCGCTCAGTATAAGGATAGTCTCGGCGTCGGCCACCAGGAGCATGGCTTCCAGGCGGCGCAGATATTTGTCGCTTCGCCAGTCCTTGGCCAGTTCGACGCTGGCCCGGACCAGGTTGCCGCCGAACTCCTCCAGCTTGGCCTCGAATTTTTCAAAGAGGGTGAACGCGTCGGCCGTGGACCCGGCAAAACCGCAGATGATCCGGTCCCGGTAAAGACGACGAACCTTGCGGGCGCCGTGCTTGATGGCCATGGCCTGGCCCAGAGTGACCTGACCGTCTCCGGCAATGGCCACTCCCTGGTCGTCTTTCACGGCCAGTATGGTTGTTCCGTGCATTTCCAGCATTATTGCTTCCTTGGTTGGCGCCTCCGCGAGGCGTGAATAAAAGGTACAATCTGGACACTCTTCCTGTCTTGTCAAGGCAATGGCCAAGGGATGAGGCCCTGCCAGACAGGCAGAAATTTTTTTTATCGAGGGAAAAAAACTGCTTGACGACAGCGGCCTGTGCACATAGAAACCGACTTCTCGACGCGCCCGTAGCTCAGTTGGATAGAGTGCCTGACTACGAATCAGTAGGTCGCAAGTTCGAATCTTGCCGGGCGCACCACTCGGAAATAAAGGAGTAAACACGGTTTACTCCTTTTTTCTTTTCCTTGCCTTTTGCGGGAACGTTCTTAAAGAATGCTTCACGTTCTTTGAAAGGGGCCGCCCTGGTTTCGACGGGGATGATGAGGCCAAAGTTGCAGGTCGAGGCGCTGGGAGGTCCTCGTTAAAACCCAGCATAAACATAATTGCCAACGACAATTATGACTACGCAATGGCTGCCTAGTTAAATAGGTAACCGTTGCATGACGACCAAGGTCGTCACATCCGTGCGGTGGATGTCTGATAAGCCGTATCCGGGTGGCAAACCCCATCAGGCTGGCGAAAGGCCGCTGTCTGGACAGCCAATCGCGAGACTACATCCGGGCTGGTTTTCGGGACGCCTGTTCATGGGCTCACCTGAAAGCGAGATACAGATCATGAACTAAACCTGTAGAAGCTTTGCGCGGAGCGTTCTCGGACGGGAGTTCGATTCTCCCCGGCTCCACCA
>CAZYZA010000052.1:0-23610 GCA_964651415.1 uncultured Desulfovibrionaceae bacterium
GATATTTCGTGGGTCGGATTTGCCTGTGGTGACAATATGTCGTCCATGAATCCACCCCGTAGGGGCGAACCTATGTGTTCGCCCTCTTCTTCGTGTGTTCGCCCTCTTCGTGTGTACGTCCGTTATTCGCCTGTTCCTCGGGTAGGGGCAGACACGGGGGTCTGCCCCTACGCGGTGATTGGGGTGATTTGTGTTTATGCGTTTGGCTTTTTTGTCCGTCCGGCCAGGAAGGCGGCGTAGTTGGCCTGCCAGACCGCCGGTTTGGGGCTGACGTTTTTGAGGGCCTGCAGCCAGTATTCGGTCGGGAAGGAATCAAAGGGTGCCAAGGTGCTCAAAACGCCGATCATGACCACGTTGGCGCTGCGGCCCGTGGGGTCGCCCAGGCCCAGGGCCGTGCCGAGAACATCGACGTCAATGACCCTGTAGCCGGTCAGGGCCTGGCGCACGGCCTCGACCGAAGGATACTTGTCGGCCGGGCAGAGGGGCGGGACAATGGCCGTGTCGGCCAGGATGACCGTGCCGCCGGGGCGAAGCATGTCCAGGAATCCGGGCCGGAAGACTTCGCTGCGTTCCATGCTGACCAGGCACTGGCAGGTGCCGGGCATGAGCACGGGAGAATGCACAGTGCCGCAGGCAAAGGTGCTGATGACCGGCCCGCCCATCTGGGCCATGCCGTGGGTCTCGCCTTTGACGATGTTCTGCCTGTCGTAGCCCAGGAGATAGGCCAACTGGGTCAGGACCCGGCCAAAGAAGAGGTTCCCCTGGCCGCCCACGCCGCGCACGGCCACGGACATGAACTGCGGCAGATCGGCCGTTAGGGCCGGCAGGTCAATGGACTCCGGCGGAACGGGCAGGTCCGGACAGGATGTCAGGCCGCAGGCGCTTTGGTCTTTGGCCGGGGCAATGGCCCCTTTGGGGCACATCTGAAGACAGGCCGGATTCTGGCTCACGCAGCCGGTGCAGATATTGTTGAAGTGAGGCAGGCCTTCGCCGTCAGCCTCAATGCCGGAACAGATCTGACACATGCCGCAGCGTACGCACAATTCCGGATCAACCTCCATCCTGGCACCGTAGGCCTCTTTGGGTACCTTGCGGATGCAGGTCCCGGTGACCACCAGGGTGGTGAACGTCCCGCTTTCAGCCAGGGTCAGGGTCTTTTTCAGGGCCTTTTCCAGCGCTTTTTTGTCATAGCCGCTGACCTCGACCACCTTGGCTCCGTGGGCCTTGAGGCTTGCGTTCAGGTCAAAGACATTGGGGTCCCCGGCCAGATTGGCCGGGGAGGTCGGCGAGGGCTGACCGCCGGTCATGGCTGTCCATTCGTTGTTGAGGATGACCTTCACGCCGGGCACGTTGCGGAAAATGGTGTTGCGGGTCGCGTCCAGGCCGCTGTGACATTCCGTGCCGTCGCCAAGCAGGGCCAGACACTTGCCGGCGGCTTCCGGTCGGGACAGGACATAGCCCAGCCGCTTGGCCTCGCTCGCGCCCATGGCCAGGGCCGTGTCCATGGCCCCCAGGAAATGAAGCAGGGTGTTGCAGCCGATATCGCCGAAGACGGCTTCCAGCTTGCCCTTTTTGCGCATCTTGCCGACGATCTCGCCAAAGAGGCGGTACGGACAGCCGGCGCAGATCATGGGCGGCCGGGGCAGGCTGGCCACCTGCTGGGTGCTTTTGTCCAGAACAAGGCCGATGCGCTCGGCAATCAGGGCCGGGCTCCACTCGGTGATGGTCTCGTCCTCGCCTTTGCCCAGGACCTGCAGCCCCTCGGCCAGCAGACTTTCCTGGATGAAACGGTAGCCGTCCTCCACGACGTAGACCGGCCCGCTGATGGATTCGCAGAAACGGCGGATCAGGTTCATGGGCAGGGGATAGGTAAAGCCCAGGGACAGGACATCAATGTTTTGGCCCGACGCGGCCCGGAGTTCGTCGATGAAAAGGGTGTTCACGCCGTGGGTGATGATCCCGACCCGACCGTCGCCCTTGGTCCGGAGATTGAGCGGGCTTTGTTCGACCATGGCCCGCAAGGCCGGAATGCGGGTTGTGCGGACCTGGTCGTGAAACATGCGCGCCCGCACCGGCAGGGTGATGAAATCGCTCATTTTCTCGGGCAAAGGGGCCTTTTCCCGCTTGACGGGCTCCATCAGCCGGACCAGGCCTTCGCTGTGACAGAGCAGGCCCGAGGCGATGACGGCCACCGGCGTGTTGAACTGTCGGCCGAGATCGGCGGCAATGCCGGCCGCTTCATGCATTTCCTGATGACTGCGGGGTTCCAGGACCGGAATGCAGCTGCTTTTGAGCATGTAGCGCGGGTCGATCAGATGCTGGGTGGAGCTGGGCGTGTAGTCGCTGGCAATGTAATAAATCAGGCTGCCGCGTTGTCCGGTGTAAAAGGCCGCGCTGGTGACCACGTCCGCAGCCTGGAACAGCCCCGGGATCTTCATCGTCACCACGCAGTCGCTGCCGGCCAGGGTGTGACCGAAACCGACGCCGGCGGCCACGGCCTCGTTGACGGACCAGCCCACGGTGATCATGTCCTGGACCTGGGACAATCCCTTGTCGATGACTTCGGTGCTGGGCGTGCCCGGATATCCGTCCGCGGCATGAATTCCGGCCCGCACGCATCCCACGGCAAAGGCCATGTTGCCCTGAACGACTACCCCTTTGCCACTTTCCTCGACGCACAGCGCCTTGACTGCGTTCATGAATCCTCCAACGTGGAAAACGTCTTAAAAAAATGCCCCCGAGGGGGCATGGTGCCGATGGTGCGCCGGGCAACGGATCACGGCCGTTGCCCGGTAATCCGAGGTACGCGAAGCCCCCGGCTTTCTCAAGTCCCATTGGGTGATCAATCCTGTCCGATGCCGAGCCAATGCTTGCATCTTGACCCAGAATCTGCTTGAAGAATCCCCATATGGGAACAACCTACGCCAATATCACGCTTAAGGGTCCAAAGGCTCAGGATATTTTGCAGGAACTCGGCAACCAGGGCCGGTCTGCATTTGTCTCTCCGACCGAAGATGGTCTGACCACGGTTTACGAGATGGACAGCGACGAGGGAGATGTGAGCATCCTCAAGGACCTGGCCGAGGATCTCTCCGGCTACTTCGGCTGTCCGGCTCTGGCGGTCCAGGCCGTGGACGAGGAGCTTCTGCGCTACTGGCTCTATGCCGACGGAGAACTGCTCGACTCCTACAAATCCCCGGCTCCGTCCCTTGATGCGGAAGGCAAGGGCAGCCCGAAAAGCCGTGGGGGCAAGCCCGAACTCCTTGTCCAGTATTTCAATCCCGACGCAACCAGTGAAGAAATCATCGACATCCTGCACTGTCCTGATCAGGACTGTGGTTTCACCCTTTCCGTGGACCGCCATCTGAGCCTGGTAGAGCTTCTGGCCCTGCCCCTTTGTTCCGTCGGGTTCGGCTTCTGCGACCTTGATTCGGGCGAATACCCCGAAGACCTGGACGAGGAAGACCTGCTGCGTATCGACGGGGAATAAACCGCTCTTTCTGCTACAACATATTCAGCAAGGTTCTGCATCCTGCCTTGAAGGATGCCTGTTGCCTGCTCCACAGGGTTGCGTGGCCGATCTTGCGACCCGGTCGTTCCGTCTTGCCGTACAGATGAACATGCACGCCCCGCAGGGCCAGGAGTTGCGCCAGGTCCGGCTTGCTGCCGATGAAATTGACCATGGCCGCGTGTCCGGTGAGGTCGGTTCTGCCCAGGGGCAGCCCGGCTATGGCCCGCAAATGATTTTCAAATTGGCTGGTAACCGCGCCTTCAATGGTCCAGTGCCCGGAGTTGTGGACCCGCGGCGCGATTTCGTTGGCCACCAGATTTGCGCCGACCTGAAATAGCTCCAAGGCCAGCACCCCGACATAATCCAGCTTTTCAAGCACCTTGGCCGCCAGGGCCTCTGCCTGTTTCTGCGCCGGATCTCCCGGACAGCTGCGCGACAAGCGCAGTATTCCTTTCTGATGCACATTTTCACTGATCGGATAGAACATCATGTTCCCGGCGAGTCCCCGGACCGCGATGATGGAAATTTCCCGGTCATAATCGACCATTTTTTCCACGATCAGGGAAAAACCGTTCAAGGTCTGCCAGGCCGCTTCAATGTCTTCCGTATTGCGCAGAACGTATTGTCCCTTGCCGTCATAGCCCAGGGTGCGTGTCTTGAGCACGGCGGGCAGGCCGATATCGTCCAGGGCCTGCCGAAGTGACTGCTGGGAGTCCACCGGACGAAAGAGGGCGGTGGGAATGCCCAGTTCCCGGAAGATCTCTTTTTCCCGCAGTCTGTCCTGAGCCGCAGTCAGGGCCGCGACGCCCGGTCGCACGGGTTTCAGGGCCGCCAGGAACTCGACGCATTGGGCCGGGATGTTTTCGGTCTCCATGGTCAGCAGGTCTGCCTTGCGCGCCAGGGCGGTCAGCTTTTCGGTGTCGTCGAATTCGCCCTGGAGATGACGTCCGAGGGTGGCGGCGCACGGATTGGCTGACGGATCGTAAAAGACGAATTCAAACCCCAGGGGCAGTCCGGCCAGGGCCAGCATGCGCGCCAATTGACCGCCGCCCAGCACGCCGATGATCATGCGCCTGCTCCGGGCAGGGGCTGAGCCAGCACTGCGTCTGTCTGCCGTCGACGGTACTCGGCCAGCGCCTCGCGCAATCTCGGGTGGTTGGCGCTCAGAATGGCGGCCGCCAGCAGGGCGGCGTTGATTGCCCCGGCCCGGCCGATGGCCAGGGTGCCGACGGGGATGCCGGCCGGCATCTGGACAATGGACAAGAGCGAATCCATGCCGTGCAGGGCCTTGGATTCGACGGGCACGCCCAGAACCGGCAGGAGCGTCTTGGCTGCGGCCATGCCCGGCAAATGGGCTGCGCCTCCGGCTCCGGCAATAATCACTTCCAGGCCCCGGCTTTCGGCCGAGGACACGTATTCAAAGAGCAGATCCGGGGTGCGGTGGGCCGAAACCACCCGTGTCTCGTGCGGTACGGTCAGCAACTCCAGGGTCTGGGAACAGTGGACCATGGTTTCCCAGTCCGACGATGATCCCATGATCACTCCGACAATCGGTTTCATAGTATTCTCCACGGCCGGCTCATGCCCGGCCGGTTGCAGTTCAGCTCGGATCGGGACGCAATTCCTCTATATCGGTGCAGAGCACGATCATGGCGTAATGTTGGTAGTAATGCTGGTGCAGATGGGTGGTCAGGGCGTCAGCCGTGGCCACGTCGCAGATGATCTCCATGCGGATATTGCTGTTGGGCATCCATTCGGCGTGACGCGCTCCTCTGCGCCCCTTGCCCCTGGCCGGCGTGATGGTGTAGCCCTGCGCCCCCAGCTTTTCGATCTCCTTGATCAGCAGGCTTTCCACCGCCGCCTCGGTGACAATGGTCAGGAGCTTGCGCGAGTGTCGTTGCATGGATTTACCTCCAGAAATGATGGGCTTCCACGGCCAGGGCGTGATAGGCCGGGATGCCGACCAATACGTTGAAAGGAAAGGTCACGCCCAGGGACGCGGCCAGGGACATGGTCGGGTTGGCCTCGGGGACCGAGATGCGCATGGCCGCCGGAACCGCGATGTACGAAGCGCTGGCCGCCAGGGTGGCCAGCATGGCCGTGCCGCCGATGCTCAAATTCAGCCCAAGGCCCAGGGCCGTGCCCACCAGGGCCGAAAACAGGGGCATGGCCACGCCAAAGGCGATCAGGAAAAGACCGTGTCGGCGCAGGCATCCCAGTTGCGCGGCCGTGATCAGGCCGAGTTCGAGCAGAAACAGGGCCAGGAGGCCTTTGAACAGTCCGAAAAACAGGGGCCCGATGGACGCCACCCCTTCTTCACCGGCGATCCAGCCGATGAGAAGGCCACCCAAAAGAAGCACGATTCCTTTGCTCAGCAGCACTTCGCGGGCCACGCTCTTGACGCGCAGTCCCACGCTGAAACCCCTGGCCAGCACGATACCGACCAGGATGGCCGGCATTTCCAGCAAGGCCAGCAGCAGGGGCATGTGGGCCTCGAAGAAAATGTCCCGGCTGG
Source organism: uncultured Desulfovibrionaceae bacterium (assembly GCA_964651415.1). Taxonomy (GTDB): domain Bacteria; phylum Desulfobacterota; class Desulfovibrionia; order Desulfovibrionales; family Desulfomicrobiaceae; genus Desulfomicrobium. The sequence goes on from CAZYZA010000052.1 coordinate 6,027, forward strand.
AAAAATAGGCTACGGCCACGGCATAGGTGGCCACGCTGACCGAGCCGTAGTGCGCGGCCACCGAGGCCGAGTCGGCCCGACTGAGCCGCCCGGCAAAACGCAACACGGGGAAGGCGACCAGGGGCAGGATACATCCCATGGCCACCACCGCGGCCATATGCGGCAGAACAGCGCCCAGCTCCTGCCGGGCCAGTTCCACTCCGCCTTTGAGGCCGATGGCCAGCAGCAGAAGGATGGTCACAAATTCGTAGACCGCTCCCGGCAGGCGCAATTCCGAACGCAGGGCTCCGGCAATGAGGCCCAAAAGGAAAAACAGAACCACAGGTTCAATCAATGTCTCTACCTCAGGGAAATATTGTGCGCAGGCCGGCCTGTCCCTGGTCTGTGCGGTATGGCGGAAGGCCGCTCCAGTCTTGTGGAGTTGATTCTCGTGGGAAATGGAGCCCTTGCGACTTGCCAACCCCTCTATCATCTTTTAGCAGCAAGAATATTCGTATTTTTTTTTCTGATTGTTCGATAATAACTGACAATGAAGGTGGTGCGGTGATCAATTACAAGCAGCTCTACTATTTCTGGAACGTGGCCATGGCCGGAGGTATCCGTCGTGCGGCCGAGCGCATGCATCTGACCCCGCAAACGTTGAGCGGGCAGATTGGCGAGCTGGAACGTGATCTGAACGTGAAGTTGTTTGAACGGTCCGGACGTCGGCTGGAGCTGACCGAGGCCGGCAAGATCGCCCTGGCCAGGGCTGAAGAGATTTTTCAGATCGGGAACGAACTGACCGCGATGCTCAGGACTTCTCCCCCGGCGGAAGCCCTGCCTTTTCGGGTCGGCCTGGCCGATCAGGTGCCGAAATCCATTGCTTTCCGTCTTCTGGCCCCGGCCTTGCGACTGGAGGTTCCGGTGCGGCTGTTCTGCTACCGCAATCGTCTTGAGAATCTGTTCGCGGAACTGGCCATCCACAAGCTGGACCTGGTCATCGCTGACCGCCAGTTGCCTTCGGCGCTCGGGGTCAAGGGATTCAACCATCCCCTGGGCAGGAGCACGGTCATGTTTTTCGGCGTCGGGGATCTTGCCCGTCGCTACCGTCCGGGCTTTCCCCATTCCCTGAACGAGGCCCCACTGCTCATTCCGGTCGGCAGCGGGGCTGGGCGGGGTATGCTCGGCCGGTGGTTTGACGAGCATGCCATCCGGCCGCGAGTCGTGGCGGAGTTCGACGACACCGCCTTGATGAAGACCTTCGGCCAGGCCGGGCTGGGCCTCTTTCCGGCGCCGCGGGTCATGCAGGACGAGGTGCGGCGGCTGCACGACGTGGAAGTTGTGGGCGAGGCCGAAGACATCAAAGTGGAGTATTACGCCATTTCCGCCGAACGCCGGCTGAAGCATCCGGCGGTCATGGCGGTCAGCGAACATGCGCGGACAAATTTGTTTACCGACGATGCCGCAGGGGCCTGATCTGCGGCAGGCAGAGCGACCAGATCCGGTGCAGGATGTCCGCGCCGGCGACGGACTAGGGGCCATGCCCCTCCGGGCAGTCCGGCAGACCGGGCCCGGCAGCAGGCGCGGGACGACCGAAAGACCGGCCGGAGTCAACGATTGGGGGCCGCGAAATCGTGAATCACGGACCAAGAGTCCGGAATTCGCGGCCCGTCCGACGGGTGGGGGTTAGAGAAGGACCAGGTAATCTTTGGCCAATTTGGCTTCATCTGATTTGGGATGCTGGGAGATGATCTGCTCGAACAGGATTTTTGCTTCGGTCTTTTTGCCCATCCTGACCTTATGTTCGCCCAGGGCCAGCATGATCACGGGGGTGGTCAAGTCCGACTCCATGCCGCTCTGCAGGACCTTCTCGGCTTCCTCCATGCGATTCTGGGCGACCAGGGCGTCGGCCAGCAGCTTGTAGGCCGGCAGGTAGCGCCAGTTGCGGGCCAGGGCCTTGCGGGCAAAATCGTCGGCCTCCTGGGTGCGCCCGGTCCGCAGGTACAGCGAGCCGAGATTGAAGGCCGCAAATTCCGGGGTGAGATAGGTCAGGATTTCAAACGCGCGGCGATAGGACGCCTCGGCATTGCGATCCTGACCCAGGTTTTCCTGAACCTTGCCCAGGTTGTTCCAGGCCTCGCCGTAGTCCGGATCAATCTCCACCGCACGCTGAAAGCCGGCCAGGGCTCTGTCCATCTCGTTCAGGCTGACAAAGACCATGCCCAGATCAAAATGGTAGCGGGGCAGGTGCTTGCCCTGGGATTCGATTCTCATCAGTTCCTGCAGGGCCTGTTGCGGCTGGCGGTTGTTGATGTGGGATTCGGCCAGCCCCAAACGCAGGTCCAGTTCCCGTGGCGTCAGGCTTTGGGACTGAACTCCGCTTTTGGCGGCCGTGCAACCGGCCAGAATCAGGCACAGAAAAACGGTCAAAACATACTGCTTCATGGCAACCCTCCTGGTCTGAACCATGTCCCGGTCGCCCAAGGCAGAGCGGCCGGGCATGGGAAACGATCGTTCTCAAATCACCTTGTTCAGGGAATATTCGATGATGGCCTGGGCTCCGACAGACTGGAGCTGGGGCACCAGATCCCGGACCTGGCAGGTCTCGACCACGGTCTCGATGGACAGCCAGTCGGAATTGTGCAGATGGGCCACGGTCGGGGAATTCATGCTCGGCAAAAGGGCCATGACCTTGTCCACGGCGTCGGCCGGGGCGTTCATCTTCAGGGCCACCAGCTTGTCGGCGCGCAGGGCGCCCTGCAGCAGGGTGTTCATGTTTTCGATCTTGGCCCGCTTCCAGGGATCGTTCCAGGCGTCCTTGTTGGCGATGAGCTGGGTGTTGGTCTGCAACAGTTCGGCGATGATGCGCAGTCCGTGGGCCTTGATGGTCGTACCGGTCTCGGTGATCTCGACAATGGCGTCGACCAGACCCTCGACCACCTTGGCCTCGGTCGCGCCCCAGGAATACTCGACCTGAACCGCTATGCCCGCTTCCTCGAAATAGCGGCGGGTGAAACCGACAAATTCCGTGGCGATCTTCTTGCCGGCCAGATCCTCCGGACGTCTGAACGGAGAGTCGCCGGCCACGGCCAGGACCCATTTGGCCGGGCGGTTGCTGGCCTTGGAATAGATCAGGTCATCGACAATGACCACGTCGGACTGGTTTTCCAGAATCCAGTCCTTGCCGGTCAGTCCGGCGTCGAGCAGGCCGCTTTCGACATATCGGGCCATTTCCTGGGCCCGGCACAGGGAGCAGGTCAGCTCGGGGTCGTTGATCTCGGGGAAATAATTCCGGTGATGGGAGGTCACTTTCCAGCCCGCCTTGGCGAACAGCTTGACCGTGGCCTCTTCCAGGGAACCCTTGGGGATTCCGATACGCATTTGTTTTCCGTCAGCCATTATTTGTAAACCTCCTTGGGATCGAACACCATGGGGGAGCAGTCCGTCCACTGCCCCACTGCGTCGCGTTGACGATAAAAACAGCTTCTGCGGCCCGTGTGACAGGCCGCTCCGCCGATCTGTTCCACTTTGATCAGCACCGTGTCCCGGTCGCAATCCAGGCAGATGGACCGGACCTTCTGCACATGGCCGGATGTTCCGCCCTTGTGCCACAGGGTCTTGCGGCTGCGGCTGTAGTAGTGCACCTCGCCGCTGCGCAAGGTTTCGTTCCAGGCGTCCTCGTTCATGTAGGCCAGCATGAGCACTTCACCGCTGGCTTCGTCCTGGGCGATGGCCGGAATCAGGCCGCCGCATTTCTCGAAATCTGGCTTGTCCATGACTTGTATCCTTACTCGTTGCTTGTCGAAGGTGGGCGGTTGTCGACCTCGGTCTTGAGCTGACCGCAGGCCGCCGCGATATCCTGGCCTTTGCTTTTGCGCAGGGTCACGGTGAAGCCCTTTTTGCGCAGCAGCTCTTCAAAGGCGATGACATCGTCCGGATCCGGCTTTTCAAAGGCAATGCCCGGCCCCGGATTATAGGCGATGAGATTGATCTTGCATTTCAGGTGCGACAGCAGACGCACCAGCTGGCGGGCATGTTCCAACCGGTCGTTGACGCCCTTGATCAGGATATACTCGATGGTCACCCGTTCGCGGGGCCGCAGTTCCAGCTGCTTGAGGGTCGCGATCAGATCATCGATGGGCCATTTGGCCGCGCCGGGCATCAGCTGTTCGCGGATGGCCTGGGTCGGCGCGTGCAGGGAAATGGCCGGCAGGGCCAGGCCTTCGGCTCCGAACACGTCCAGCTTGCCCTTGATGGCGCAGGTCGAGAGGGTGATGCGCCGCCGGGAAAATTCCAGACCTTCGGCATGCGACAGGATGTGCAGGCTTTTCCTGACCTCGGTCCAGTTCAGGAGCGGTTCGCCCATGCCCATGTAGACGAGATTCTTGACGTCCTGGCCCAATCCGTGCCGGCGCAGGTAATCCCTGGCCACCAGAACCTGGGCCGCGATCTCCCCACCGGTCATGTTGCGGACAAAACCCATCAGCCCGGTGCTGCAGAAGGTGCAGCCCATGGGGCAACCGATCTGGCAGGACAGGCACTGGGTGTAGCGGTCCTTGTCGGCGATGAGCACGGTTTCCACGGTCAGGCCGTCGGCCAGGCGCAGCAGCAGTTTGACCGTGCCGTCGCTGCTGGTCCGGGCCTCGTGCACGTCCGGCCAGCAGAGGTCCCATTCCCGGCTGAGCTGTTCGCGAAAATCCCGGGCCAGGTTGGTCATGGCCGCGAATTCGTTCACTCCCCGCCGCCACAGCCACTGCCAGAGCTGCCGGGCGCGGAAGGCCTGATGGCCCATGGCCAGGACGGCGCTTTCCAGTTCGGGGTAGGTCAGTTCAAGGATGTTGGGCATGCCGATCTCGTGGTGTGGAACCGTAAAGGCACAAAGAGCGCAGTCTTGCGCTCCTCGTGCCCTTGTCGAAGCGGATTGGGTTGAAAAACGGACTATAACTGTTCTTTTTTTCTGTATGCGGTCACAAAGCGCTCGGCGTCTTCCACCGTGTTCACGTCGCCGGCGATCTGGGCCTGCAGCAGGTTGTCGCGGATCAGACCCACGGCCGGTCCGGGTTTGATGCCGGCGATATCCATGATCTGCTTGCCGTTCAAAAGTGGCTCCAGCAACTCCTCACGGATGTCGGCCCGCTCCAGCATTTTCATGTTGTGATTGAATTCCGTGTACTTGGCTCCCCTGGCCTTGATGTCGGCCCGGGCCATTTCGATCAGACGCGGGTAGTCGTCCAGGGCCTTGAAGCGGCGGATGCCCTTGTCCGTGAGCATGAAATGAAAGCGCATGTGGTTGCGGACCAGATTGACGATCATGTCCACTTCCTCGACGTTGAGACGCAGGCGCTTCAAAATCTTGCGAGTGACCTTGGCCCCGATGCGGTGGTGCTGGTAAAAAGTCGTGCGGCCGTCATACTGTTCGCCGGCGTAGAGCTTGCCGCAATCGTGGAACAGGCAGGCCAGGGTGCCGTACCAGTCGTAGGGCAGCTCCTCGGGATAGTGCTGCATGACCCGCAGGGTGTGGCTCCAGACCGATTCCGGGCCGACTTCCTCGTTGAAAATCTGAAAAATTCGGCTGAGGGCGGCCAGCTCCGGCAAAAGACCGTGCAGGATCATGGAGTCGAAGAGCAGTTCGGCAAAGCGCCACATGTTTTCGGCCTCGACCTTGCGCCATTCGTCCATGATGTCCGTGACCGAAACGTAGTCCAGCACCCGGCGCGAGGAGCGGACAATGGACATCCAGGAGTTTTCCTCGATGGGCAGATGGTAGTTGGCCGAAAAGCGCAGGGCGCGGATGGCCCGCAGATAGTCGTGCTTCAGGGTCTCGTCCGGAATGCCCTGGAATTTGATCTGGCCGGTGGAGATGTTCTCAAAACCGTCATAGACGTCCTTGGAGCGAGGGATGTACGGGCAGGCCAGGTGAATGGGGAATCCTTCTTCACCCTCCAATTTTTTCAGCATGTTGCCCGTGACCTGGGCCACGCAGGCCTCGGGGTGGGACGCATCGGCCATGTCGGCCGGATGAAAAAGGAAAACCGCATCGCCCTGCTGCATGCGGGCCATGACGTCGCCATTGCCCTCGACCACTTCCGGGAAGAGGTTCCTGAGTCCGGACAGATCGATGTCCGTGCAGATCTCCACCTCGGCCTCTTTGGAATGACTGAGTATCCTGCGCTGCAGGGCGGCGTTGATGACGTAGGCGTCATAGCCGTTGCGCATGATGGTTTTACAGATAGAGGCCGCTTCTTTTATCGGTTGAGGCATTCATGTCTCCTTGCGTCTTCATGTGGGGATCAAACCTTTTTGCCAAGAGGCATTCAAATATCTTCATCTTTTTCACCTGACTTGGTCAAGCGATAGCGGAACTGCCGGAAATTGAGGCCGACCATTTCGGCGGCCCGGCCCTTGTGTCCTCCGCAGCGGCGCAGGGCTTCGGCAATGACTTTTTGTTCATGAATGGCCAGGTATTCATCCAGGGTCATCTGGCCGGACAGAACTTTCTGCACTCCCGAATCCTGGTCACAGGGACTGATCTTTTCGTAAATGACCAGGGCTTCGGCCGTGATCGTATCCCCGGCTTCCAGGGCCACGGCCCGCTCGATGATGTTTTCCAGCTCGCGCACATTGCCGGGAAAGTGATAGCTCGCCAGCTTGGCTCTGGCCTGCGGACTGAACCCTTTAATCTGGCGTTTCTGGGCGCGGCAGGCTTTGTCCAGAAAATGCTCGGCCAGGGCCAGGGCGTCGTCGCCGCGTTCGCGCAAGGGCGGCAGGTGGACCTTGACTCCGCTCAGGCGGTAATAAAGATCTTCGCGAAAATCGCCGTCGGCAACGCTTTGTTCCACATTGCGGTTGGTGGCCGCAATGATGCGGACATCCGCAGACAGCTCCTCCGTACCGCCCAGAGGCATGAAACGGCGCTCCTGGATGAAGCGCAGCAGCTTGACCTGGGTTGACTGGGCCAGTTCGCCGACTTCGTCAAGAAAGAGGGTGCCGCCCTCGGCCATTTCGAGCAGGCCCTTTTTGGCGCGGTCGGCGCTGGTGAACGCGCCCTTGCGAAATCCGAACAATTCACTCTCAACCAGATTGTCGGGCAATCCGCCGCAATTGATGGCCAGAAAAGCCTGATCGGCACGCCGGCTTTCATTGTGAATGCTGCGGGCCACAAGCTCCTTGCCCGTGCCCGTCTCTCCGGTGATCAGCACGCTGATGTTGGTCGGGGCAATGCGGCGGACCAGGTCGAAAACCGCCAGCATCTGCTTGCTGCGGCCGATGATCCGGCCATAATGCCGACCGATCTGCCCTTTGAGCCAGGCGTTTTCCTCCTTGAGCCGGGCCGTTTCCAGAGTCCGGTCCACGGTATAGAGAAAATCGTCCAATTCAAAGGGCTTGCTGATATAATCCCTGGCCCCGTGCTTCATGGCCGTGATGGCGCTCTTGGCGTCGGCGTAGGCCGTGACCATCAGCACCGGCACCTCGGTCCAGATCTCGCGGATGCGGACCAGCAGATCAATGCCGCTTTCCTGTCCCAGGCGCAGATCAAGGAGGATCAGGGCGATGGCCTCCTTGTGCAGGATGTTCAGGGCCGTGGTCGAGTCCGGCGCGGTCCAGACCGTGTGCCCGTTATTGACCAGGGCGATTTCCAGCACTTCGCGCAGGCTCAGATCGTCATCAACAATGAGGATATTGGCCATGACATGCTCCTTTTCGGACAGTCCGGGCTTTTCAGGGTTGGTCCGGAGTCACGTTCCGTTGCCTGGAAAATACGGGCCGTCCCCCGAGATAGTGGGCCATGACCCGACCCGGAATTTCCTTGTTCAGACACGGAGTGTTCTTGCCCTTGGACAACAGGGTTTCGGCCGTGGCCACCCAGGCCCGGTCCGGGTCGAACAGCACGAAATCGGCCGGGTCTCCGGGCTGCATGCGGCAGCAGGGCAGGGCGAAAATCTGTCCTGTGTTCCAGCACCAGAGGCGAGAGATGTCAACGCTGTCCAGTTCTCCGCTCCGGACCAGCTCCTGGGTCAGGGACAGGGCCGTGTCCAGGCCGGAAATGCCGTTGGGTGCGTCGGCAAAGGTCACTTCCTTTTCGTGGGTCGCATGCGGCGCGTGGTCCGTGACCAGGATGTCGATGACGCCGGTGCGCACCCCCTGGCGCAGGGCCAGGACGTCGTCGCGGGTGCGCAGGGGCGGATTGACCCGGACGCTGGTGTCGTAGCCCTCGACCCGGCTTTCGTCCCAGAGCAGATAATGCGGACAGGTTTCGGCCGTGACCCGCACTCCTTTTTCCTTGGCGCGGGCAATGAGTTCGACGGATTCGCGACAGCTGATGTGGGCCAGGTGGATGGGCAGATCCAGATACGAGGCGAGCAGAATGTCGCGGGCGACCTGGATGGCCTCGGACACGGTCGGGATGCCCTTGAGGCCCAGCCGTCCCGAAACCGCGCCCTCGTTCATCACCCCGCCCTTGCCCAGCCATGGGTCCTCGCAATGATCAATGACCTTCAGCCCGAAATCCGCCGCGTATTCCATGGCCCGGCGGAATATTTCCGTGTTTTCCACGGGCAGGCCGTCGTTGGACAGGGCCACGCAGCCGGCCCGGGCCAATTCTCCGGCCGGTGCCAGCTCCCGGCCCAGAAGGCCCATGGTCAGGGCTCCCACGGGGCGGACCCACGGGCCATGGGGAAAGGCCTGCGCTCCTTTTTCAAGCATCAGTCGGGTCACGGAGGCATTGTCGTTGACGGGCTTGGTATTGGCCATGGCCATGACCTGGCCGAAGCCGCCGCCCGCCGCCGCAGTCAAGCCCGAAACCACATCCTCTTTGTATTCCTGCCCCGGCTCGCGCAGATGGACATGGGCGTCGATGAGGCTTGGCAAGAGGGTCAGCCCGGCGGCGTCAACGGTCCGGGCGTCCGTGTCGGCCACGCTGCCCGGCTCGCTCAATTCCAGGATGCGGCCCGAACCGACCAGCAGGTCGCAGTCCCGGTCCTGCCAGACGACATTGCGCAGTATCAGTTCAACGTGTGCCATGCTTGGTGTCCTTGGTTGTCGCTTCGCAGGCTTTTTTGCAGAGGCCTGCGAATTTTGATTTTTTCATCAGTCACTTAGGCCGAAACACGGGACCGGGTCAGGTACAGATGGAGCAGGGCCATGCGCACGGCCACGCCCGAGGCGACCTGGTCCAGAATGAGGCTCGCCCCGCAGTCGGCCAGGTCGGAGGCAATCTCCAGGCCCCGGTTCATGGGACCGGGGTGCATGACACGCACGTCCTCGGCCGCGTTTTTGAGGTGTCCGGATCCCAGCCCCCAGGTGCCGGCGTATTCGCGCAGATCCGGCAACAATCCGGCCTGTTGGCGTTCCAGCTGCAGGCGCAGACAGATGACGGCGTCGACTCCTTCGCAGGCCCGACCCACATCGGAAAAGACCTCCACCGGCCAGGTCGAAATCGCCGCCGGCAAGAGGGTCCGGGGCGCGCAGACCCGCACCTTGGCCCCGAGCATGGTCAGGAGCTCCACGTCGGACCGGGCGACCCGGCTGTGGGCGATGTCGCCCAGGATGCAGACGGTTTTGCCGGTGAAGGATCCCCAGATCTGATGCAGGGTGAAGCCGTCGAGCAGGGCCTGGGTCGGGTGGGCGTGCCAGCCGTCGCCGGCGTTGATGATCGAGCATTGCAGGCGCTCGGCCAGAAAACGGGCCGCGCCGCTGTCCCAGTGCCGGATGACGATGGCGTCGGGATTCATGGCCTGCAGGGTCAGGGCCGTGTCCTTGAGGCTCTCCCCCTTTTGCAAGGAACTGCCGGATTTGGCCAGACTGAAGGTGTCGGCCGAAAGGCGTTTGCCGGCCATGTCGAACGAGGTCTTGGTCCGGGTGGAGGCCTCGGCGAAAAAGAGGATCACGCTTTTGCCCTTCAAAATGGGCACCTTCTTGACCGGGCGCTGATTGACTTCGACGAAGCGGGCCGCCGTCTCAAAGACGTGTCCGATTTCTTCCGGGGTGAGTTGGGAGATTTCCAGTAAATCCTTGTGCCGCCAGTTCATGATGACCTCACAGTGCCTGCCGCGCGGGGTAAAAAAAAGGGACCCGGCATGCTGCCCGGCCCCCTGCTGTTGCGCTGATCATGGTTTTTCGTCCACGTTTCATGGCCCGCCTCGTACACAAGACAGGGCTGAACGTCCAGTCCGGCCTTGATTTGTACGGCCCGCTCACTCTTCTTCCCACGCTTCGACGATCTTGATTTCACCGGCCAGCGGGTCCACCTTGCCGATGCGGATGGAGAAGCGTTGTCCAAGTCGGATCTTGTCGCCGAAGATCTTGCGCGGAGCCTTGAGAAAGAGCTGCATGTCCGGCAGGGCAATGGTCACCAGATTCGAGCCCGGATCGATGATCACACCGGACCAGCGCATTTTCTTGTGATTCTGACGGAAGTATTCGTTTTTCCAGTATCTCGGCCGCATGCGCTGGACCTGACCGGTCATTTCGGCCCGGCTGGACAGAACGGGCAGCAGGCTTTCCAGCTCCGTCTTGGTCAGCAACCGGCCGTGTCCGGTCAGCTTGGCCAGGATCTGGGCCATGTTGATGAAGTCGGAATAGCGGCGCAGGGGCGAGGTCACGGGGGCGTAGGCCTTGGCCCCGATGGTTGCGTGGCGTTTGGGCTCGCATTCGAGGATGGACGGCCCCATGTTGTTGATGATGCGGTAGATGTCCGGCGGATCGCTCCAGACGCCGGCGCTTTCGGCCGGCAGGGTGATGTTCTGGGTGCGGAAGAGCAGGGCCACATCGTTGGCCAGCGCCCAGGCCGCCATGGCCTTGTTGGCCAGAATCATGAACTCGGACACGATCATCTGGGCTTCGGGCGTGCTCTCGGACTGCACGATGCCGACTTCCGGATTGATCGGATCGCCGTGCAGCACAACGCGCGGATCAGGCTGATCCATGATCACGGCGTGCTCGGCGATGCGTCGGTCGCGCAGGCCAAGGGCCAGCATTCTGGCTGCGGCCAGCATGCCCGGTCGGCCCGAGGCGATTTCCTCTTCCACGCTCACATAGGTCAGGTTGGCCTTGACCCGCACCCAGGCGATCTGCGGCGAAAAGGACCGGACCGCGGCTTGTTCGTCGAGATCAAAGGTGATGACCAGGGCCGGGCGATCTTGGCCGGCGTTCAGGCTGAAAAAACCCGTGCCCAGCTCTTCGGGCAGCATGTGGCTGGTGCCTTCGGGCAAATAGAGGGACGTGAAGCGGTGCTGCACGGCCCGGTCCAGAGGGGAGCCGAATTCCCAACCCAGGGGCGGGCAGGCCAGGGCCTGATGCAGCAGGTACCCGCCGGCTGTTTTTTCCAGATAAAAGCCGTCGTCGATATCCTGGGTGGTGGCGGAATCGATGGTCACGATTTCGACCACGGGTTCGGCCCGGCCGGCCAGGACTCGGGCCTTGATGTCGGCCACGGCCTCGGCGTGGGCGTTGGTCCATTCCGGACCCCAATCATACTGGGCGCGGGCCAGGTGGAAATTGTAATGGGGCGGCACAATGCCCCAGGCTTGGGCCAGGTAGAGGGGCAGAAAGGGTTCTTCGGGCAGGCCCTGGCTCATGGTTTTCCACAGGGCTTCGCTGTCCCGGTCGTCCGGGTTGGCAATGCGGGTCATGAGCAGGGTATGGATGCGTTCGGCCTGCTCGGCGTCGGGTTCGGGCAATGTGGTTTTGCGCTTGCAGAAACTGTCCCACAGGGCGCGCAAAAACACCTGGCCGAATCCGACCAGTCGCTCCCGTTCCCTGGCTTTGCGCAGTTCTTCCTGACGTCGCTCGACCACGTCCTGGGCATAGATTTCGAATTTGGGCGGGGAAAAACGGAAATGGGTCTTGGTCTGCAGCAACTTGCGACCCAGCCCGGCCAACTGGTCCGCGTCCGGAGATTCAAAGACCAGACTCGCGAACCAGTCGATTTCCGCCTCGTCCACTTCGCCCTGGGCCAGGTCCCAGATTTCCAGGGCGTCCACGGATTCGGCCAGCCGTTCGCGCCGGGCGTGGTGGGTGCGCAGGTGATCGAGCATGTCCTGGCGGCTGGCTCCGGCGGTCAGTTGCGGGCCGGTCCAGGGCAGCACCCGGGACAGGGGCAGTTTGAGTTCCCGCTGGCCGGAGGTGAAAACCCGCAGTCTGGGACCCTGGATCTCCAGAATCCAGGCCGTGACGGGCTGGTTGTCCTGCAGAAATTCCACAATGCATCCGGGCTGCGGGGAGGGGGTGGTGGACATAAAAGCCTTATGCGCGTTTCGCGCGCCGCTCGTGGCGGATGGAGGAACGGCCCGGCGTATTCCGGGCCGTATGGATCAGTGCTTGAAAGACCGTTGGCCGGTAAAGACCATGGCCACCTGTGGCGAGGCCTCGTTCACGGCCTGAATGATTTCATGGTCGCGGATGGAACCGCCGGGCTGGGCAATGGCGGTCACACCCTGGGCAACGGCCAGGTCCACGCCGTCGCGGAACGGAAAAAAGCCGTCGGAAACCAGCACGCAACCGGGCAATCCGCCCTTGTCCTGGTCGGTCTGCTCCAGGATTTCGGCCAGGGATGCGGCCAGGGTCGCGTCTGTGCCGGCCTTTTGCTTCAGTTCGTACAGGGACAGACCGTGGCGTGCAAAGGCCAGCTTGTCGGCGTATTTGGTGTAGGCTTTCTGGATGGTGATCTCCACGCAGCCGACCCGGTCCTGCTCGCCCGTGCCGATGGACACGGTGGCTCCGTCGCGGGCGAAAATGATGGAATTGGACGTCACGCCTGCTTCCACGGCCCAGGCGAAGAGCAGGTCGTCGGCTTCCTGCGGTGTGGGTTTGCGGGCGAGAAAGGTCGTGCCGTCCTTGGTCGCCTCGGCCGGCAGAAAGTCGCTTGTACTCAGGATGCGGTTACGAAACGAGGCCTGGATGATCAGTCCGCCGTCCACCAGGGACTTGATGTCCAGAAACGGCGTGCCGACCATCTCCTCCAGATGGCCCAGGGCCGGGATGCGGATGATGCGCAGGTTCTTTTTGGTGGTCAGCACGGCCAGGGCGTCGTCATCAAATGCCGGGGCGGCGATGACTTCGAAATAGCTGGAGTTGATGAACTCCGCGCAGGCTTTGTCCAGGGTGCGGTTGACGACAATGGTCCCGCCGAAGGCCGCGATGCGGTCGGACTGAAAGGCGCGGGTCAGGGCGGTGTGCAGGCCGTTGTCGGACCAGGCCGCGCCGCAGGGGTTGTTGTGCTTGAGGATGATGGCCGCCGGCTTGGCCGTCAGGTACTGGAGCATGTTGATGCCGTTGTCGACGTCGGTCAGATTGATCTTGCCGGGATGCTTGCCGGACTGGATCAGGTTGTCCTCGGTCAGGGCCGAGACCAGCTTGTGCTGGCCCTGCTGAAAACTCACACCGTCCATGCTGTAGGAGCTCTCGGCCACCTCGTACAGGGCCGCGGGCTGGTCCGGGTTTTCGCCGTAGCGCAGGCCCATCTGTTCGCCGCCGATATTCCAGGTTTTCTTGGCGTAACGGATGGTCTGGTCCCCGACCGTCAGGGTCAGGCAGTCCGGAAAGGAGTCCCGGTTCAAGGTATGGTACATCTTTTTGAGATCGCTCATGTCATCTCCGAAAAATTGGGGCTGGCCCGCAGATATGGGGCCGCATGAATTGCCGCCGCGTAGCACAGACCGAACCGGACGGCAAATCCTGTGCCAGGACGGTATCCGGTGGCATTCAGACAGGTGGAGGGCAATCGATTGTGCAAATTGACACATGCCCAACTGGCCCGTAAAGAAAGGAGCCATTTGCCATTGCGCTGACGGCCACTACATCAAGACGAGGAGATCGGATTCATGGCGAATATCGTAGTCATGGGCGCCCAGTGGGGCGATGAAGGGAAGGGCAAGATCGTCGATCTGCTGACCACGGAAGTGGGAGCCATCGTGCGTTTCCAGGGCGGCAACAACGCCGGGCACACGCTGGTGGTGAGCGGCAAGCAGACCATTTTGCATCTCATCCCGTCCGGCATCCTGCACCAGGGCAAGAAGTGCCTGATCGGCAACGGCGTGGTGCTGGATCCGTTCGTGTTCTGTCAGGAAATGGACAAACTGGCCGCGTCCGGCATCGACGTCAGCCCGGCCCGGCTGACCATCAGCAAAAAAGCGCAGCTCATCATGGCCTATCACCGTGCGCTGGACAGCGCGCGGGAGAATTTCAAAAGCGGTTCGGACAAGATCGGCACCACGGGCCGGGGTATTGGCCCCTGTTACGAGGACAAGATGTCGCGCATCGGTATCCGCGCCGCGGATCTGGCCGACGAAGCCCTGCTGCGGCGCAAAATCGAAAAAGCCCTGGTGGAGAAAAACGCCCTTCTGCACGGGCTTTACGGCCAGGAGCCCATGTCCGCGGACGCGGTTTTCAACGAACTGCTGCCCATTGCCCGCCGCCTGACCGCGTACCTGGGCGATGTGTCCTCGGCCATCCAGGAATGCGAGTCCCAGGGCGTGCTGTTCGAGGGGGCTCAGGGTACGCATCTGGATATCGACCACGGCACCTATCCTTTTGTCACCTCGTCCAACACCGTGGCCGGCAACGCCTCGGCCGGGTCGGGCTGCTCGCCGCGCCTGTTCGACCGCATCGTGGCCATCGTCAAGGCCTATACCACCCGCGTTGGAGCCGGTCCGTTTCCAACAGAACTGCCGGACGGACCCGGCGCCTATATGCAGGAAAAGGGGGCGGAATTCGGTGCGACCACCGGGCGCAAGCGTCGCTGCGGCTGGCTGGACCTGGTCGTGCTGCGCGAATCCCAGCGCTTGAACGGCCCCACGGAAATCGCCCTGACCAAACTCGATGTCCTGGGCGGCCTGGATGAGCTGAAATTGTGCGTGGCGTATCGGTACAAGGGCCAGGAAGTGGCCTATCCGCCGCAGGAAGAGAACGGCATGGCCCATGTCGAGCCGGTCTATGAGACCATGCCCGGCTGGCTAGAGGATATTTCCGGCTGCCGCCGTTACGATGACCTGCCCCGTGCGACCCGCGACTACATTGCCCGCATCGAAGAGGTGCTGGGCATTCCCGTGGCCATTGTGTCGGTCGGTCCGGACCGGGATCAGACCATCCTGCGCTGAAGAGAGGGAGGTCCGCCTCCCTTTTTCCTTATGACCATACCCTGGAATCAGACTGTCGCCGACCAGCCCCGAATCAGGGCTTTTTTGGACCGATTGGCACCCAATCCGCCGCGTTCCCTGCTCTTGGAGGGCGGAACGGCCGGTCAGCGTCGCGATTTCGGCCTGTTCTGGGCCGCCCGTCTTAATTGCCGCGAGACGGGTGCGCCGTGCGGGCAATGCCGGATCTGCGTTCAGATCGCCGGCGACACGTTTCGCGATCTCATCCTGCTGGACGGCGCGGACGGCAACATTTCCATCGAGACCGTGCGCGAGATCCGGGCTGTGCTCGGTGACCCGCCCGCCGGGCAGGGACCGCGCGTGGTTGTCCTGGCCGAGGCTCAGGCCCTCAATCCGGCCTCGGCCAACGCTCTGCTCAAATCCCTGGAAGAACCGCGGCCGGGCAATGTTTTTGTCTTGCTGGCCCCCAGTCGGGAAATTCTCTTGCCGACCCTTGTTTCGCGCAGTTTTGTCCTGACCCTGGGTTGGCCCCGGGACGGCCAGGAAGACCCGGAGCTTGGCGATTGGAGTCAGGCCCTGACCGAATTCATTCAGAGCGGGCGCGGCAGCCTCCTGGAATGGACCGGCAAAAAGGGCACGGTGGACGCCTCCCTGGCCGGCCGGATTCTGCGTGAAGTGCAGCGCTGCCTGGTTCAGGCCGGTTACGGCGCGCCCATGACCGATCTGGCCCGAGTGCTGGCCGGCCGGTTGGATGTGGTCGCCGTGCGTCAGGCCGGAGTCATTGTCGAAAACGCCCTGGAGAGCCTGGACGTGGGCGCCAATCCGGCCGTGGCGCTGGAATGGGCGGCGCTGCGTATCTGGAGTCTCCTCCACAAGTGAAGGATATGCGAGAAATCATACTGATCCAGATTTCCGGCACGGACCGGGACGGCCTGCTGGCCGGCATCATGGGGCAGCTGGCCCAGTCCGGGGTGATCATCCTCGACATCTGCCAGTCCGTCATCCACAACGACCTGTCCCTGGGCGTGCTGATCGAAGTGCCCACGGAAAGCCAGGCCTCGCCCGTGGTCAAGGACCTTCTGTTCTGGGCCCACACCCAGGGGCTCAATCTCAAGTTTTCGCCGATTTCCGAGGACGACTACGAGGCCTGGGTCGGGATGCAGGGCCGCAAGCGCTACATCGTCACCCTGCTCGGCCGGACCCTGGCCGCCGCCGACCTGGAACGGTTGGCCCAGGTAATCACGGACAACGGCCTGAGCATCGACACCATCACCCGTTTGTCCGGACGCCGCTCCCTGGCCCATCCACCGGCCATGCCCAGGGCCTGCGTCGAATTTTCCGTGCGCGGCACCCCGGCCGATATTTCGGCCATGCGCGCCGCCTTTCTGGACCTGTCCAGGGACCAGGGCATCGACATCGGATTTCAGGAAGACAACGCCTTCCGCCGCATTCGCCGTCTGGTCTGCTTTGACATGGATTCGACCCTGATTCAGGCCGAAGTCATCGACGAACTGGCCAAAAGGGCCGGGGTGGGCGAGGAAGTGGCGGCCATCACGGAAGCGGCCATGCGTGGGGAGCTGGATTTTTCCCAGAGTCTGCGCCGACGGGTCGGGCTGCTGCGCGGGCTGTCCGCGTCCGTGCTGGAGGATGTGGCCGCGACCCTGCCCATGACCGAAGGTGCCGAACGGTTGATCCGCACCCTGAAAAGCTTGGGCTACAGCATCGCCATCCTGTCCGGCGGATTCACCTATTTCGGGCGTCGCCTCCAGGATTGCCTGGGCATTGATTACGTCCACGCCAACGAACTGGAGATCCGCGACGGGGTCCTGACCGGCGGTCTGGTCGGAGAGATCGTCGATGGTCCGGGCAAGGCGCGGCTATTGAAGGAGATTGCGGCCAAGGAGAACATTTCCCTGGCCCAGGTCATTGCCGTCGGCGACGGGGCCAACGATCTGCCCATGCTCGACGTGGCCGGGCTGGGCATCGCCTTTCACGCCAAGCCCGTGGTTCGGCAGGGAGCGGGGCAGGCCATTTCCAACATGGGCCTGGACGGCGTACTTTATTTTCTGGGGCTGCGCGACCGCGAAACCATGGATCAACTGGCCGCACAGGAGGGCTGATGTTCGGAAAACTCTTTCTGCTTTTCGCCCTGGTCCCGGTGGCGGAAATCTATGTTCTGGTCACTGTGGGTGGCATGCTTGGCGTGTTGCCGACCATTGCCCTGGTCATCCTGACCGCCCTGGCCGGGGCTCATCTGGCCCGCATGCAGGGGCTTTCGGTCATGCTGCGCATCCGCGAAAATCTGGATCAGGGATTCATGCCGGCCGAGGAGCTCCTCGACGGCCTGCTCATCTTTCTGGCCGGCATGGTTCTGCTCACCCCCGGCTTTCTGACCGACATCGCCGGCCTGCTCATCCTCTTTCCGGCCACCCGCAACATGTTCAAGATGTGGCTGCGCAAAAAATTCGACCAGTGGCGGCAGAATCCGAATGTGCATATACGGTTTTATCATT
>CAZYZA010000053.1:0-23378 GCA_964651415.1 uncultured Desulfovibrionaceae bacterium
GCTGTGCAGCAGGAAACAATGGCGACTCTGCTGTTTTTATCTTTGACTACACCGGACCCAACTGCAAAAAGTCTGAAATCGTCTTCAATCTGAAATTTGAAATACGAAATTTCAGATACTTACAGCAACATTCCGGATAACTTTGAGCCTTTTTGCAGTAACGTCTACACCGGCTAAATCCTGGATTGCCACGCTCCCGTTGGTCGCTCGCAATGACGAACCCACGCACTACGTCATTGCGATGAGTGCCGTTTGTAGAGGCTGGATTGCCGCGCTCCAGCTGGTCGCTCGCAATGACGCAGTTTTTTCGTTCGTCATTGCGAGGAGTCTTCGACGAAGCAATCCAGACTGCATTTCGCCTGCAGCTAGAACAAGGAAGAACTCGTGAGCAAATTGCCTGCTGGATGGACCACGGCTTCTCTTGCCGATGCCACAGATATTAACCCCAAAACATTTTGTATTCTCCCCACATCCATCAACGCCCCTGTTCATTTTGTGCCGATGAGTGCGGTTACTGAGGACTTTGGCGGAATCGATGTAACCGCAACGCGCCCGCTGGCCGAAGTTCAAAAAGGCTATACTTCCTTTCTTCATGATGACGTCTTGTTCGCAAAAATTACACCGTGCATGGAAAATGGAAAAATCGCGATCGTACCCCATTTAGAAAATCAACTTGCATATGGCTCTACTGAATTTCATGTCTTGCGTGCAGAGCTTGGCGTCCTTCCTCAATGGCTAGCATACTATCTTTCGCAACAAACATTTAGGCGCTTTGCACGCCAACACATGACCGGGAGTGCAGGGCAACTGCGTGTGGCGACCACTTGGTTGTCACAAGTGGAAATGCCTTTTGCACCCACGGCTGAGCAGTCGAGGGTGATTTCCAAACTCGAAGAACTCCTGTCCGAACTTGATGCCGGTGTGGCCGAACTCAAGGCCGCGCAGAAGAAGCTACATCTGTATCGGCAATCCCTGCTCAAGGCTGCCGTGGAAGGCTCCCTCACCGCCGAGTGGCGCACCCGCAATACCCCGCAGGAAACCGGAGCCGAACTCCTGGCCCGCATCCTCAAGGAGCGCCGCCTGCGCTGGGAGGAAAAACAGCTCGCCAAATTCAAGGAGCAGGGCAAAACCCCGCCCAAAGGCTGGCAGAGCAAATACCCCGCGCCCGTCACGCCAGACACCACCGATCTGCCCGAATTGCCGGAGGGGTGGGTGTGGGCTAGTGTGGAACAGCTGTCAGAGTTAGTGCGTAACGGGCTATCCAAGACGCCGAATACCGACCAGCGCGGCTTTCCTATATTCAAAATCAATGCTGTTCGTCCCATGGCAGTCAACTTCGAAGCCATCAAGCACATTGAAATTGGTGAGAGGGAGGCCGTTGATTACTGGGTTGAAGTCGGGGACGTGTTGGCGACACGGTACAACGGCAGTATCGATTTGTTAGGCGTTTTTGGCATGGTCAAAAATGTACCTGAACGCACGCTGCATCCAGATAAACTCATTCGCATGAAGCCCGTGACAGGCGCTGAACTCGGCGCATGGATGGAGGTGTGTGGCAATATTGGTCTGTCGCGAAAGCATCTTGTGGCTCGCGTTAAAACAACAGCAGGCCAAACCGGAATTTCTGGCGAGGATTTGAAGAAGACTCCAATTCCTTTGCCACCAGAAACTGAGCAAAAAATTGCGCTTGCGCTTCTAGAAGAGCGATTGCAGGCTGTTAAAGAGCTTGACCTTCCGACTGGGTTGGCCCTCAAACAATCCGCCACCCAACGCCAAAACATCCTCCGCGCCGCCTTTGCCGGCGAACTGGTGCCCCAGGACCCAAACGACGAACCTGCCAGCGTGCTGCTGGAACGCATCCGGGCCGAACGCGCCGCCGTGGGCAAAGCCGCCAAGCCCCGTGGTCGCAAAGTCAAGGAGACGGCATGAATACCCTGAACGTTTACCCAAGCCTGCTGGCCGAAATAAAAACCCGCATTCAACGGGCGCAAACCAGAGCCGTGCTGGCCGTCAATGCGGAAATGATCCGCCTGTACTGGCGAGTGGGACACCTCTTGGCGGAACAGCGGGAAACGCAAGGCTGGGGGGCGGCGGTCATCCCTCGGCTGGCGAGCGACATCCGCAATGAACTGCCCGAAGTGAAAGGATTTTCCGAACGCAACCTCAAGCGAATGTTGGCTTTTTACCGCGCCTACGCCGCAGATCCGGCCTTTGCCGACCTCACGACAACAACGCGGAACGAAATTGTGCCACAGCCTGTGGCCCAAATGGACGTCCAGCCAAAAGTGCCACAGCCCGTGGCCCAAGATTTGACTGGCTGGGCAACAGCGGAAGTCGATCCTATGCTCCTCCTGCCGTGGGGACATCACGTGCTCCTGATGGAAAAAGTTAAGGGTCCAGCCGAGCGCCGCTGGTACATGATGCAGGCCATGGCTCATGGTTGGAGCCGCAGCGTGCTACAAATGCAGGTCGAAAACGCGGCTCACGCCCGACAGGGGCAAGCCATCAACAATTTTCCGACACGCTTGCCACCGCCCCAATCCGATCTGGCGCAACAGACGCTCAAGGACCCGTATATCTTTGATTTTCTGACCCTTGAACCCAGTTTCCATGAACGGGAACTGGAGACAGCCCTCGTGGCCCATCTGGAAAAATTCCTGCTGGAGCTGGGTCAGGGCTTCGCCTTTATTGGCCGTCAATATCACATGGTTGTGGGTGAAAACGATTTCTACATCGACCTGCTGTTTTACCACCTCAAGCTGCGGGCCTACATGGTGATCGAGCTCAAACGAGGTGATTTCAAGCCCGAGTTCGCGGGCAAGCTGAATTTTTATTGCAACGTGGTGGACGATACCCTGCGCCATGCCAGCGACGCGCCCACCATCGGACTGATCCTCTGCCAGAACAAGGACCGAGTGCTGGCCGAATACGCCTTGCGTGGCATCGACAAACCCATCGGCATCGCCAGTTACGAACTGACCAGATCTTTGCCGGAAAACCTGCAAAGCGCCCTGCCCAGCATTGAATCCATCGAAACAGAACTGAGCGCCCCCCGGACGCATCATCCTGAGGAAGAACAGTGAACGCCTCCTCCCTTATCCAGAAAGTTTGGAACTTCTGCCATACCCTGCGCGACGACGGCGTGGGCTATGGCGATTACCTGGAGCAGTTGACGTATCTGCTTTTCCTCAAAATGGCCCACGAATATTCGCAAGAGCCATACAGCCGCGACTCGCGCATTCCGATGGGATTTGACTGGGAATCCCTGCGCAACAAGACCGGCGAGCCGTTGGAAGCCCACTATCTGGCTGTGCTGCACAAGCTTGGCTCAGAACCCGGCATGCTCGGGGCCATTTTCTTCAAGGCCCAGAACAAGATTCAGGACCCGGCCAAGCTCAGCCGTCTGGTGCAGATGATCGACGAACAAGCCTGGGTCGGGCTGGACACGGACACCAAGGGCGACCTGTACGAAGGGTTGCTGCAGAAAAACGCGGAGGACACCAAGAGCGGGGCCGGGCAGTACTTTACGCCCCGCGCCCTGATCCAGGCCATGGTGACCTGCATGCGCCCCCGGCCGGAACAGATTATCGCGGATCCGGCCTGCGGCACGGGCGGCTTTTTTCTCGCCGTCAACGAATGGCTGACCGGCTCCGGGCAATGGATTCGGGACAATAGCGATTGGTTGGGACGGGAAACGGTGCGCCTCAATGCCAATCAGAAGAAATTTCTGCGCGACAAGACCTTTTTCGGCAACGAAATCGTGCCCGGCACGCGGCGGCTCTGCCTGATGAACCTCTTTCTGCACGGCATCGGCGACCTGACCGGCGAGCCGGCCGTGGAGCGCTCCGATGCTCTGATCGCGGAACCCCGGCGGCGTGTGCACATGGTGCTGGCCAATCCGCCCTTTGGCAAAAAAAGCAGCATGACCATCACCAATGAAAATGGCGAGGAAGACCGCGACGCCTTGACCTATGAACGGCAGGATTTCTGGGAAACCACGTCCAACAAGCAGCTCAATTTCCTGCAACATATCGTCAGCATGCTCAAAATTGAGGGCCGGGCCGCCGTGGTTCTGCCGGACAACGTGCTCTTTGAGGGCGGGGCCGGAGAAAAAATCCGCCGCAAGCTGCTCGAAAACTGCGACGTGCACACCATCCTGCGTTTGCCCACGGGCATTTTCTATGCCCAGGGCGTGAAGGCCAACGTGGTTTTCTTCGACAACGCGCCCAAGGACGGCCGGGTGCATACCGCGGGCGTGTGGTTCTACGACCTGCGCACCAACCAACACTTCACCCTGAAGACCCGGCCCCTGAAACTCGCGGATCTGCGCGACTTCATCGAATGCTACAACCCCGCCAACCGTCATGAGCGCACGGAAACGGAGCGCTTCAAATTCTACAGCTACGAAGACCTGATGGCTCGTGACAAGGCCAGTCTGGATGTTTTCTGGCTCAAGGACGACAGCCTGGAAAGCCTGGACGATCTGCCTGCGCCGGAGGTGCTGCAGCAGGAAATCATCGAGCATCTGGAAGCGGCGTTGGCCGCATTTCGGGAAGTTGCCGAGGGCTTGAAACGATAGGGCTGCCGGAATGGCTGGAACGGGACGGATGGCTTCCCGCGCACTCCGGAACTGCCCTGACGACTGCGTCATTCAGTCCGGAAGCGGCGGTGCTGCGTGGTATTGAATCAGGCCCGGGAGTTTTTTCGTTCCGGGGTGTAGAACCACCACGGGCGGGGTTCTTCGCCGTCCATAAAACGAATCACGGAGACAAAGACATCCAGGACGCAGGGGTCCTGGCGAAGACCGGTCAGGGCGCAGAGGCGGTCGTAAAGTTCTTGGGGATTCCGGCCCCGGAGCTGGTCCGGATGGTCGAAACCAAGCCGTTGAAGATCCCGGGCCATGGCCGGGCCGACATTGGGCAGGTCGGTCAGGGTGTGGAGCTGATCCCGGCGGACTTTGGTCGGGTTCATGGATCAGATCCTCTGCAGGATTTCGTGATGGTTGATGACGATTTTGCTGACGTAATCGACGGTTTCGCTGAAGTTGGGAATTCGGCCGTAGGTTGTGTAGACACCGGCCGGGTAGGTCGTGTTGCCCAGGCCCGCGTTGTATCCGGCGGTGGCGGCCAGGATGTTGCCGCCCCGGGCGCGCAGGTTCTCGGCCATCATTTTGACCATGGCGTTGATGCTGTAGGGGTAGAGCACGCGTTGCTCGAACTGCTCGAAAAAGACCACGTCGGCGGGGTTGAAGATCGACCGGCCCTGGAAATTTTCGGTCAGAAAGGTGCGGGCGTTGTCGCGGGCCGCATTGTACTGGCTTTGCAGGCCTTCCATACGCTGCAGGGTTGCCAGATGCGTCGATGCGTCCGGCATGACCTGGCCTCCGGCATTGGCCTGCAGTGCGGACCGCAGGAGTTTGGCCGGGCTGTTGAACAGATCGGTGTGGTCCCGGCGCAGGGTCCGGACCTGATCGCGCAGACGGGCGGCCTTGGCGAACTCCGGCTCCAGATCGGGACGGCGCACGCTGCCCGGGGGTAAGGTGTGGGCGTCGGCGCAGACCAGACCATATCCCTGGGCCGTGGGGGCGATGAACTGGCACGGTCCGACCGCCAGGGCCGAGGACACGGCAAACTCGTAAAAAAAGGATTCGGCCATCATCTGGGCCATGATCCAGCACGGGTCCACGGGATGAATGGATGCGTGGCGGATGATGCCTTGAACCACGTAACGGGCGATTTCCGGCAATCGGGATTGAAGATCAATCTGGCTTAAGGGCTTTTTCCAGACCGGCAGGTTGCCGCTTGAGTAATTGTCCTGCAGAAAACCGAGCACGGCGGAACCCAGGGCCTGGGCAAAGCCGGGTGCTGAAACCTGGTCGACAATTGTCCGGGGATCCTTGGTCTGGATGATGCGGATGGGGCTGACGTCGGACAGGGGCTGGACAGCGGCCAGGGCGTGTCCGCCAAGCAGGGGCAGCAGCACGGGGGCCAGGGCTGCCTGCAAAATGGTGCGGCGGTCCATGGTCATTTCCGGGGTGCGGCGTTGATCGTGGTGCGGGCAACCACCTTGCGGAAATATTCTTCGTTCTCCTCAAACAACAGGGCGCTGTGGCGAAGCTTGGCCTTGCTGATGCAGAACTGGACTTTTTGGATCTGACGCATTTTTCGACCTTCGTCCGTTTCATGCTCCAGACATTCGATCAGGGATCTGATCTCTCGTTGCTCCTGAATGGCTTCGGGAACATAGCCGCTGTTTTTCAACACTTTGTAGGCCATGCGCAGATGTTCGGGCATGAATGGATCGCTTTCTGCCGGAAGGGGTTTTCCCTGACCCGGCAGGTCATTGAATTCTCCACGGGCCTGGGCCTCTCGGATGGCGTTTTCGGCCAGAGCGGCAAGGATGTTCATGGCATCTTTCTCGCCCTGTCGACCACGTGCAGGAAGCTTTCTTCGGAGATGTACCCCAGGTGATCCAGGATTTTTTCGCCGCTACGGCTGTAGATCACGGTCCGGGGGATGGATTTGATGGACAGCATTTCGCTGATTTCACCGTTGTCCAGGTAAATGGGAAAGTTGACCTTGTGCTGTTTGAGGAAATTTTCCACGGGCCGGATGTTGTAATCCACGGAAATGCCGACCAGGTGCAAATCGCTTTCCGGATATTGCCGGCGTAGGGCGACCAGGCCCGGAAATTCCTTGACGCAGGGCACGCACCAGGTGGCCCAGTAGTTGATGACCAGGACCCGGCCCTTGCCGGAGTCGATGATGTGGCGCAAGTCCTGGGCGCCGATCTTTTCAACGGTCTGGGCCTGGGCCTGGGCCAGGGTGGCACAGAGCAGGATGAAGGCCAGTGCACAAAATGTTCTGATGGACGTCATGGGTATCCCTGATATTCGAGGTTGCTGCGGTGACCGGTGCTAGCCTGTTTCCCGTTTGGCCGTCAATGTCCCCCCGGTCGCGGGCATTGCCATTTGACCGAATTTGTCCCATGGCGGGAAACCGTACCCAAGGAGGAATGATGACCGAATTTATTCAGAAAAAAATCGACATTGAGGAATCGGAACAATCCATGACCTTTCGTCCCGGCCAGTTCAAGCGGGAACCCTTTTCCCTGGAACGCAAAAACATCTATCTGATCGGCATGCGCGGCAGCGGGAAAACCACGGTCGGCCGGGCCCTGGCCCGGGCCTTGGACTGCGCGTTGGTTGATACCGACCAGATGGTCGTGGACAGGGCCGGCTGCAGCATCGCGGCCATGGTCGCCGAACACGGCTGGGACCATTTTCGTCGGCTGGAAAGCCAGGCCCTGGCAGAGGCGGCAACCCTGCCGGGCAAGGTCGTGTCCACGGGCGGCGGCATGATCCTGGCCGCAGCCAATCGCGATCTGATGTATGCAACCGGCGTCAGCTTCTACCTGGCGGCGGATGCGGCCCTGCTGGTCGCCCGTCTTGGTCGCGACGCCGACAGCGCCCAGCGTCCGGCCCTGACGCCCTTGGCCCTGCACGACGAAGTGGCCGCGGTGATGGCCGAACGCGAGCCCGTATACATGGCCGGCATGGATCATATGCTGCAGGCCCATCGCACGGTCGAACAGCTGGTTGACGACATCCTGGTCGCTCTGGGCCTGCGGGACTGGGACTACTCGGAAAAAGAACGTGTCATGGACCGCTACTGAACGGCTTTTCTTTCAGATGCGGGCCACGGCCAGAAATACGGTGTGCAGGGCGGCCGTCAGGGCGACAAAGACCTCTCTGGATCGCTGCGCGGACAGTCCGGGAAAAGAATAGCCCAGATGACCGTGAGGGCAGCGGGGCAGGCAGTCGCCGCACAGAGAACAGGTCAGGCCGGTCTTTTTGCGTTCCAGATCAATCCGGGTCAGGGCGTTGTAACGGCAGGCCCGGGCGCAGAGTCCGCAGCCGGTGCAGTTTTGATCAATGCGGATGCGCCAGGGTAAAATCCTGCCGATCAGGTTGTTGATCAGGCCGATGGGACACCAGACCGTGCAATGGGTCATGACTCCGGTCCGTGTTGACCACAGGGCCATGCAGGCCACTCCGGCCAGCCCGAACACGGCGGCCAGGGCAAGGGCCACGGTCCAGGAAACGTCCATGGCCCGCAAGGCCACAGGGGCTGCCACGGTCGCGGCCAGCAGGGCGAGCCTGGCCTTTCCCGCCCAGAGCGGCAGGGGTCGCGGTTTGCCCGGAGCCAGCCTGGCCAGTCGGTCGTCCCAGGCTCCGATGTAACAAAGGTGGCTGCACCAGGCCGGGCCGACCAGCAGCAGGGAAATGCCCAGCAGGATGGGCATGAACAGCCCGTCGCCGCGAAACAACGGACCGGCCACGATCAGCGCCGGTACGGGCAGATGGAGCTTGCCGGTCATCAGGAACGCGGTCCAGCCGGCCAGTCCCAGCAGGACTTGCGTAAAAAAGACTACACTGAACAAGCTCCAGATGACGGAGCGGGTCTGGGCCGCTCTTGGTCCCAGGAGCAGGCCGGCGACAACCGATGCGTACAGGGCGAAGAGCGCGATCCACAGCGGGGTTGATCCGGGCAGGAAACGCTCCCCCGGCAAAAGGGTCAGCGGCGCTTTCGCCGTGGCTGCCGTGAGGGTCGCGGCGACCAGGAAAAAGGTCAGGGCGGTTGTACGGGCCTTGGAATCAAGGATGCCGCAGAGGGTCTGACCGGGTTTTGCGGCCAGCATCAGGGCCAGGGCCAGATGCAGCAGGCTGACGGTCCCAAGGATCAGGGCCAGACGCATCCAGGGCAGGCCGAACGCCATGCGTCCCATCGCCAGATGCACGGTCTGGTCTGCCCACAGCCACGACGCGGCCAGGGCCAACAGGATCATGACTGGACGCGGCACGCCGCCGGGGATCAGGGCCGCAATGGTCAGCGCCAGCACGGTTGCGGTTTCCCACGTCCCGCCGAAACGCAGGAAATGCGCGGCCGTGATCAGGCCGCAACACAAGATCAGCAAACGGATCAGAACAATCATGGCCGCACCTGTCGGTTGAAGTTGTCCTGGCCCATCTCGGCCACGAGTTGACCCAGGCGCAGGCCGGGGCGGTAGTTGGCCATCAGCACGTGCAGACTCCGGGTCAGAACATGCAGGGCCCGGTCCGGCGAAAAAATGCCCAGCTCGTGGGCCAGCCGGGGATGGCGGCCGAGCTTGCCGCCCAGCACCACCTTATATCCATAACTCATCTCGGCTATCGCCCCTGTCGGACAGGCCCGGACGCAGGCCGTGCAGCCCAGGCATTGCCGGGCGTCGAGAGTCAGGCGCGGCGTTATGCGCAACGCGTTTTCAGCGCAGGCGTCCAGACATAGGCAGCAGGACGAGCACCGGTCCGGATGGACCGCGATCCGGGCGGTGGCGATCAGTCCGAAGTCGGCGATGTGGGGACGGGAACAGCCGTTGGGACACATGGCCACGGCGATTCTGAACTGATGATGGCGGCGGACCGGATGGACCTTGCCGGTCACAAGCTCGGCCCAGCCGCTGTCAAGGACCACGGCTTCAATGTCCTGCTGCAGGTTGGCGGCAGGTACCGCGTGCGGGCAGGAGCGGCTCCCGCGGCAGATTGTCGGCTCATGGCTCGGCAGAGTGGGATGATCGGAGTGCATGGCGCACGTGTGCGTCGGGATGGGTCAAAAATCTTTGACCTGTATCAAATTTCGTCGATCCGCCTTGTGGTTTTCATGGCGCACCGGTCATGATTGCGACGGGGAGAATCTGTATTCGACACCGGCCACCGTGTGGATATAGCTGGGATTCTGGGGGTTGGGCTCGATTTTTTTGCGCAATCTCTGCACGTGCACGTCAATGGCCCGGCTGTGCGAGTAGAGCTTGGAGGATTCCCAGTTCTGGCTTTGAATGAACTCCCGGTTCAGTGTCTGACCGGCGTGGGTCATGAAGAGTTCCAGCAGATGAAACTCGGTCCTGGTCAGATGAATTTCCACCCCTTTGACCAGCACCTGCCCGGTTCGATAATTGAGGACGATTTCCCCGATCTGGCATTCCGGAGATGATTGGGCGCGTTGTGCGCGGCGGAGCAGCGCCCGTACCCTGGCCGACAGTTCCAGGGTGTTGAACGGTTTGACGAGATAATCGTCGGCACCGCATTCCAGGCCCAGCAGTTTGTCGGCAACCGTGTCTCTGGCCGAGAGCATGATGACCGGGATGTCGCTGTTGCGGCGCAGAATCTGACAGACCTTGATGCCGTCAATGTCCGGCAGGTTCAGGTCCAGAAGCACCAGGTCCGGAGACGAGTCCGTGACCGCCGTGACACCGGCCTGTCCGCTGACCGCCGCGGTCACGTCGAACCCGTCGAGTTCCAGGTTGGCGGCCACTGTGTTGCAGATGTCCGGATCGTCGTCGATAATCAGTATTCGCGGGCGCGTCATGGTCTTTCCTTGAGTTGTTTTGCGCGTTCCGCGCTACACCGGTTTCAGTTTTGTTACAACTTTAACTACCCAAATTGTGATTTTTTTGGTAAGGCCCGTCACATGTTTACGACCTGATCGACCCAACCGGCGGTCAGGTGTTGGCCCGGGGGAACTGTTTCGAGCACATTCACAGGAGGACGTATGATCCTGAAGAAAAATGATTCCGGCGGTCGCGGCTGGCGATATGCCTTGCCGCCGGCCATTGCGGGCATCGTGGTCACCGTTGGGGTTGCCGTGGCCATGACCACCACGGATCAGGCCAGTTTCTGCGGCAGCTGCCATTCCATGGCCGAGGCGGCGCTGACCCACAAGAATTCGGTCCATGCCGAGCTGGCCTGTAACGATTGCCATGCCCCCCACAATCTGGCGGCCAAGGTTCCGTTCAAGACCAAAGAGGGGGTGCGGGACATTCTGGCCACGGCCACGAGCCGGGTGCCGGACCTCATCCATCCCGGCGAGGACACCCTGGGGGTCACGCAGGCCAACTGTGTGCGCTGTCACAGCGCGACCACCAGCACCGTGAATATGCAGAGCAAGAAGTTCTGCACCGACTGTCACCGTAACGTTCCTCATACTCCCAAAATCCCCGTAGCCAAAAGGAGCGCCGCCGATGCGTAGCACCACGACCATTCTTTCGACCATGGCCCTGGGTCTGGCCTTGATGTTAACCGGCTGTTCCGAGGTCACGGAACCCAAGACCCCCGAGTTCAAAACCAAACTTTCATCGGAAGAAGTCAAGAATTCCGCCTTCAAATCCGAATTTCCGCTGCACTACGAAACCTATCTCCGCAACAACGACGACACGGCCATGACCGAATACGGCGGGTCCGTGCCGCACAACAAGAACGACGACGTCAACCCCTTGCCGGAAGGCTACAAGCACGCCCAGCCGTATCTGAAGAATCTCTGGCTCGGCTATCCGTTCAGCTTCGAATACCGGCGGGCGCGAGGACACACCTACGCGGTCAAGGACATCATGCACATCGACCGCATCAACCGCTACGACGAGAAGGGCGGTCTGCCGGCGACTGTTACAACTGTAAAGTCACCAACATGAACGACATGGTCAAGAATAACGGCGGCGACGAATTCTGGGCCAAGGACTTCAATCAGTTTCGCGAAAACTTCGACATGGATGATCTGACCATCGGCTGCGCCAACTGTCATGATCCGGCCAACATGGAGCTGCGTCTGTACTCCATTCCGCTGCAAGACTACCTGAAGGCCGAAGGCAAGGATTTCAAGACCATGTCCCGCAATGAACAGCGCGCCCTGGTCTGCGGTCAGTGTCACGTCGAGTACTACTTCCAGGATCCCGGCTTCGGTGCCAGCAAAAAGCCCGTGTTCCCCTGGAGCATGGGCAAGAATCCCGAAGAAATGTACGAATACTACAAGACCCATGGCGACACCACGACTCCCGGTTTCGAGGGTAATTTTGTCGACTGGGTGCATCCCGTGTCCAAGACGCCCATGCTCAAGGCCCAGCATCCCGAGTACGAGATGTGGGAAGACGGCACGCACGGCGCGGCCGGTGTGACCTGCGCGGATTGCCACATGAGCTATGTCCGTCTGGACGGAAAGAAGAAGATCTCCAGCCACCAGTGGACCTCGCCGCTCAAGGACAAGGACATGAAGGCCTGTCGGCAGTGTCATACGGACAAGAGCCCGGACTATCTCAAGGATCGCGTCATTTTCAGCCAGCAGAAAGTGTGGGATCAGCTTTTGGTGGCCCAGGAAATTTCCGTCAAGGCGCATGAGGCCATCCGCATGGCTGCGGAGTATGAGGGCGAGAAGCCGGCCGGTTACGACAAACTGATGATCGAAGCCCGCGACATGTGCCGCAAGGGCCAGTTCTTCTGGGACTATGTCTCGGCCGAAAACAGCGCCGGTTTCCACAATCCGGCCAAGGCCCTGGACACCCTGGCCAAGTCCCAGCAGTACAGCCGGAAGGCCGTGGACATCGCCATCAAGGCGGCGGCTTTCACCACGGCCGAGGCCCTGTCCAAGGACATCAAGGAGCTGGTTCCGCCCATCCTGTATCATAGTCGCGAGCTGCAGATGGATCCTGAACACTTGTCCAGTCATGAATGGCTGCAGTACTTGAAATTATTCCCAAAATCCGAGCAGGTCTGGGACGGCAACAAGCGTCTGATTCCGGCTCCCTCGGCAGGATAGCGAACGTTTGATGTAGTCTTACGTCGGCATGCGCGGGGTTTCGGCCTGGTTCGAAATCCCGCGCTTTTTTGCGTCCGGCCGGGCGCGCCAGACGGTCGTCAGAAGTGTTGGCGTGTCCGTCAATATCCGCCGTTGCCGATTATTCCTGTGTTTCGCAGGGGATGGTGAAGCAGAACATGCTGCCGCCGCCGGGGTTGTCCTCCACCCAGATGGAGCCGCCGTGCGCCCTGACGATCTGGTGGCAGATGGCCAGCCCAAGTCCTGTGCCCGCCGGTTTACCGTGGCCGTCGGACGATGGCGAGGTGAAGAATTTCTGGAAGATGGCTTCCCGGCTCGTGGGCGGGATGCCGGGGCCCTGGTCGCGAAGGCAGACCTGGAGCTTGTCGTCACGCTGCTTCAGCTCGAAGACGATCCGGCCGTTCCGGGGCGAGTATTTGATGGCGTTGTCCGTCAAATTGACCAGCACTTGCTCGATGCGCTCCATGTCGGCGAGGCAGATGGCCGGGACATGGCATTTTGTCTCCAGCGTCACCGATGCGGCTTCGGCCTGCGGGGCCATGAGCTGGATCACGTCCCTGGTCAGTTCGGCCAGATCCGTTGGGGCAAAACGCCAGTCAACCTTGTTGGCTTCTATGCGGGTGATGTCGAAGATATCCGTGACCAGATGCTGGATTCGAGACACGTTTTTATCAATGATGCGCAGGTGGTTCTGCTGACTGGGGCTGCTCTGCGTGCGTTGCAGGTAGTCAAGGCCGGCCCGGATGGATGTCAGCGGGGAGCGCAGTTCGTGGGACATGGTGGCCAGGAATTCGGACTTGAGCCGGTCGAGCGTCTGGAGTTCTTCATTGGCCTGGGCCAGATCCCTGGTGGCCTTGTGGACTTCTTCCTCCAGGCGCAGCCTGCCTTCCCGCAATTTGCATCCCATGCTTTGCAAGGCGTGATCCAGGCGTTCCATCTCGTCGCCGCTTCGGATGCTGATGTCGTGGCAGAATTCGCCGCGGCTGATCTGTTCCGCCGTGCGCTCCAGGGTGTTGACCGGCACGACGACCAGCTTGCGGACAAGATAGTACAGAGTCAGGACGGTCAGAACGATCAGCGCCAGGGCTGAGGAAAAAAGCTGGATTTTTCCCCGGCGCAGGTCGTTTAGAACATGCTGGGCCGGTAAATAGATGCTCAGGCAGCCGCTGACGGTGCCGCTGGTGTAATCTTTGTGGCAGGACAGACATGTCTGGTCGACATAGAGCGGTGCGGAGTACTGAAACAGCGCCTGTCCTTCGTGACGGGCCAGGGTGAAGTGCTCGGTCGTTTTGTCGTGGATGAAGCGCTGGATGGCCTCCATTTCAAAAGGGGTCGGCGTGTTTTCCGGATTCATGGGGCTCAGCCCCGCGAGGCGAAAGCGGTACAGGTTCTGGCCAAAGGAATAGATCGACAGCTGCTTGGTGACCATGGACGGGGTGAAGCGCTGCAGCTCGCCCCGTTCCGAGAGGATGACATCGGTGTAAAATGTCGATCCGCTGCGGGCTCCGGTGCCGTCACGCTGTATGTAGACCCCTTGGCTGTCCGAAATCCATTGGCGCGTCAGAATGATCTGCTGCGTCAGGACCCGGGCCTGGGTGATCATCTGGGACCAGGCCTGACGTTCTTCCGTCACGCCCTGCCACAGAAAAATGATGCCGAGCATGGGCACGACAAGGACAATGATCGCGGCGACGAACTTGACCTGCAGAGAAGATACGGCTTTTCGCATGTTTATTTCGGGTTCGATATCGGGGATGTGGGTTTGCGGGCCAACGCCTCCGTCATTTCATATACCAAGCCAAACCCCTGCTTGCCATTATCCAAGGAAAACAGGGGTTTTTGCTTTTCTTTGGTTCAGTTTGTTTGCATCCATTTCTTTGCAATCCAGTTTTTGTCGGGGCAATAGTCGGGGCAACCATTTTTTTTGTGGTCATTTTTCCGGACAAGTTGCCCCGAGGGACGTGGGTTCACCAATCCCATGCATTTTGGGCTGTTTTGGCGGGGCAACATGGTTTGGATCTAACACAATCCAGGAGACTTTGCCATGCTCAACAATGCCCAGATCAAGGCCGCGTTGCCCCCTGCGGACGGCCGCAAAAGTTACAAGCTCTATGATGGAAACGGCCTTTATCTGGAGGTCACGGCCGGGTCCAAGCTGTGGCGCTTCAAGTACGTCGTCCGCTACAAGGAAAAGCGGTTTTCACTTGGCCAATATCCAGACGTGAGCCTCAAGGATGCCAGGGACAAGGCGAGGGAGGCCCGCTTGCTGCTCCTGGACGGCGTTGACCCATCGGAAGAGCGCAAGGCCCGCAAGGCTGAAATCAAGGCGCAGAGCACGGAGACGGTGGAAATAATCGGCCGTGAATGGTTTGAGAAATTCAAGCATCAATGGACTGCGGAGCACGCCGTCACGGTCATTTACCGCTTGGAGACCAATGTCTTTTCGATGATCGGTCCCCGCGCCATCAAGGATATCGAACCGCCGGAGCTGCTGGCCTGCTTGCGACGTATTGAAGCGCGGGGCCATTTGGAGCTTGCCCGGAGAACCAAGCAGATCTGCGGTCAGGTCTGGCGCTACGCCGTGGCCACGGGCCGGGCGCAACGCGACATTACGGCCGATCTGCGCGGAGCCATTGCCACACCTGTGCCCCGAAATTTTCCAACCATCGTGGATCCGACCAGACTCGGTAAGCTCCTGCGGGACATGGACGATTACCCCGGCTTTTTCATCACCCGGCAGGCCCTTCGGCTTTCGCCCATTGTGTTTTTGCGGCCTGGCAATTTGCGGAAAGCGGAATGGGCGGACATTGACCTGGCCAGCGCGGTTTGGAGGATCGGCGGCGAAAAAATGAAAGGGCAGAAAAACCGCAAGCGGCCGGACCATATCACGCCCCTGTCCCTGCAGGCCGTCCAGATCCTGAAAGAGACCCACGCCCTGTCCGGGCGGAGCCGCTACGTGTTTCCGGCGCGGGGCAACTCCGGCGGCCCCATGAGTGAAAACACGGTCCGCAGCGCCTTGCGCCGTCTGGGCTATACCAATGACGATATTGTCCCGCATGGATTCAGGCACATGGCCAGCACTCTTTTGAATGAGCAGGGCTGGTCATCGGATGCCATCGAACGGCAGCTTGCCCACACAGAGCAAAACAAGATACGGGCCACATACAACAAGGCGGAATTCCTGGAAGAGCGCCGGCGGATGATGCAGGCGTGGTCGGATTATTTGGACCAGCTGAAAACCGGCCCGGTTTACAAATCATAATGCAGGGGTTATTTTATGAATACGTGGACCGTTCTCGTTCAGCATGAAGCCCTGGAAGAGCTGGACAGCCTGCCCAAGGATATCCAGGCCAGATTCCAGCGCCTGTTCGATCTGGTGGAAGAAATGGGGCAGACCGCCCTGACCATGCCTCATGCCCGACATATCCAAGGGCCATTATGGGAGCTGCGGGCCAAGGGCCGTGACGGCATCGCGCGGGGCCTCTATGTCGTGATCACGGGCAAACGGGTCTTCATTGTCCGGTTTTTCATCAAAAAAACACAAAAGACGCCCGCGAACGAAATTCGCTTGGCCCTCAAGCGTTTCAAGGAGTTCGAGAATGATCGAAGCAAAGAAAATTCATGAACGGAAAATGAAGGAAGATCCCGAATACGCGCGGGAATACGAGGCGCTTGAGGATGAATTTGCCTTCATCAAAAAGATGATCCTGGCCAGAAAGCGGGCCGGTATGAGTCAGGCAGACGTGGCGCGGTCCATGGGGATCAGTCAGCCCAGGGTGGCGAAGATTGAGAGTGGATCAAATATCAGTCTGGATATCCTGAGACGCTATGCCAGGGCCACGGGATCGGAGCTGGTGATAGACTTCGCACCTTCCGAGGCAGCGAGGTAAGCGCCGGCGGATGATGTAGGTGTGGGCGGATTATTTGGACGGACTACGAAAAAGAGGCGATAATGTTTCTTGTTGAAAGAATTAAGTCAGGATTAAAAACAAAGGCTCGCGAGAGCAGACTGTTTTCCCAATTATGCAAACCTAAATGGACAAACGACATTATCGAAGTTTGCAACATGTATCAGGAGCGCCAAAGCAACATCAGCCTTGGGCTCAAGATTGAAGAGGATATCAAGCGCCTCGAAGCCATTATTTCAATAACGGAGTCGCTTACCGAAGCCCTGTGGAACGAGCCCGTTTTACATCGGTGGTATGATGACGAAGGGCTTGGAGATGCTCTTGAACAGATTTCAAATGGTTCGTATGCCGCTTCTCTGTTGTGCAACAAGGCCATAGAAAAACTAAAAAAATCAGCCAATAATCGGAAATCAGACTCCCCTGAAAATCAATTCTTTCATGGCCTGGCGTGCATCTACGAGGAAGCCTGTGCATTTTTAGAAAAGAGAGAGCCTGATTATGAACTCATGCCCTCTTTGGCTGAAGGGATATTTGAAACGAGCTACGACGGGCAGAAATATTTTACAGGTGGGTTCTTTGAGCTGGTTGAATTCTTATGGCAAGATTGCCTTGAGCAGCCTCTGTGCCGAAGGAACACAACGCGGGGTTTCGTGGATAGCTACACACGGCGGCTTATGGACCGCCTGAATTTTGGGAAAAAAGTCCTGAAAGGGATAGCAGCAGCACGCCCACGGCAAAAAATTCAACATTCTGAAATTGTTGAGATAGCCCCCTCTGGGCAATGTCCAAATGTCCAAAACAAGAAAGCCTCTAATGGTTTAAAATAAAAACACTTTCTCCGTTTCCCTATTGCATTGAAGAACGCCTTTGCCTTTAAAATCAGGATATTGTTGCTTTGCACAATGTCCAAATGTCCAAAAGCCTTGGAAAACGCACCTCGTAAAAACTTATAAAAAAGCCATTGGCCCACGTGTTGAGAGTTGGCATTTACTGGCCTGTTCCGGACTGAATACGGAACAGGCCTTTTTTTTGTCGGGCTGGCCGGTCTGGTCGGGGTCATCGTCGAACATGTCGTGGGCGATCATGCGGAGAGTGCAATTTGGAATGTTTTTTTCTTCTGCGGCCGCGTTGTTGTTTTGGGATTATAACTGAATGTTCAACAGCTTAGCGAAAAATACAATGCTCAAAAAACCTCTTGCCATCCCAAAAAAAACTTCAAACCCCTCAAACAGTGGAATTTTTCCTTTTTTGACGCACCAGCCGAAAAAAGGAAAAGAATGGCCGGTTACTCCCCGGTCTGGCCGGGGCAATCACGGCAGGATGTTTTTGTTTTCGGGCTGGCCGGTCTGCTCGGGGGTATCGTCGAACAAATCATGGACGCTCACGCCGAGGGCACGGGCAATACGGTCAAGGGTGCCGAGAGTGCAGTTACAGATATTGCCCGTTTTTTTTTCATCATCCTTTTCGCATTTGCGTGCGTTAAGAATGGTTTGGTTTGAAAGCCCTGTTTCCATCATTAAGCTTCTGATCGTTATCCCTTTGGCTTCCATGAGCTTTTTTACGTGAGTGTGCATAATTATCTCCCTAAAAAAATACATCCTATTAAAATAGGACTTGACTTGTATGCATCGAAAAAATAGGACAAGTCCTAATAAACCGATACATAAAGGGGCAAAGTAAAACAGGAGGAACCATGATTGAAGTCAGGGGAATTGATTTTTCGGAATTGCCCGGGGAGGCGCTGTTGAGATGGTCAGAAATCGAACCACTCTTGCCGATCAAAAAATCCACATGGTGGCAGGGCGTCGCAGAGGGCCGGTTCCCGGCTCCCGTGAAGCTCGGGAAAACGAGCGCGTGGAGAGTCCGGGACATCCGGCAGCTGCTTGAAGATGGAACAACGGCGTAGCGCCGCAAACAGGAGGGACTGATATGGCCGCAAAAAACAAAACCCAAACACCCCGCTACCCCCGGCCGGCCGCTTTGGCCCTGATC
Organism: uncultured Desulfovibrionaceae bacterium; assembly: GCA_964651415.1. Lineage (GTDB taxonomy): Bacteria > Desulfobacterota > Desulfovibrionia > Desulfovibrionales > Desulfomicrobiaceae > Desulfomicrobium. The sequence goes on from CAZYZA010000053.1 coordinate 18,539, forward strand.
GAGGCCATGGACCTCGCTCTGACCAGTGGTGACCTCGCCGACCTCACACAGGAAGAATTAAGTCAGGTGAATAAAATCCTCGGCAACTGGTCGTGCCTGGCCGCTAAAGAACGCATCGCAAGGCAGGAAACATGAAACCCCGACACCCCGCACCCCTGCCCCTGACTCCGGCCATCTGGCAGCGGCTGACGCAGCCCACAGCCCCCCGCGTGCGCGGCCTGATCCTGGCCGGCACGCCACACATTATTATTTCTACACCCCCCAGGAGGGACGCATGAACATTTCTGACGCAATCGAAAAAATGGAAAATAGTCTGGGTATACTCTTCCATTTTGGTGAGGCCGATGACGGCATGACCATGGCGGAGGCCCGGCACCTGGCGGCCATAATTCAGGTCGACGCAGTTTATTGCTGTGAAATAATCCGGGACTTTATCGAAAACGCCGAAGACATGGATCTGGCCGCCATGCAGGCCAGGGCCGATCTCGACGAGGCCCGCGCCGAAATCCAGCGGCTGACCACGCGGGCTGAGGTAGCGGTGAAGTTGCTGGACGTCGCCGGTGACGAGGCCATCACCGCCCACCAGCAGAGCCCCGACACCGAAATCGCCGCACACATCACCACGGCCACGTCCCGGCTGTTCACCGCCAAGCGCGTACTTCAGGGCCTGCATGATTTGAGCGAATCACAGACAGGGAGGGCGTCATGACCACTGAACTGGGCACTATCGGACAGGCGATCTATTCCGCCCACGCCGGGCGATACCCGGACGGGCTGGTCCGCCCGCGAGACGCGGCCGGGATCTTGCGGCTCCGGCCCTCGTACCTGGACACGATGCGATGTAAGGGCGGCGGCCCCGCCTATCTGCGCATCGGGGCGAGGGTCTATTATCGGTTAGAGGAATTGTGTGCATGGGCGGACAGCCGCGTCCAGGCACACAAGTGACAGCGCAAAAAAGCCCCGGCCCTGAGCGAGGACCGGGGCACCCTGGAGGCAGTCACCCGACGGGGCCGCAGAGCACTTCGAGCAACTAAGAGGACATATGCTGCATCCTGACCCGCCTAACAACCCCAAAAACACCACGCCCGCGCCCAAAAATGATGTGTTAGCGCCCATGCTGGCTTTCGCGGGCAGCATGGGCCTGGATATCGCCGATCCGGTCACAGACGGCCGCCTCGCCCGCTGTCCCGTGTCTGGGAAGCCTGGCAAGCGTGACGGGGCCTATATCATTCATCTGGATGATCCACCATCCATATGGTGTCAGAATCATATCACCGGCGAAGTGGAGACCTGGACCGCCAAGGCCAAAAGCTCCATGACTGCTTCGGAACGGGCAATCCTGCAAGCCCGGGTCGAACGGGACCGGCAAGTCCGCGACGCAGAACAGGCCAAAAGGCGGGAACAGGCCGCGACAAAAGCGCGGAGCATCTACCAGGCCGCCAGCGCGGATCTGGCCGGGCATCCTTACGCCGAGAAAAAGAAACTGCGCTTCCCTGACCGTGTTCGTCGTGGCCGCTGGCCACAACGCGGATGGTCGGACGCTCTGCTGATCCCCCTTTATGATGAAGCCGGAGACATCCGGACTCTGCAGGCTATCAACGGTGACGGCAGCAAGGATCTGCTGGCCGGAGGGCTGAAGCGGGGCTGTTTCTTCCCAGTGGGGCAGATCCGGGGCGCTGAGCGAGTGCTGATAGGCGAGGGTCTGGCCACGGTGGCCGCCGGATGTCTGACCATGGACTGCCCCGGCGTCATGGCCGTGGACGCGGGCAATCTGCTGTCCGTGGGGCAGGTGGTGCGGCGCTTGGCCGGGCCGGCGGCCAGCATCATTTTTTTGGCGGATGATGACCGGCCCCAGGAGGCCCGGCAATGAATAACCCCGGCGTGCAGCACGCCACCGAGGCAGCGCGGGCCGTGGGCGGCCTGGTTGCCCTGCCTGGCCTTGGCCGCAAGGCTGATTTCTGGGACCTGTGGGCGGAGCACGGCACCGACATCACACGCGAGCGCATCCTGGCCGCCAAAGCCCCGGAGCCAGCAGCCAGCAGCCCGACAGACACCCCCGCCCCTGCACCCACCCCCACGGCCACGCAACTGCCGGAGGGATATTTACAGAGTGAAGAGGGTCTTTTTTTCCAGCCCCCCGGCCAAAACAAGGACGGGAACCCCCTCCCGCCGATCCGGCTAGGCTCGCGCCTCGACATCCTGGCCCGGAGCCGAGACGGTCAGAGCGAAGAATGGGGCCTGTTACTGGGCTGGGTAGACCCGGACGGCGTGGCGCACAAGTGGTCCATGCCCTATGCCATGCTGTCCGACGCCCGGCAGATATGGGCCACCCTGTCCGCTGGCGGGTACATCCCCGCGCCGGGCAAACAGGCCCGCGCCTTGCTGGCCCAACTGCTGGGCATCGTGGACCCCGTGGCCCGTGCCCGCTGCGTGCCGCGTCCGGGCTGGTACCCCCCCTGTTTTGTTTTTCCGGACGCGACCTACGGACAGTCTCCTGAGCAAATCATCATCCCACACGCGGGCACGGAAAATCCATACCGCGTGGCTGGAGATCTGCCCGTATGGCAGGAGACCATAGGCACTTGGTGCCAGGGAAATAGCCGCCTGACCCTGGCCGTGAGCACAGCCCTGGCTGGCCCGCTGCTGTCGCTGGTCGGAATGGAAAACGGCTGCGTGCATTTTTATGGCACAGGATCAACAGGGAAAACCACGTCCCTAAAGGCGGCGTGGAGCGTGTACGGCCCTCCACAGGCTGCACTCGGTTGGGCTGGCACCGCATTCGGCATAGAAAATGTGGCTACGACATACGCAGACACGCTCCTCCCCCTCGACGAAATCCATCGCGCTGACCCAAAGATCTTGGGGGATGTCATCTACATGCTCATGAACGGCAGGGGGAAGATTCGCGGCGCAAAAGCCGGCGGCAACCAACGCGTGCAGGCGTGGACGATTATGGCGTTTTCGACGGGCGAGAGGACCGCCAGGGACCGCCTAGCCGAGATAGGGCTGGAACTGACCGCCGGACAAGAAGTGCGCCTGGTGGACGTGCTCGCTGACGCAGGGCACGGCATGGGCGCATGGGAGGATCTGCATGGCCACTCCACGGCCTCGGAATTTGCCAAAGCTATCGAATCCGCCAGCGCCGAGCATTACGGCACACTCGGGCGGGCGTGGATAGCATATCTGATCGGGCATTTGTCCGAGGTGCGAAATCTGCGGCCGCTCATTCAACAGACCGCGCAGACGTGGACCGCTGGCGCAGAATCTGGGCAGGTGGTGCGGGTCGCGGAGCGGTTCTCACTGATAGGGCTGGCTGGAGAACTAGCCGCCCAGGTGGGGCTTGTGCCGTGGGCCGAGGGCGAGAGCCTACAGGCGGCCCAAACCTGCCTAAATACGTGGCTTGCCATGCGCGGCGGCCTAGGCGACAGGGAAGACATGCAGGCCGTGGCCATCATCCGGGGATATGTCGCGCGGTATGGGGCATCGCGGTTCCAGCGGATCGGCATTGGGGCAGACGACATCGTGCCAGGTCACGCATTGGACCGCCTCGTAGAGCGGGCCGGATTCCGCCGGACAACGCCCGCCGGAGAAGAGCAGTTCATTTTTACAGATGAACAGTGGCTGGTCATTTTCGCGGGGAGGGACCCGGTGCAGGCCGCGAAGGCTCTGGATCGCGCGGGGATGCTGGTCCGAAACGACAAGTCCCTGAAACAAAAGATATCCCTGCCAGACATGGGCCGCCCCCGTGCCTATGTGGTGCGGATAGCTCCGGACACCGGGGAGGGCGCGCCATGATCGACCTCGCCCGCCTCAGGGCAGTGGTGGACAGTTTGGCCTCGCCCAACCTGCCCAACTTGCCCACCCCACCAAAAGAAGAACTTGGGCGGCCTGAAGCCAGGAATGGCAAGGCTTCGCCCAACGTGCCCAACTTGCCCAACCTGGAAACAGAAGAAAACGCAACGCGTCCAGGCACGGGCGAGCCCGAGGCCCCGGCCCCGGAAGAATGCCTTTTTTCTTTTTCTATTAAAAAAAACTTGGGCAGGTTGGGCAAGTTGGGCGAACCAAGAGCCGCCAAGGGCTACAGCCGCCCAACTTACCCCCCTGACAACTTGGGCAGCCTGGAAAACTTGGGCAGCACCAGCGAAGAGGAACCTTGGACCTGCCCACTTGGGCACCGTGCCCACTGGATCAGCGCCCACGGCTTGAAGATATGCTCAACCTGTCACCCCAAACCCGAGAGGAAAGCGCCATGAACATGACTCATTCACCCGCATTTGCAGAATTCCAAAACGGCATAGCCGAAGCCGTGGCCGAACTGGACTGGCTGGTCCAATACTGCCGCGACACGATGACCACTGACCCCGGCGGAGCACTGGCCACAGTCCAGGACTTGGAAGTCCAGATCCGGGACTGTGCGGACCTGATCCGTGGTCGCATGGCCATCTACAGGCGGTCTGTCCGCAAAGGGAGGGCCGCATGATCAACCCACTCGACGGCCTGCGAGTCAACCCATGGGCAGACCTGCCAGTCAGACCGAGACCGGAGCGTAAGCCTAAGCGTAAGCCCAAGACCCACCCCATCCTCATGGCGGCCAGAGCCAGACGGACGCGGCGCTTGAAGCAGCAGGCCAACGCCGAAGCCAGCCAGGCGGCGACGGCGTGACCATCGGCGCGGCCGTCGTGGGTCCTTTCCCCGATCCCGCCTGGCAGGGGTCGCCAATGGCCCGATGTTTCGCTATGCGACACCCCGAAACATAAACGGTACAAAACATGAAATTCCAGCAACTTAGCATTGAAATTCCCGACAATTCCGGGTCCGGCGTGACCCTGAAGAACACGAA
>CAZYZA010000054.1:0-23335 GCA_964651415.1 uncultured Desulfovibrionaceae bacterium
GTCGATCCAGTGATTGGTCATCGCGCCGCGTCCGAACGACTCTGCCAGAGCCGCAACAGTTGCGCTGTGTCAAATACGGGCCTGATGTTCAATGTAGACCAGCCCCAGACTGCGCAGGAATGCCTGGTAGATCCAGCATTCCTCGTTGTCCATGGCTGCGGATCCAACCGAGGCCATTCCATCGGTCCGGTTGACGATCTGACCCTTGGCGTTCTGGCCAATAAAAGATTCGTCGCGAACTTTCTTCACGCGTTTGGCGATTTCGGTGATGGCCCAGTCCCAGCTCTTTTCTTCCCATTTGTCGCTGCCGGGAGCTCGGTACTGCACCTTGGTGATGCGCCGGGGATTTTCGGCCAGCTGATAGGTCGCCGCGCCTTTGGCGCACAAGGCACCTTCGTTGATGGGGTGGTCGGGATCGCCTTCGATGTTGATGGCCCGTTTGGTCTTTTCATCGGTGGTGACGATGAGCCCACAGCCCACGGAACAGTAACAACAGACCGATGTGGTTTCCTTGCCCTGGCGCAGGGTCAGCAGCTGCGCGTGCGCCTTGGTCGGCGTCAGGTCAAAACCCAGACCTCCGAAGGCCGTGACTGCGGTCGCCGCAGCCGTGAGTTTGACGAACTCTCTTCTTCCCAGCTTCATGTCTTTCCTCCTGACAATGTTTCTGGTGTTATCTGCCACGAATTTCCCGGCCAAGATGCACGTTGAGCAGCTTGCCCGCCGGGAAATGGGTATCGACCAGAGGCGCCGGCCCCGTCTTCTTCAGGGGTTTTTCATGGACAACGACCAGCGTTGCCCCCGGCACCGAAGACAGGTCAAATCCCAGTCCGGAAAACGGGAGTCCGCTCCGGTGAGTGTCGGGTTTTGATCCGATGCCAAGCCCTGAGTGTGTCGATGAGTTTCCCGGTATTTCCATGATTTCGTCTATGCAGGAACACAAGAAAGAAAGACAAGAAGATGCTTAATCCTCAAACTCCGGCACCCTGGCGCAGAGGTATTCGGCCAGAACAGGAAAGATGTCCTGGTTTTTGTGGTTGTAACGGAATTCCAACTCTTTGATGTATAAGGGAAAATTTCGTGGAGAGATGCCTTTGAGCCGTCTGAACCAATCTTTGGAAAAAGACCAGAACCCTTTGGATGAATCAATGAAAAGGCCCTTGTCCTGGTGCTTGATATTACAGGTCGAGGACAGGTGGCTGCCTCCGACCAAGAGGGCCGAGTATTGCTTGAACTTGTCGGTATAGATGATTTTTCCCAGACTGGCCGTCTTGAGGTGAAAGTTCATTTTGAAATGGATGATGCTGTCTCCGTCCAGCTCGGGAATGAGGTCGGCAAAAACATGCGGGCCGCGCTCGACAATGCCGAAAACCGGCATGCGCCGGCTGGATTTTGAACTCATGTCGAGGTGAAACTTGCCGGACTTGGAAAATTCCAGGCCTTCGATGGATCTGAAGATGAGCCGGGCGTCGAGGGAGTGGGCCAGAATGGCCATGCGCAGGGTGGTCACGGACTTGTAGGCCGTGTTGTAGGTAATGCCGAGTTGTTCGGCCATACGCCCGGTGGGGACTTCCAGTTCAAAGAGCTTGATGACGCGCAACCACTGCTGGGCGGATAGATTTCCGTTGTTGATGAACCGCTGACTGAAGTCGTGAAACGTATAGGCGCAGCGGGCGCAGCGGCGGCGTCCGCTATGTAGCGAGTAGAGCTTTCTGGTCCGACATTTGGGGCAGATTCTTTGATGGTTTTTCCAGCAAAATTGCAGCAAAAATTTTTTTGCAGAATTTTCATTTTTAACTATTTTTTCAAATGATTGAAGGTCCATTGTCAGTATTTCTCTGTGCAAACATTTAAGTATTATGTATGTTGTGCGAATATTGAACGATCTCGTTTAGGCTTGATTTGTCTAGGATGGATTATGTCAAACATGATACAATTCTCTATTGCATCTTAGTTAAAACTCACAAGTTGGCACCAACTTAGTTGCTTTGCAGGCAGGTGGCAACAGGCATGGTTTGTGTGGCGCATGAACCGCCTTTTCGTTATCAGGGCGTAAAGCGCAGCATATTTCAGGAGGCCGAAGTGCGAATACAGGGCGTATGGATCGCGGTTCTTTGCGTGTGGACAATGGCTCTTGGCGCTTGTCAGGACGCCGAGGTGCAGATTCCTCAGGCTCAGGTGGGGCTTGGCGTGACGGATCAGGAAGTGGTTTTCGGCTCGTCCATGGCCCTGCAGGGACACGCCGGCTATCTGGGTCAGGAAACCCTGCGCGGAGCCATGAGCTACATCAATCATATCAACAGTCAGGGGGGAGTGCACGGCCGCACCATCCGGGTCATCACCCGCGACGACTCCTACGACCCGCCCAAATGCCTCGACAACACCCAGCGCTTTCTGATCGAGGACCAGGTTTTCGGCCTGTTCTGTTACGTCGGCACGCCGACCACGGTCAAAATCCTGCCTCTGGTGGAGGAAACGGGCGTGCCGCTGCTGGGCATGTTCACCGGCGCCAATGCCTTGCGTGAGCCGTTTACGCCGTATCTGATCAACGTGCGGGCCTCCTACTATCAGGAGACGGACGCGGCGGTGGAGCACATGGTCCGGGATCTGGGGCTGACCCGCATTGCGGTTTTTTATCAGTATGACGCCTTTGGCTTTGACGGCCTGACCGGCACCGAACTGGCCCTGAAGCGGTTTGGCCTCGAACCCGTGGCCAGGGGCAGTTACGTGCGCGGCACCCACGACATCCGCGAAGGTCTGGAGAAAATCAGGGAGTCCGGAGCTGAAGCCGTGTTCATGATCGGCACCTCGGATCCGTGCGCCAATTTTATCCGCAAATCGCTGGAGGTCGAGTATTCGCCGATTTTCTACATGGTTTCCTTTGTCGGGGCCAAGGAGTTGTCGCGAAACCTGCTGCAGACCGACACCAACGGGGTGGACATTGTCATGTCTCAAGTGGTGCCGCCGCCCATCAAGCGCGACGGCAGCGTGGCTGAGAGCGCCGAAGAGTTCGTCCGCCTCTTGGAGCAGTACTATCCGAACGAAGAGCCGAACTTCGTCGGCTTTGAGGGATACATCAATGCCAAGGTGCTGGTCGAAGGGCTGCGCCGTGGGGGACGCAATCTGACCCGTGAGTCTTTCCTGACCGCCATTGCCTCCATGACCGATTTTTCCCTGGGCGGCGACGTCCGCCTGACCTTCGGTCCCAACGACCATCAGGGCATGGACAAGGTCTACTTCACCCGCCTGCACGACGGCCGTTTCATCCTGCTCGACAATTGGGCCGATCTGGCAGTGGGAGGTGAGCAATGAAACCTTACGCCCGCATTTCCCTCAAGAACAAAATCTTTGTTTCCATCCTGGCCGTCATCCTGATCATCAGCGTGACCATTGCCTTGCTGGCGCGCTGGATTCTCATTTCCGGCCTGACCAAGGAGCTGGAGCTGCGCGGCATTGCCGTGGCCCACTCCATAGCCGAGCGCGGCGGCGGCTTTGTCCTCGACAAGAACTATCCGGAACTGCTCAGCCTGATTTTCGAGGAGGCCCGTCTGCGCGAGCGTCAGCACATGATCAATTACATCTTTGTCCTTGATCGCAGCGAGCAGGTCCTGTCGCATACCTTTACCGTGCCTTTTCCCGCCCCGCTCAGTCTGGCCAACCCGGTGCCCGAAGGCGGTCTGCACAGCGTTCGTCTGGTCGGACACGGCGACCAGACCTCCTATGACATCGCCGTGCCCATGAACGAGGGTTTGTACCGCATCGGCACGGTGCACGTCGGCCTGAGCAAGGAGCACATCGACAAGCTGGTGGCCAAGCTGCGGTTCATGTTTCTGGGTTTCATTTCCGCTGTGATCGTCATCATTTTTTATGTCAGCCATCGCATCTCGCGTTACATCACCAGCCCCATCACCCGTCTGACCAATATCTCCGACGAATTGAGCCGGGGCAATTTCGACGTGCATCTGGATCTGGGCGAGGGTCTGGATTGGGCCGTGACCAACTGCCCGGCCTACAAGGATACCAACATGCCGTGCTGGCACTTCGACGATCAGGGCCGCAAGTCCCTGAAAGCCAAGGGCAAGACCGGGCAGGTCTGCGCGACCTGTCTGTTCTACCGCAAGCGGGAAGGGGACGAAGTCATCCAGCTGGCCGATTCGTTCATGAGCATGGTCTGGTCCATCCGCCTCTACCGCAAGCGGCTGCAGGAATCGGAGATGAAATACCGCTCCCTGTTCGATTCCGGGCCGGACCCGATCTTTGTCGTCGACTGCAACACGGAGCTGATCCTCGACGCCAACCCCAGGGCCGAGGAGCTGTATGAATACTCGAAGGGCGAGTTGCTCGGTCTGTCCTTCATGAAGCTCGGGCACGACCAGATCCGCGAGTGCCTGGCCACCCTGGACGAATCCCGGACCCACAGCGGCTGCGTCTACTATCCCAAGATTCTGCATTACAAGAAAGGTGACCGGCCGTTTTACGTCAACATGCACGCCTGTCCCATCAGTTACGGCGGAACCCACGCCATTATTGTCGCCGTGACCGACATTACGGAAATGATGGAAAAGGACGCCCAGCTGGTGCAGGCGGCCAAAATGAAGACCCTGGGCGAGATGAGCGCCGGCATTGCCCATGAAATCAACCAGCCGCTCAACGCCATCAAGATGGGCAGCGAATACCTGAACCTGCTCATTGAGCAGAACCGTCAGGTCACCGAGAATCAGATCCGCGACATGGCCACCGAGATCAGCCAGCAGGTTGATCGGGCCACGGACATCATCAACAACCTCCGGGCCTTTGGCAAAAAATCCGGGCTGGTCATGGAACGGGTCGACATGAACGAACCCATCCGCGGGGTGCTGTCGATCATCGGACGGCAGTTTTCCATCCAGCGCATCACCATCCGTTTGGAACTGGCCGAGGGGCTGCCGATCATCAAGGGCCACAACAACCGTTTGCAGCAGGTCTTTTTCAACCTGCTCAACAACGCCCGCGACGCCATTCAGGAAAAAATGGACACCGAGCCGGGCATGTGGGGCGATATCCTGGTCCGGACCTATGCCCAGGACGGCCGGGTCTTTGCCTCTTTTGCCGACAACGGCCCCGGAATTGCGGATACCGTGCGCAACAAGATCTTCGAGCCGTTCTTCACCACCAAGCAGACCGGCAAGGGTATGGGGCTGGGGTTGGCCATCACCTACGGCATTGTCCGGGACTATGGCGGGACCATTACTATTGACAGCCGACCGGGAGAGGGGACAACATTTATTCTCAGTTTCCCATCGTCGGAATGAATTGTTTCACAGACCTGACAAACTGATCCGGCCCGTTGTTCCGGATGCAAACCAGCAGGATAGGCATATGGCGCAAGAAAAGATACTGGTCATTGACGATGAAAAGCCGACACTCAAGATGTTTCGCCTCTTCCTTGATGTCTACGGCTTTGACATCCTGACCGCCGAATCCGGCGAGGAGGGATTGGAGGTTTTTGACCGGGAAAAACCCGATATTGTCCTGACCGACATCAAGATGCCCGGCATGGACGGCATTGAGGTTTTGCAGGAGATCAAGAAGCGCTCCCCGACCACGGAGGTCATCGTCATCACCGGTCACGGCGACATGGATCTGGCCATTCAGGCCCTCAATCTGGATGCGGCTGATTTCATCAACAAGCCCATCCAACGCCAGACTTTGGAGCAGGGGTTGTCGCGGGCCAGGGAACGCCTCAAGCTGGCCAAGAGCAGACAGAACGAAGTCAGCGTCCGCGAGCAGGGTCGGGCCCTGGTCATCGAAATTCAGGGCAGCGTCAGTTCCCACAGCGAACCCTACCTGCGCGAAGCCTACGCCAAGGCCCTGGCGTCCAAGACGCGTCGGGTGGTCATGCATTTTGATCCCAACACTTCGGTCAATGGTGCCGGTATCGCTATCTTGACCCAATTGGTGCTGGAGGGAGAAAAGGACGGTGTCGAAATCGTCATGGCCGGGCTGTCGGAAAATTTCCGCAAGGTTTTCGGCATTGTCGGTCTTAGTCGCATGGTCAAGATTTTCGACAGCCTGGAGCAGGCCTGCGCCTGAAACGCCGCTGCCGGCACGGAGGAAACATGTCCCTGTTCATTCGTTTGGTTGTGCTGTTCTGTCTGCTCTCGCCCCTTTCGGCCATGGCGTCACCTCCGGGCGTTGGTCAATCCATGCCGGCCCTGACCCTGCCGGTTCCTCAGGACGAGGCCGGTCGGCTTGCTCTCGGCGTGGTCGACCGTGACAGCTTCGCCCTGACCGACCTGCCGGGAGACCTGATTCTGCTGGAGGTCATCGGCGTGTACTGCGCCCAGTGCGTCAAGCAGGCTCCGGGCTTTCAGACCTTGTTCAACCGCCTGAACCGGGGCAAGTACAAGGGCCGGGTGACCATGTTCGGCTTGGCCGCCGGTGGAACGGATGCCGAGGTCCGCAAGCTGCTTGGTACGGGACAATACCTGTTTCCGGTGGTCAGCGACCCGGACTACGCCGCCCATAAGGTGCTGGGCGAGCCGCTGACTCCGTACACCATGGTTTTCCGGCCCGACGGCACCATTGTCTACGCCCATCTGGGGGTGGTTGAGGATATTGACGGCCTTTATCAGCAGATCAAGAGCCTGCTGGATTAGGCCGGGAAATCTTCATGGATTCCAAAGCCGACGAGGCCGGACGCTGCGCCTACCAGTTTCAGATTCTGGCGGATACCGCCGCCGAACTCAGCCGGGCCAGGCATCCGCAAAGGATTCTGGAGATGTTTCTGTTGTCGGCGCAGGGCGGACTTGGGGCCAGAGGCGGGTTCGCGGCCGTGTTGGACCGGAATGGGTTCGTGTTTTCGGCCATTTCCGGCCAGATTGACCCCTTGTTTCTGGATGCCGGATTGCACGGACGGCTTCGGTCCGCCGCGTCCGAATCCGACCGTTCTTTTTTTCTGCCTCCGGATCAGGACGACTCCGGTCTGGAGCTGATCATGGTCTGTCCGCTTGACGCCGACCGCAGTGGCGTCATCGGCCTCTTGTCCGGACTGAGCGGGCGGGCGTACGACGAATCCGATCATCAGCTCTTGTCCGGACTTGGCGCTCTTTTTCAGACCAGCCTCGACTTTTCCCTTTTTGCCGCCCGCGTAGAGCTGCTCAACGCCGAACTGATCAAGCAGAACGATCTTCTGGATCGCCAGGTCTTTCACCTCCACGCCCTGCGTGATTTGTCCCGCGAACTGATCAAGGTCGATCTGGCCGAAGTCATGGAGAGCTGCTTGTTGACGGTGCTCGGTCATTTCGGCTGCACCCAGGGGACGCTGGTCCTTCACGACCGGACAACGGGCCGCATTTTTCAGCAGTCCAAAGGGGCGGATGGGCCGGAATTATCCGGCAACGATGTGGATCGGCTTATGTTTCTCTGTCTGGCCGGGGCGCGGCAAAAGCATCTTGAGCCCCTGCAGGTCGAGCCTGTGGCGAGTCTCATGCCCTTGGAGGAATTGCCGCTGGGATTTACGCCCGCTTACGGCTTCTTGTTTATTTTGCGGGAAAATCTGTATGGGGCGCTGGTGCTCGGCCCACGGTTTGCCGCTGCTCCGGATGAGGAGGATCAGGTCATGCACGCCTTTGTTTCCCAGGCGGTCATGTATCTGAAAAATGCCGACTCCTTTGCCACCATTTCCGGTCTGAACCAGGATCTGGAGCGACAGAATGAGGCCTTGCGCCAAACCATTGCCGAGCTGACCCGCGCCCGGGACCGGATCAGCGTGCTGGAGGCCGCCGGGCGGCGTGTGGCTGCCGTGATCCATCGTAAAACCGAAAGCCTGACCCGGCCGCGAATAGTGGATTTCATTCTCATCCTGGCCCTGACCCTGGTCATGGCCGTGATTTTCAATCAGCAGAATCCCCGTGGCATTGCCTGGGTCGAGCCGCAACGTGCCGCCGACGTTCCGCGTATTTCCGTCGAGGCTCTGCCGGTTTTTCTTGAGGAAAATGAGGCATTGATCATTGACGCCCGTCCCAGGGAATTTTTTGATCGCGGTCACATTCCCGGAGCCGTCAATATCCCGGCCCAGCTCTTTGAACTGGTGTACATGATGCAACTTTCACAGGAGGACCCCGAGCGGGCCGTTGTGGTCTACGGCCGCAGCATAAGCCGCCACTATGACCGCATCGTGGCCGAGAAGCTGGTGCGTCGGGATCATGAAGAGGTGTTCATTCTGGAAAATGCGGACCGTCTGATCCATGCCGGGAGTGAAAAATGATCCACGCCTGTCTGAAATACCTGACGCATCCGGGACTGGCCCTGATTTTCCGGCTCTATCTGGCGGCTGTTTTCATATATGCCAGCCTGCACAAGATCAACTTTCCGGCGGAATTCGCCGACAACATCGCGTCCTATCTTCTTGTCCCCCAACCTCTGCTCAATCCCATGGCCCTTGTCATGCCGTGGCTGGAGCTGATCAGCGGTCTGTTCCTGCTGGCCGGGGTGCGGGTGCGGGCCGCCAGCGTGCTGATCTGCCTGATGCTGATCATGTTCATTCTGGCCATCATTGTTGCCCTGCTTCAGGACACGCCCATCGGCTGCGGCTGCTTCCAGAGCACCGGCGATCCCATCTCCTGGTGGACGGTGCTGCGCGACCTCGCCTGGCTGGGCATGGGGTTGCACGTGTTTTTTTACGACGCCTGGGTCCATCTGGACAGGCTGTTTATGCTCAAACCCGAGGAGCTTGGGCTATGCGAATAGGACTCTTGGCTCTGATTTTGGTCGTCCTGACAGGTTGTTCCCGGCCGGCTGATCTGGCCGGAGGGTATGAGGCTGTTCATCAAGGTATGAGCGGCCAGGTGCGCATTGTCATGACCTTGGCCGATGACGGCAGCGGCAAATGGGAAGTTTCCGGAGAGACCATGCCTTTTTTGTGGCGGGAGCGGGGCGGCCTTTTGCTGATTCACACCCGGGAAGGCGGAGTGGTCGAGGGGCAGGTTGAGAGCCGGGGGCTTCGGATGGACATGCCGGGAGTGGGAACAGTGCTTTTTGTCAGAAAGAGTCAGTCTGCTTCAGGTTCGCAGTGAGCTTGTCCAGATCCTGGGGATAGTTCACGTTAAAAAAGAATTTTTCATCCTCTTTGTCATACAGCACGCAGTGGCGAAGTTCTGCCGGCACCATGCGGCTCAGCTTAAATTGTCCGGCAGCGACGCCGGCTTCGAGAAAAGGCAGGGCCTCGGTTTCGTAGATGGCAACCAGAGCCTCGATAAATCCGGACTCGGGTTGTTGCCAGGTGGTCATGACGCAGTGATCGGGCCTGGCGTGGCGAGCGGCCAGCAAGCGGGCGATGAGTCGGTCCTGCATGAACGGCAGGTCGCAAGCCAGGGCGAAAATCGGTCCGCCCAGGGTGCGCAGGGCGGTGATGATGCCGCCGGCCGGGCCAATGCGGTCGGTCTGATCAACGATGGCGGCCAGCCCGGTGGGCACGCCTTCCGGATAACGGCAGGAGATGAACACCTGGTCGCAGTGGCGACCAAGCAGGGCCGCCGATCGCTCCAACAGGGTTTGTCCCTGGTGGACGACGGCGGTTTTGTCCTGTCCGAGCCGGGTTGATTTGCCTCCGGCGAGCACCAGTCCGATCATAGCACTGCCCTGTCTCCAAGATGACGCGGGCGGTCTGAAACCGCCCGCTGGTGGTCAGAATCCCCAGGCCGAAAGGGTGGGACGCTTGAGTTTTTTCTCCCTGGCCGCGATATCAAGTCCCAGGGACTCCAGGTCGTCGATCAGGGGCAGGGACTTGCGGTCCATGGCGCGGAAATCCGTCTGCTTGATGTACATCTTGCATGATTTGCAGGCGTTGATGCGCAGGCCCGGTTCTTCAGCCGCATCGTAGTATTCCAGCTTGGCCGTGTCGTTTTCCAGACAGTACGGGCACTGCAGGCGCGGGGCGTGATATTCGGCATGGCAAAAGCCGCAGGTGTTGTAGCGGAAGCCCTCTTTTTCCCGCAGGTCGGTCATGATGGGCATGCTGCCGCAGAGGGGACAGTGTCCATGGGCCCACGATTCCTTGAGGTTGACCGAGGTTCCCAACATTTCGGCGGCCTTTTCCAGAGAAGGAGTCATGGCGGCCTGAACCAGCATGGGCAAAAGGCGCGGCGCTGTGCTCGTGGTTTCGGCCCACTGGGCGAAAAAGGCCTCGTTGCCGTCGCGGTGGGCCTGCATGGCCCGGGCCAGATCGAGCGAGCCGTCCTGCAAGGAGCTGGCGATCAGCTTTGAAGCTTCGCTCAAGGACGCAATGCTGCCCGCTGCGATGTCCAGGAACTGATGAAAAAGCGCTTCGGCCTGAGAGTGGTCAAAGGGAAAATTCGACCGTTCCACCAGTGGCGCGCCCTGACTGCGCTGCATGGCGTCGGCTGTGGACAGATCCTGGATGGAGATCCGGGCCCGGTCTCTGGCCTCCAGTTGCAGGGTGTAGATTTTTTCAACCAGATCGACCAGCTCTGCGGGCAGAAATTCCCGCTTCCGACAGGAGTCGATGCGTTTTTTGAGCAGTTCCAGAGCTTTCGCGGCTTCAAGCATGATACGTCTCCGAGGATAAAGGAACGGGTGCGGGTCAAAACAGCAACTGCGCTTATCATGTCTGTTCTCACGTCACAACGCTTGTTTTGTGTCCGGCTTTGATTTACAGCGTCTCTGTTTTAATTTTCAATGCATTACCTTCAAATCGGAGGCTACGATCATGACCGAGACCGCCCACAAGGAAACATTGACCATGAGGTTGCACCTCTGGTTCGAGCGCGATGAAAAAATATTCCTCGGCATCGGTCGGGCGTTGTTGCTGGAGAAAATCGAGCAACATGGTTCGCTGCGGCAGGCGGCCACGGATATGAAAATGTCCTACCGTGCGGCCTGGGGCAAGCTCAAGGCGGCTGAAGAGAGCATCGGCAAACCGCTGGTCCAGAAGGTCAAGGGCAAGGGGCAGCGTTACGAGCTGACTCCGGTGGGCCGACAGCTGGCGCGGCAGTTTCTGCAGCTGCAGGACGAAATAGAGGCCTTTGCCCAGAGCAAGGCTCAGGATATTTTCGGCGAGAATGTCCTGTTTTACGCCGAAGCCTATCCCGAAAGCAAAATTTCCACCCTCAAGTCGGAGTAGGCATGGATCACGGTTTTTTTCGCGTCATTTCTCCACAACGTTTCTGCGAACTGCTGGCCGCGTTTGACCCGGTCGATGAGCTGACGACTGGCCTTGACGTCTGTCTGGACCGGATTCTGGCCAGCGACGTTGTCGCCCCGGAGAACATCCCGGCCGTGGATCGTTCCTGCATGGACGGCTACGCGGTGCGCGCGGCCGACACCTTTGGCGCGAGCGAAGGCAACCCGGCTTACGTGGAGCTGCTGCACAGCGCGGCCATTGATGAAATCGTCACCCGACCGGTGGGACCCGGAGAATGCACGGGCATTGCCACCGGCGGAACCCTGCCGCCCGGGGCCGACGCGGTGCTGATGGTCGAGCACACCCAGATGCTCGGCCCGACCACGGTGGAAATCCGCCGGAGCGTCACCCCCGGCGAAAACGTCATGCTCCGGGGTGAGGACGTGGCCGCCGGCGAGATCGCTCTGCGGACCGGCACCCGCTTGCGGCCGCAGGAAGTGGGTTTGCTGGCCGCCCTGGGCCAGGTCTGGGTTTCCGTCTATAGTCGTCCCTCTTGCGCGGTCATCTCCACCGGCGACGAACTGGTGCCGGTGGAGGATTTTCCCCGGCCCGGACAGGTGCGCGACGTCAACTCCCACGCCTTGGCCGGACTTTTGCGCCAGGCCGGGGCCAAGGCCGTCAATTACGGTCTGATTCCTGATGAGCGGGAGGCACTGCGCGCCGCGTTGGCCCAGGCCTTGGACGCAAATGACGCGGTCTTCATTTCCGGCGGCAGCTCCATCGGCACGCGGGATCTGACCATCGAGGTGCTGGAGTCGTTGGACGACAGCGAAATCCTGGCCCATGGCGTGTCCATCAGCCCCGGCAAGCCGACCATTCTGGCCCGTGTCGGCGGCAAACCGGTCATGGGCCTGCCCGGGCAGGTTACCTCGGCCCAGGTGGTCATGCTGGTTTTCGGTCAACCCCTGGTGCGACATCTGGGCGGTCTGCCAAACGCCTTTGACCCTGGCCGGCGTCTGACCCGCTTGGCCGTGCTCGGGGCCAATGTCTCGTCCAAGCCCGG
This sequence comes from uncultured Desulfovibrionaceae bacterium, assembly GCA_964651415.1. GTDB lineage: Bacteria > Desulfobacterota > Desulfovibrionia > Desulfovibrionales > Desulfomicrobiaceae > Desulfomicrobium. The sequence continues at coordinate 12,183 of CAZYZA010000054.1, forward strand.
CCGCGAGGACTATGTCCGGGTCAGGCTGGAGACTCGTGACGGTCAGTTGGTGGCCGTGCCCCGTCTGGGCAAATCCGGCCTGCTGCGGACCATGCTGGATGCCGACGGCCTGATCCGTCTTGATGCGGCCGTGGAAGGCATGACCGCCGGTCAGCCGGTGGCGGTCTGGATTTTGTAACCACAAGGAATCCTCAATGCAGAACCGAAATGTCTATCTGACCACCGTTCCCGTGGCCGAAGCCGTTGCGCTGGCCATGAACGCCCTGGACCGAAACCAACTGGTCGGGCCGGAAACCATTCCCGCCCACCAGGCCTGCGGCCGGGTTACGGCGGCGGCCGTGTACGCGGTCTGCTCCTCGCCGACCTTTCACAGCGCGGCCATGGACGGCTACGCGGTGCGGGCCGCCTCGACCTTTACCGCCCGCGAGGGCCGTCCTGTCTGTCTGGCCAAGAACAGCCAGTGCGTGGCCGTCAACACGGGTCATCCCTTGCCGGATGGCATGGACGCGGTCTTGATGATCGAAAAGGTCGTGCGCGACACGGACGAGGCCATCGAGATCGAGACCCCGGTGTTTCCCATGCAGCATGTCCGCCGCATCGGCGAGGATATTGTCGCCACGGAACTGCTGCTGCCGCAGAACCGGCAGTTGTCGCCCTACGATATCGGCGGGCTGCTCAGCGCCGGCATCTGGGACGTGCCGGTTTGGCAGCAGCTGCGCATGGTTTTCATTCCCACCGGCGACGAGGTGCTGGACTTCACCTGCCGGCCGAATCCGGCTCCCGGCCAGGTCATTGAGAGCAATTCCCAGGTCTTTGCCGGGCTGGCCGCGGGACAGGGCTGTTTGTTCGAGCGCATGGAGCCGGTTCCGGACAACGAGGAGGCCCTGACTGCGGCCGTGCAACAGGCCGTGGCCGGACCGGCGCAGATCGTCGTGGTCGGGGCCGGATCATCGGCCGGGTCCAAGGATTTTTCACGGAGCATCATCGACAAGCTCGGCCGGGTCCTGGTGCACGGCATTGACCTCATGCCCGGCAAACCGTCCATCCTGGGCGTTGTTGACGGCAAATTGGTGGTCGGAGCGCCCGGATATCCGGTTTCGGCCGTGGTCTGTTTCGAGGAGCTGCTGACGCCGATCATGGCCTGGTTGTCGCGTAAGCCCGTTCCGGTCCGGCCAAAGGCTCAGGTCGAGTTGGCCCGCAAGGTGCCGTCCAAGCTGGGCACGGAAGAGCTGGTGCGCCTGGCCATCGGCCGCGTCGGCCAAAAGCTTGTGGCCACCCCTCTTGGTCGGGGCGCGGGCATGCTGACCACCCTTATCCGGGCCCAGGGCCTGACCCGGGTGGCGGTCAACAGCGAGGGCGTCGAGGCCGGGACCACGGTCACGGCCGAACTGCTGGTGCCGGAAGCCGAGCTGGATCAGACTCTGGTCATTGTCGGCAGTCACGACAACATCCTGGACGTGCTCGGCAATGAGCTGATGGGCCTGTCCCGGCCGGTGCGCATCGCCTCCAGCCATGTCGGCTCCATGGGCGGGTTGACGGCGCTTCGGTCCAAATCCGCGCTCATGGCCGGGACCCACCTTTTCGACGAGGTCAGCGGCGATTTCAACTTTCCTTTTTTCAGCAAGTACCTGCCGACGGAAAACGTCGGGTGCGTCAATCTGGCCATCCGGCATCAGGGCCTGATCGTGGCCCGGGGCAACCCGCTTGGCATCCGCTCGGTTCAGGATCTGGCCCGTTCGGACGTGCGTTTCATCAACCGTCAGCGCGGGGCCGGCACGCGCATCCTGCTTGATTACCATCTGCGCCAGGCCGGAATCGATCCGGCTCAGGTCGTTGGATACGACAAGGAGGAGTTCACGCATATGGCCGTGGCCGTCAACGTCATGACCGGGGCCGCATCCTGCGGACTGGGCATTTTTGCCGCAGCCAACGCCTTGGGGCTTGATTTCATTCCGTTGGCCCGCGAACGCTATGATCTGGCCTTTTTGCCGGAACTGGCGGACTGGAAGACGGAAACCGTCATTGATCTGATCCGGACACCGGTCTTCAAGACCAGGATTGAGAGCCTTGGCGGATACGAGACAACCCTGACCGGCAGAATTATGGAACCGGGGCAGGGGCTTGGCTGAGCATTCTTTGTTCTTGACGGTTTGTCCGGGCGTGAAGTAGGTGCATGAACCTCGCGGGCGGGAGTAGCTCAATGGCTAGAGCATCAGCCTTCCAAGCTGAGGGTTGCGGGTTCGAGTCCCGTTTCCCGCTCCACGAGAAAAGGCGGCATAGCCAAGTGGTAAGGCAGAGGTCTGCAAAACCTCCATTCTCCAGTTCAAATCTGGATGCCGCCTCCAACAATGCGGGAGTAACTCAGTGGTAGAGTGCAACCTTGCCAAGGTTGAAGTCGCGAGTTCAAATCTCGTCTCCCGCTCCACACATCCAGGCCGGTCTCTGATCGGCCTTTTTTTATGCTGTCCCCGGCAAAATGGATGTCCGGCCGGGGGCGGCTTGAAGTCTGACATCACGACGGCGTCCGGCTTTTTCCGGAACATGGCGTGACGTTTTTTTCTGCCGGCGCAGACTTTCGGCAAGGACGGAATATGATTGTCGGGTTGGGAATAGACATCGTTGAATTGAACCGGATCAGGCGGGCTTACGGCCGCTTCGGCCAGGGATTCGCCCGGAGGATTTTGACTTCGGCAGAGCTGACGCGGATGCCGTCCGAACCCGTGGCCTACCTGGCCTCGCGTTTCGCGGTCAAGGAAGCGGCGGTCAAGGCCCTGGGTACGGGATTCAGTCAGGGGATCACTTTTCACGATATTGAAGTCACGTCAGACCCTCAGGGCAAGCCGGTCTTGAACCTTCTGAACACTGCCCGCCGGCGTTTTGATGATCTCGGAGCATCGCGGGCGCACCTGTCCCTTTCCCACGGCCGGGACAGTTCCGTGGCCGTGGTCATTCTCGAAGCATGATCCCGTGTGGTCCCGACCCGCTCGGTGGTCAGGGCTGAATTTCCACCGTGACTTCGCGCCGCCCACTCAGGGCCCCGGGGCCGGTCTGGCCCATGAAGACGCGGTTTGCGTCCACTCCCAGTTCTCCCACCAGCTGGTTTTTGACCAATTCGGCCCGGCCGGCGGCCAGACGCACCAGATCCTCGTCCGTGACCTGGATCAGTTCCCGGAGCTTGGCCTCCTGGATTTCGCGCGAGACTTCGCGGTGCATGCCCAGGGCGTTCTTCTCCTTGTCCACGGGTTCTTTCTTGTAGGCTTCCCACAGCAGGTCCGGATATTCCTCGTCAGTGATCTCAAGTTCTTCCAGAATTGTGTTTTCGCGCGCCTTGCGGGACAGATCGTCGTATTTGACCCTTTGCAGTTTGAGGGTGAATTGCCGGTCGGCCATGGCCTGACGGTCGGCGACCGGATCTGCGTGACCTTGGATGGAGATATTGATGGCCGGTCGTTGCATGAGGATGTCGGCCAGGCTGCGAACGCTTGAAACCGTCTCGGGACCCGGTTCCACCTGTCCGGGAGGAAAGAGCAGGTGGTTCAGATCCTCGCCGCCGCCACCGGGAACCAGGCTGGCCAGCAGGGAGAAGGGCGAGGCCACTGCCTTGACGATGAGACCCAGGAAGGCCTGCATGACAATGCCGCCGATGCTGAACTTCGGGTCACTGAGATCGCCCTTGACCGGCAGGTTGATGGCGATGTTGCCGGACATGTCCCGCAAGAGGGCCAAACCGAGCTTGACCGGGGCGTCGACCGCGTCCGGGGACTCAACCTTGTCGCCGAGTTCCAGCTGACGGGCCTTGATTCTGTTGCCCATGGCCAGATTGCTGGCCTCGGTGCGGACGTTCATGTCCCAGTCCAGCTGACCACGGGTGATCGGGTAGGCGATGAACTTGGACGAATACGGCGACAGGGCGACCAGATCCAGGTTGCGCAGGGTTACGGTGCTGTCGGCTTCGACCGGATTTTTCAGCGGCGCGACCCATCCCTGAATGTTTATGGGGGCGGAACCGTCAATGACCGCGGTTACTTCCAGTCTGCTTTGCTTGGCCGGATCAAGAGACACGCCGGTCACGTTCACGTCCACGGGCGCGATGACGGACTGAAAGTGCGGCGAAAGGGTTTGATCGGCAAAGGTGAAGCGGCCTTTGGACAGTTTTATCGTCCCGATTTCCAGGGCTTGGATTCCTTCAGCTTGTGCGGCGGGTCTGGTTTGCGGGACGGGCGGTTTGGTGCCGGTCGGGGCAATGCGGTCCATGGTGGTTTTGCCCTGGGTGTCGATCAGGAAACTGCCGCGCGGTTCGACCAGATCGACTTGGGCCACAGTCAGCGCCAGGGGGGAAAGACGCAACTGCAGATTGCCGACACCCAGGGTTTTGAAACCGAGAATTTCCTGCTTGGTCCTGCCTTCCGTCACCCGCAGGCCATCAATCAGCAGAGAGCCGGAAATCTGGTCTTTTTCCTTGCCGCCCATCCGCCAGGCCAGCTTTCCGCCCAGGCGGCCGGCCGGGATATCCACGGCGGCCAAATCCGCGACATAGGGGGCAGCCAGGGGCAGGGGAATCCTGCTCAGTTCGAGGTTGCCCGTGGTGGCCGTACTGGCGGGGACAATGTCGCCCGCGGCCTTGATGACGCCGGTTTCCCCAACCCGGCAGGACAGGGTCAGGGGGATGGATTTGGCCAGATCCGTGGACAGACTTTTTGCGCTGAGGGCAATCTGGTCCACGCTCAGGCGCAGCGGCGTGGTTACGGTCTGGTCCGTAAACGTGACCGCGCTGTCGGACAGGGACACCTGATCCACGGTCACGTTCCACGGGGAAGCGGCCTTTGATGTCTTGGCTGCGGATTTGGGTGAGGCAGGGGCGGCGTTCGCCGGGGCGAAGAGCGTGGCCAGGTTGATCTCGCCCCCAGCCTGCCGGACCACGTCCACGGCCAGCTTCAGGTCCACGGGACCGACCTGCACGGACTGCCCGCCGGTATCCACTGTTACCGGGCCGATCTGCAGTGAGGCGATGCCGGCCGGTGTCGGGGCGGTCTTGTCTCCTGTTTTCACCACCAGCCCTGTGGCCACCGCTCCTTCGAGATTGATCTTCCAGGCTGCGGCCTCGGACCGATCGGCAGATGCAGGCGCTGGCCGTGCGGTGTCTGGACGGTTCAGGGCGTCCAGCAGTCGGGCGCGGCCCCTGGTGTCGAGGGTGGTGCTGATGTGCGCCCCTTCCAGGCGGAACAGGCCGGTCTTGATCGTGTTGGCGGCCGGGTCGAGATGGATTTTATTCAGCCCCATCTGGTCAAATTTGATCTCGCCTGAACCGTCGTCCGCCTTCAGCGTCAGGTTCTGGACTTCAAAGGAAGCATCTTCCAGCCGCAGGGCCGGACTATTGCTGTCGAGAGACAGATGGAGGCGCGCTCCGACCTTGGCCGAGGTCAGGGTCAGGGGCAGGGCATCCTGAAAATACGGACCATAGGACGGCAGATCCAGGGCGCGGGCTTCGATCAGGGCCCAGAGACCCAAAGGGGCAACGGAAAAACTTGCGTTGACGCTGATTTCTTCCCCATCCACGGTGTGCAGGGTCAGACCGGCATGACTGGTGGCGTTGGGCGATGTGTCCAGGTCGGTCACGGTCAGGTTGACGCCCCCGATGTCCTTGGCAAAGCCGACAGCCTCGTCCCTGAACAGAATCCGGCCGTCGGTCAGCGTGATTTTGGGAGCCTGCAGCAACAGGATCGCGGCGGTCTCGCGCTGCTGATCCGTTGCGTTGGCGTCCGTATCGGTTTCTGTGGCGTTGCCTGAGGCTTGGGCCAGGGTTGCGTTGGCCCGGGTTTCCGGCTCCGGGCTTGCCGCCGTCGCATTGCCGAAATCCCCCGTCGCCTCAGCCGGGGCCGTCGGGGGCTCTTGGTGCGCCGTGTTCTCGGCTGCGAAATACGAGCCCCAGTTCAGGCTGCCGTCCTTGGTTCGGACAATGCGCAGAAAGGGCTGTTCCAGCTCGACAGATTGCAGGCCCAGGCGCAGGTTGAGGATGGAGATGTCGTCCATGACGACGTGCAGCCTGGACGCGGAAAAAACCGGGTCATTGTTGTCGGTCAGTTCGATGTCATGGCCCGTGATCTCGCCCTGCAGGGAAAAGGTCGGCAGGCTGTCCTCGTGCTGCTCAAAGGCCAGCCGGGTCTTGAGATTGAGCAGCCCTTTGGCCAGCTGGAGGTTTTCGCGGGCCATGGCGTAGGCCCAGTACTGCGGCAGGCCGAGATCAACGACGTTCAGGTCGAATTCGGTTTTGAGCGAGTTGGAAAAGGGCGTTGTGCGGCCTTCCAGGTTGAACGGAGCGCCGTTGGCCCGGAAGGACAGGGTCGGGGTCATGAAGGTTTCCCAGTCTTTCTTGCGCGAGGAAAAATGGGGCAGCTCGAAATGAATCAGATCCACGATGTGGCTGACGCTGCGGGCCTCGTCGGCAAAGGTCAGGGTGCCGTTGGTCACGGTGAACGGCTCGACGATCAGGGGCAGGAGCATGGGTGCATCCGGCTGCGCCGGGGCGGGTTCGGTCGCGGTCAGGTCGGCGAAATTGGTCCTACCCTCCCGGTCCAGGCGGATATGCAGGCGAGGACCGGTCAGGCGAACGTCCCGGATCACCAGGGCCAGACGCGGCAGGGAGGACAGTTCCAGGTTGGCGTGGATCTCGTCAACACCGGCGAATTCCGCGTCGCCGTCCTTCTCGCGGACAGTCAGGCCGGTCAGGTCTGCCGTCAGGGTCAGGGGGTTGAAGCGGATGGAGGCGACGTCAATGCGGCGGTCCAGGGCCTGGGCAACCTTGTCTTCCAGCACAAAGCGGACAAGAGGCGGCAGGAGCAGAAAGCCAAACAAGAGATAGAGCACGAAAATGCTCCCGGTCATGGCGAGAGCCTTTTGCCACCAGATGAGTTGTTTCCAGGCCCGGCCGACTGCGTTCATGTCTATCCTCCCGGTTTCCGGGAACGATACTGTCGACCCTACGCCTCTGGCAAGGAATGCGGGGAATTAAATCGCGTTCTTGATCGCGAGCATCGCTCCCAGGCCCGAATCACGTCGGACCGGGGTCAACGTCGCGTCCCGGAAGAGTTGCGGGGCGCCAAGCAGCGTGACGCGCTCTTTGGCTCTGGTCAGGGCCGTGTAGAGGAGTTCGCGGCCCAGGACCGGGCAGGGTTCTTCCGGCAGGACGAGCACGGCGTGGTCGAACTCCGAGCCCTGGCTTTTGTGCACGGTCATGGCGTAGCAGGTTTCGTGTCTGGGCAGCCTGGATGGGGCAAAGGAGCGCACTCCGTCCGCTCCGGCGAAAAAGACGCGCAGCCTCTCGTTTTCGGGCAGGGCGATGCCCACATCGCCATTGAACAGCCCGAGCGCGTAGTCATTCTCCAAAATCATGACCGGCCGCCCCGGATACCAGACCGGGGATTCCCCCGTGACGCCGGTCAGGATTTCCCGGACCAGCCTGTTCAAGGTCACGGTGCCGCGCGGACCCTGACGGATGGGGGACAGCAGGCGCAAGCCGTCAAATTGGTGCAGGGCCTGGGTCGGTTCGGTCGACCTTCCCAGCGGGGCAAAGACCGTCCGGACCAGCGGAGTAATTGTCCGGCTCAGGGCCGAAGCACCTTCCTCGGCGATGATTTCCAGGTCCGGATGGGGCCTGCCCAGAAACTCCACGGCCTCATCGGCCAAGCCGTCGCGGATCAGGCTGGCCAGCCGGGCAATGCCGCTGTCCGGACCGAAGCGCCAGCTTTTTTGCAGTTCCACCACATGGTCGGTCAGGGGAAAATCCATGTCCGCTCTGGGCAGACTGGTGCCCGTTGCCTGCTGCCAGCTTTGCACAAAACCGTCGGAAAATCTGTTGACCTCGGCGGCCTGACACAGGTTGGCCAGCACCGCCCCGGCCTCGACCGAGGCTAGCTGATGGCGGTCGCCGAGCAGAACCAGTCGGATGTGGGGGGGCAGGGCGTCCATGAGCCGGGCGGTCATTTCCAGATCAAGCATGGACACCTCGTCCACGACCAGCATGTCCAGGGGCAGGGGATTGCCCCGGTGGTAGCGGAACGCGCCGCCCGGCTGCCAGCCGAGCAGGCGGTGCACGGTCTGGGCCTGCCCCCGCACGCAGCGGGCCAGGTCCGAAGGCATCTCCCCGCCGAAAACCTTGGTCAGGGACTGTGCCATGCGGCTGGCGGCCTTGCCCGTGGGCGCGGCCAGGCCAATGGACAGCGGACCGTTTGCAACCTGTGCGGCCAGTTTCAGGATGCGGGCCACGGTCCGGGTCTTGCCCGTGCCCGGTCCGCCGGAAATGACGCAGAAACGGGAGCGCAGGGCCGCGAATACGGCCACGGTCTGCCAATCGGTCCGACCGTCCTGATCCAGCCCCGGGCCAAGCAGGTCCGGAGGCAGGGGTTGCGGGCCGCCCTCATGCGCGGCCAGAGCGCGAACGGCCCGGGCCAGAAAAGCCTCGTCCCGGTAAAAGCGGGCGAAATACAGGCGGCGGCCGGCCGCAACCAGGGGGCCGCTGGGGCCGGTCAGGGTGGCCAGGTCCGGCATGAGCGGATCCAGCCCCAGTTCGGCCAGGCGGGCCCGGATGTGCGGGTGGCCCAGGTCCAGGCAGACATGGCCTTCGCGCACGGCCAGGGACAGGAGGGCGGTCAGGGCCGCGATGGTGTCTTGCGCCCTGGCGGGATACAGGTCGGCCGTGAACCGGGCCTGATACAGGTCGGCCGGGGTAAACAGTCCGCTGTCTGTCAGGCGGGGCAGGATGGGGGGCGTGGCGAACATTACCTTTCCTCCCGTCCGATCAGGGCCTGATCCAGTTCGCCGAGAAACACGGGGTCCGGCCGGTCTTGGAAAACGCCCTGGCCCGGGCGGTTTGCTTCTATTCCGCGCAGGAAAACATAACGCACCCCGCCGAAGTGCCGGGTCGGATCGTATCCGGGCAGACGCAGACCCAAATGGCGATTCAAGGCCAGGCAGTACAGATGGTATTGCAGAAAATAGTGATTGCCGGTCATGGCGTGACGTACGGCCTCGCTCGTGTAGTGACCGGGCGCAGGACCCAGCCAGTTGGATTTCCAGTCCAGAAGATAGAAGGTTTCGCCGCTGCGCACGACCAGATCGACAAACCCGGTCATGAAGCCCCGGCGCGGCTCAAAACGCAGGGATTCCATGTGCTCCGGCAATTCAGGGGGCAGGAGATGAGCGGCGTCCCTGTAGACGGCGGCCAAGGCGTCGCGGGTCAGGTGGCGCAGGGGAAAGAGAAATTCCAGCTCGACCAGGCGGTGCGCAGGGCCGATGTCGCCAAGCCGAAATCCTCCCAGGTCAGCGGACAGGGTCGTTTCGACCATGTTTTCGACCGTGTCCTGCCACGCCGGATCAAAACCGTAGTCGCTCAGGGCCATGGCCACTGCTGCGGGAATTGTGGTCCTGTCCGTGAAATCAATGCGTTCGAAGATCTGGTGCAGACAGGAGCCGGCGGCCGCACCGCGCGGAAAATTGGCCATGGTCCACAGGTCTTCGGCCAGGCCGCTCTTGTCGTCTTCGTCCAGGCCGGGACGGGCCAGGTGCTCGGCCCCACGGGTCAGACCGGTGAAGCTGGACAGTCCGTAACCAGGCCCCAGCGTCCGGCTCCAGACTCGGGCGCTGAGCTCAGGGGCCAGGGTGTAGCGCGAAGGTCCGGGCCGGGGTGTGGAACCGGGCAAATCCGCGACCTCGATGACTTGCCCGGCCAGAGGCTGCAGGTCCGCGCAGACCATGTCCTCGGTGATGGCGGCCCAGCTCATGGGCTGGTCGTGTTCCTGGCGATGACCGTGAAAAACCCAGGCCGCCCCTGATGTCTCGGCTTCGTTGATGCGACCCCAGACTAGGTAGCATCGGGCTTTGGCCCTGGTCAGAGCCACGTAGAGCAGGCGGATCTTTTCGGCCTGGGCCTCGGTCAGGGCCTGGGCCTGACGCTGCTGCATGCGCTCCGAACCCAGATCAAGGAGCAGCCCGTTTTCGTGAACCAGCGCCCGGTCCTCGGGAGTCCTGGCCTTGCCGTGGACAAAGGGGCAGAAGACCACGGGATATTGCAGGCCCTTGCTTTTGTGGATGGTCACGATCTGGACCGCGTCGCGGTCCGTGTCCAGGCGCAGCTGGGCTTCCTCGGCCGTGTTGTTGTCCAGCTGGCGGGCGAACCAGGTCAACAGAAGATGCATGGACAAGTCCCCGTCCCGCTCTCTGGCGTGGAGCAGTTCCAGGCAGTGCAGGACATTGGTCATGCGCCGTTCGCCGCCCGGAAGACCGACCAGACGTTTGCGGGTCTGAAAATCGGCGAAGAGGCGACGCGTCGCGGCCATGACCCCGCGTTTTTCCCACAGTTCGCGGTAGCCGAAGAAACGCTCGAAAACCTGATCCAATGGCAGGTTGTCCTCGTCCAGGCGGGCGAGGTCGGCTGCGTCAAAGCCGACCAGGGGCATGGCCAGGGCCGTGCGCAGAGCCCGCTGATTGTGACACTCGGCCATGCCTTGCAGCACGGCCAGGAGTTCCGCGGCTTCCGGGCTGGACCAGACCGACTGGGTGTGGGTGACGACGCTGGGGATGCCGACCCGGTCCAGGGCTTGGTGCATGGCCGCGCCCTGCATGTGGGTCTCGACCAGGATGGCGATGTGCCCCGGCAGCAGGGGCTGGTCGCCGACCTTGATCTGACCGGTCACGGAGCCGTTCAACAGACGGCTGATCTCGGCCGTGACAGCCTGGCAGATCAGCGGCTGCAAGGCTCCTTTGGCCACGGGCTTGTCCCCGCTTCGCGCCTGCCAAAGCACCAGGGGCGGGGGTGATTGACCATTGTCCGTGAAACGGTTGTGGCTTTTGTCCGGGGCCTGTACCGGCTGGTACCCGATTTTGGGGTGCAGAAAGGGATGGCGGGGCCCGGAGAAAATGGTGTTCACGGCCTGGATCAGCTCCGGCGTGGAACGGTGATTGACGTCCAGGGTCAAACGCTGGTCGCAGGCCTCGGCGGCGGTCAGGTAGGTATGGAGGTCCGCGCCCCGGAAGGAATAGATGGCCTGCTTGGGGTCGCCGATGAGAAACAGGCAGCCGTCGTGGTCCTGCGGGGCGAACAGGGTGCGGAAGATGTCGTACTGCAGGCCGTCGGTGTCCTGGAACTCGTCGATGAGGGC
>CAZYZA010000055.1:0-23102 GCA_964651415.1 uncultured Desulfovibrionaceae bacterium
TCAGGCTGTCGGTGGCCGAGGTTCCCCAGAGGCTTGCCCCTGCCGGAAAGGTCAGGGCGAGGAGCATGGCGAGGCTGGTCAGTATGGTGGTAATGGTCTTGTTCATGATGTCCTCCCCGGCGGTGTTGTGCTCAGGCGATGGGGCCATTTCGTTGCCCGCTGTCAGGGGCAACTTCCATGGGTATGTCATGCGTATTTTGTCCGACAATGGCAAGGGCAGGGAGGTATGAAAAGCGTCATGTCCGAGTATGAAATCTTCTCATATCAGGGTTTGGGAGGTTCAAGGCAAACTCCGGCTTGTGAAACAATGGGCGAAGCCGCCGTTATCAGCGGCTGTTGTTCAGGACTGATTCTTGCGCTTAGCGCCGGTTTGGCTTTTTGGTTCGAGGAAACAGGACGCACAAAATTGTGCGGTCCTGTTTGACTCCGGAGCGTCTGCATTTTATGCGAAGCCCAGGTCCAAAAAATGATAATTTGTATGAAATGTAAAAAATCAAAGTGGGCAAACCTGTATGAAACGCAAAAAAATTGTTTGCATGGCCGTGGCGTGTATCTACCTGGCAGCGTTGGCTGCTTTTGCGGCCCAGATGATGACGGTCCAGGTTCGGGACGGACAGATTCGAAGCACTCCGTCCTTTCTGGGCAAGATCGTGGGCCGGGTTTCGTATGGTCAGGCCGTATCCGTCATCGATACCCGTGGCGATTGGAGTCATGTTTCCTCGTCCGGAGTCAAGGGCTGGGTTCATGCTTCGGCCTTGACTACTGCTGATCTGAGGCTGCGCAGCGGTTCGGGCCAGGCCCCGAGCAGTGTATCCGGACAGGAAATGGCTTTGGCCGGCAAAGGCTTTAACGCTCAGGTGGAACAGAAATACCGCCAAGCCCACGGTGGAGATTATGCCAGCGTGGATCGCATGGAGCGTGCCACGGTACCCCCAGAACGTTTGATGGCCTTTTTGAAGGAAGGCGGGGTTTCTCCCCGGGGAGGAATGTGATGAAAGCGCGTCTTATAGTCATATCCGCCTTCCTGGTTCTGCTGCTTGTTGGATGCAAGGGCGCGGAAATTGTCGGCGGCATTGCCAGGGATATGAACTTGAATATCGGCGGCGTGGCCGTCAGCAATTACGCCGAGTCGGCGATCAAGAGCGGCGAAGCCGTGGCCAGGAGCATGGAGGATTTTACGCCGGAACAGGAGCATTACATCGGTCGCGCGGTCATGGCCGCACTGTTTGCAACATATCGCCCGCTGAACAATCAGGCGGCCAACGACTACGTCAACACCCTTGGTCAATCTCTGGCTCTCTTCTCCGACCAACCCCTGACGTACGCGGGGTACCATTTTCAGATAGTCGATTCCGATGAGATCAACGCCTTTGCTGCTCCGGGCGGATTTATCATTGTCACTCGCGGACTTATCCGCTGTTGCCCCAATGAGACCGCCTTGGCGGCCGTGTTGGCCCATGAGATAGCCCATGTCCAAAACAAGGACGCCCTGCGGGCAATCAAAAAGTCCCGGATCACCCAGGCTCTTGGCATTATCGGAGGCGAGGCGATCAAGCATACGGCCGGGGCCGAGCTGAATCAACTGGCCGGAATTTTTGCTGATTCCGTGGGCGACATCATGACGACAATGGTCAATAACGGTTATTCCAGGGCGTATGAGTACGAGGCTGACCAGGCGGCGGTGAGCATTCTGCGTCGCGCCGGTTATGACCCGTCCGGCTTGGTCGTTATGCTGCACGGTATGAAGTCGCGTCTTGTGTCCGGCGGTCGGGACTTTGCCAAAACACATCCAGCTCCAGCCGACAGGATCGCCAAGCTGGCCGGATTGGACGCCAATACCAAGGAACCCGCTGCACGAGAAGCGCGTTTTCGAAAGGCCGTAGCCTCCTTATGACCTTGCTGCGATCCGTTTTCCTGTCACGATTTGCCGATCGGGCGACGCAGGCATGCCGGCTTCTGCGTCCCTGATCCGGTCGCGTGTCGGGCAGAGCATTCTGGCCGCCCTGGCTGCGGTCGCCCTGTCCTGCCTGCTGTTTCTGACCGGGATGCTTGACGGTTTTGAGGCGCGCACGTTCGATTGGAGAGCCAGAGTTCTGGCCGGACCGAATCCGGCCACCCCGCCCATCCGCATTATTTTTCTTGATCAGCAGAGCCTGGACTGGGGCGCTGTTGAAAATGGACTGAGCTGGCCATGGCCGCGCGAGGTTTATGGTGCGGTGGTGGATTTCTGCCGTCGCGCCGAAGTCGGCAGCCTGGCTTTTGACGTGCTCTTCACCGAACCGTCAAAGTACGGAGTGTCTGATGATCAGGCCCTTGGGCAGGCCGGAAAAGAGTTCGGGCGGATGGTCCTGCCGCTTTTTCTCGGCCGGGAGACAGGCGAAGCGCGGTCCTGGCCCGGTTTTGGGACGGAATCGAAGACGGGCTTTCAGAATTCGGAAAGTCTGGCCGCCTTGAGTGCGCTTCTTCTTCCTGATCTGCCCAGGGCCAGCTTTCCCATTGAGGAATTGGCCGCGCAGGCCGCTGTGCTCGGAAACGTGCACCAGAACCCTGACCCGGACGGGGTTTACCGGCGCATCGGCCTGTTTGCCCTCTTTGACGGCCGGGTGGTTCCTTCCCTTTCTCTGGCCGCGTACCTGGCGGCGCATCCGGACGCCTCGTTTGCCTTTGGACGGGAAGGGCTGGCCCTGGATGGACGCGCTCTGGCCGTGGATCGCTTCGGCCAGGCCTTGATCCGATATCACGAACCGCAAGGCACATATCGTTCCTACAGCGCGGCCGCCATCATCCAGAGCGAATTGTTGATGCGCGAAGGCCTTGCACCTGTTGTGGAACCGGAGGAATTTCGGGGAGCGTATGTCTTTTTCGGGTTTTCGGCCCCCGGACTGTTCGATCTGCGTCCGGTTCCCGTCTCCGGCGTGTACTCCGGCGTGGAAGTTCATGCCCAGACCCTGGGTAATATCCTGGCCGGCAATTTTCTGCGCGAAGTCCCTTTCTTCCCGTCGGTCATTCTGGCGGCAGGGCTGGCCCTGACGGCTGCCTTGTGCTGTCTGTTGCGGCCGAGCACCGCCTACTTCTTGGGCGCGGTCGGGCTCTTTGTTCCCTTGCCCGTGGCCCTGGCCTGCTGGGGGTATGCGGCCGGATACGTCCTGCCGCTCATGATGCTCGAAACATCCACCGGTTTGGCGCTGGGCGCTTCGATTCTCATCGGCTACGCGACGGAAGGCCGTCAGAAACGATTCATCAAATCCGCGTTCAGGCAATATCTGAGCCCTGTGGTCATTGAACAGTTGCTCCGGCACCCGGAGCGCATGAAATTGGGTGGCGAGCGGCGCACGCTTTCCATCTTCTTTTCCGATTTGCAGGGATTCACCGGCCTGGCCGAGAAATTGTCGCCGGAAGAATTGACCCAGTTTTTAAACGAATACCTGACGGCCATGACCGACATCATCATGGATGAGGGCGGAACCGTGGACAAGTATGAGGGCGACGCCATTATCGCCTTCTGGAACGCTCCGTTGGACCAACCCGACCATGCCGATCGGGCATTGCGGGCCTCGTTGCGCTGTCAGGACCGCCTGGCCGAACTGCGGCCTGTTTTTCATGAGCGCATCGGAGCCGACGTCTTCATGCGCATTGGGCTCAATACGGGACCGGCCGTTGTCGGCAATATGGGTTCCCACTCGCGCTTCGACTACACCATGCTGGGTGATTCCGTGAATCTCGCTGCCCGTCTGGAGGGCATCAACAAACAGTTCGGGACCTACACGCTGATTTCCGAAGCCATGCTGCAGGCTACGAGCGGTATTTTTGCCGCTCGCGAGTTGGGAAGGGTGGTTGTGGTCGGCCGAGGCGAGGCGGTCACGGTTTTTGAACCCATGTGGCCGGACCGCGCACACGAACGCAAAGCGGATCTGGATCGGTTTTCCAGGGCCTTGAGCCTCTATTATGCGGGCGACGCCGCTGCGGCCCTGGTCGAATTCGAGATCTTGGCCGGAGGGGACCTTGTTGCGGCCTCTTACGTCGAACAGTGCCGGATTTTTCTTCAAAATCCTCCCGGTCCGGAATGGAACGGGGTCAGGATCATGACTTCGAAGTGATGTCCTCGTCCGGGTATCTGGCTCGAATAGCCTCAATGACATCCATGACTTCAATCAAGCATTCCACGATTTCCGGGTCGAAATGGGAGCCGGCGTCCTGGCGCAGGACCGCAACGGCCTTGGCCGGGTCCCAGGCATCCTTGTAACAGCGTCGCGAGCACAAGGCGTCGTAAACATCGGCCACGGCGGTGATCCTGGCCGCAAGCGGGATTTCCTCGCCTTGCAGCGGCTTTGCGTCTGAGCCGGTGTACCCTGTGCCGTTCCATTTTTGGTGGTGATGAAGGGCCACGTCACGGGCCAGGCTGTCGACCTCGGTGAGGGCTCCGGTGAAAATGTCCGCCCCAAGGATGCAGTGCTTTTTCATCAGCTCGTATTCTTCCGGAGTCAGTTTGCCTGGTTTCTTGAGGATCTTGTCCTCAACGCCGACCTTGCCGACGTCGTGCAGCATGGCTGCCAGTCGGATCTGGCTTTTTTCGTAACGCAGCAAGTCGATGTCGAGTCCTTTGCGTTCTCCCCATCGATGAAAGATTTCAGCTGCATAGGATCCAACGCGCTGGACGTGGGGGCCGGTTTCGTGCGGATCGCGCAAAGCGGCCATGTTCAGCATGCGTAAAATGAAATTTCGGGCCATGGTGCTGCGCTCCAGGGCCGTACCGGCATGAGCCGCCAGGAGCTGAACTCTTGTCTCCATGGGCTCCGTGAACGGCTCCGGTCTGCCCTCGGGCTGGCTGTTGATGAGCTGCATGACTCCCAGGATACAGTTTCTCTGACCCAGAATGGGCACGGTCAGGGTTGAAACCGTGCGGTAGCCTGTCGCGTTGTCGAAAGATTCATTGAAGGAAAACGGTGCTCCTTCGGGCAGGTTGCGCATGTCGGGAATGTTGACCATGCGACGTTCCAGCGCCACATAGCCGGCGATGGACGTGGTATCGAGGGGGAGGGTGGTGCTGACGTAGGCGTGCTTGTTGGCGGCAGAACCGGGGAACAGGGTGTCGTTGTGAATGTTGGCAAAGGTCAGCCGGTCGTCTTCCACCAGAAAGATTGTGCCTGCGTCGGCCTGGGTGATGGTTCGGCCTTCGAGCAGTATTCTGTCCAGCAGAACTCCAACGTCGGTAAACCGGGCCAGTTCGCGGGACAATCCGTTGAGCCAGGCGAACAGGGCGAACTCCGACCCCCCGGATATGTCGTCCCCGTGGCGGTAAACGCAGGCCAAAGGCGAGCGGGTCTGAAGGCTGTCGGCCGGTCCGGTGAATTCCATGCCTTCGGCGGCCATGTCCATGGTCAGGGGCAGATCGGCGAAACGGTCCCGGAGTTGAAGCAGAATGGCTTTGAGTTGCTCATCGGTCCGGCCAGGGTCATGGTGCGAAAAAATGAGCCAGCTGACCCCTGCCTCGGCACAGCGCAGAGGCCACGCGGAATAGGTGGAGTGGCCCCAGCCTTGCCTGGCCGGATACTCCTCGTCCGTGAACTGTGCGTCGACAAGCGCCACGTCTGCTCCCCGCAGAAAATCGTAGATGTCCTCTGTGGTCTGGTCCTGCTTTTGTTTCAGGTTGCACTCGTGGTCGCCGCTGAAGAAAAACGTCCATCCGTCGGCGGTGATGCGATAGGCCGTGCAACCGCCGGGATGGCGTGTCGGCCTGGTTTCGATCAAGGCTGATCCGACGGAAAACGATTCCCCGGGCTCAAAGTTATGCACTTCGAGGGCGGCGGGCAGCTTTTCGAAAGTGACCGGAAAATAGCGGCGGTCCATGATTCCGCTCAGCACGTTGCGGATACCGGTTTTTCCGATATTTTTTGGCGCGTGGATATGGATGCGGCTGCTGGCTGAAAAGATTGGCGCGAACATGGGGAACCCGAGCAGATGATCCCAGTGAGCGTGGGTGAAGCACAGGGCAAAGGAGGATGGACCCATGGCCATGAGCTCGTTGCCCAGGGCGCGAATGCCGGAGCCTGCGTCGATGATGATGCGATCTCCGGCGTCCGTCAGCACTTCGATGCAGGTCGTGTTGCCGCCGTAGCACTGGGTTTCCGCTGATGCGACGGGAATGGATCCTCTGGTGCCGCGGATGATGACTTTCATGGTCGCTCCTGGCTGACGGTTACGGTACGGACGATTCATGCCGTATCGAAACGCAATGTCTGCGTAAAGCTGTGGGGCAACGATGTTCTCTGACTTGGTCATGCCTGATTGCAGGCCGGGTCTGTTCGAAGTACGAAGCGATCCATAAAACCGCATTTCGGCATATGCATCGTGACGGGCCATGGAATCAAGAGAGGAGAATTCGTCATGCACCAGGCAGACTTGCTGACCAATATCGGACTGGCCATTGTCACCGCCACGGGGTTCGGTCTTCTGGCCAAATCATTGCGGCAGCCTCTGCTGCTGGCCTATCTGGCCGCCGGTGTCGTACTCGGGCCGGAAATGGGACTTGGCTGGATTCAGGACAAGGCGGCCATCAATACCATTTCCGAGATAGGCCTCATTCTTCTTCTTTTCATCATCGGCCTGGAAATCGACCTGAAAAAGCTGATGTCCTCGGGCCGGACTCTTGTCGTGTGCGGGATAGCGCAGATTGTGATTTGCCTGCTGCTTGGCGTGGGATTCGCGCTGAGCTTCGGGTTTGCCCTCGGGCAAGGCCGTTTCGACGCCTTGTACATGTCCGTGGCCCTTGCGTCCGCCAGTACGATGATTGTCGTCAAGCTTCTTTACGACAAATTTGAACTCTCGTCCCTGCCGGGGCGGATCACCCTGGGGATTCTTGTCTTTCAGGACATCTGGACCATTCTCTTTCTGGCGGTTCAACCCAATATGCTCAATCCGGAGGTGCTGGTTTTGGGCCGGTCCTTTGCCCAGGGAGCCGGTCTCGTCGTTTTGAGTTTGTTGGTCAGCCGCTACGTTCTGCCGCGGGTTTTTTCTTTTGTCGCCAAGGTGCCCGAACTTCTGCTGGTTACAGCCGTATCCTGGTGCTTTCTGGTCAGCGGGGTGGCCGGGGCCGTGGGGCTTTCGCGGGAAATGGGAGCGCTCATCGCCGGGGTCAGCCTGTCCACGTTTCCGTACAACGTTGATGTCATCGCCAAGGTCATCAATATTCGAGATTTTTTCGTCATCCTTTTTTTTGTCGGACTCGGATTGCAGATTCCCCTGCCCGGCATTGAGCTGCTGAGCCTTGCCGCAGTGTCATCGCTTTTCCTTGTGGCCAGCCGGTTTCTGTCTATTTTCCCTCCGCTGTATCTGATGAAGAGCGGCTTGCGGACCAGCCTGATTCCATCCATCAATCTCTGCCAGATGAGCGAGTTCTCGCTGGTGATCGTCGCCCTTGGTTACGGTATGGGACATGTCTCCTCGCAGACCGTGGGTGTGCTGACCTTTGTGTTCGTTATTACCTCTGTCCTGTCGACCTATATGATCAATTCCAACCATCAGATCCAGGAGGCCGTGGCGGGCGTGCTGAGGAAAACCGGTTTGCCCGATCTGAACGGACAACAAGAGGACACCCTTGGTCCTGCTGATGTCAAATCGATAGTATTTCTGGGATTTTTCCGGGAGACGAGTTCCATTCTTTACGAATTGGAACAGCTGGCCGGTGAAGAAGGCGTGGACTGGTTGCGCCGCAATGTGCTGGTGATCGACTACAATCCTCTTGTCCATCAGCGTTTGAACGACCGGGGCATCACCTGCATTTATGGGGATATCGGCAGCATGGACACGTTGCATCACGCCCATGTCGAGACGGCATCGCTGGTTGTTTCATCCATCAGCGATACGATTTTGCGCGGGACGACCAATGCCCGATTGCTGCAGGCCGCGCGCAGGGTCTGCCCCGGGGCTGATACCCTGGTCACGGCCAACACCATCAAAAAAGCCCGCGATCTTTACGATGCGGGCGCGAGTTTCGTCTTTGTTCCCCGGATGCATTCGGCGGCTTACGTCGCCCGCCTGATCATGGATTCGCAGCGCGAGCCGCTGGGTCATGCCGGTGAACGGGAAAAGGAGGCTCTGCGGCACAGGGATGAGGTTCTCGATTAAGGGCGTCTTCCTCTCATTGTCCCGGCCCTGGTCAAAGCTGTTTGCCCGTCAGGTTGCCGTCAGTCCCACCTCGGACTCGATGCCGGTGATGGCCTCGATCGACAGGGTCAGGAATTCGCCCAGTTCCAGGCCGAGTTTTTCGCATTCCTTGATGGTTTCCCGGCAGACCGAGGCGGCAAAGGCCTTGTCCTTCATTTTTTTCTTGAGGCTTTTGGCTTCCATGCCCTGCATGCGGGTAGGCCGGACCAGGGCCGCGGTGTGAATCAGCCCGGTCACGGTTTCGCCGCAACGCAGGGCAAAATCAAAAAGCGTTTCAGGCTGGTTGCCGTTCATTTCATTGTGGCGCTTGATGGCCGTCAGGGCCTCGGCGGGTAATTTGCCGCTCAGGGTTTCGGCGGTGATCAGGCCGTGTTTTTCCGGGGTGTCTTTGGTCTGGGGATAGTCCAGGTCGTGGAGAAGGCCGGCCAAGCCCCAGACTTCGGCGTCGTGATTCAGACGGGCGGCCAGACGGCGCATGACGGCCTCTGTTTCCAGGGCGTGGATGACGAGGTGATCCGGGGCCGTGTCGCGGATCAGGGCCAGGGCTTCGGTGCGATTGATCATGAGGTCCTCCGTGATTTCAGGGGAGGACGGTCGTTGATTTGCCCGCTCCGGTCAAGATCTCAGCAGCAGCCACTGCCCCGTTTTCCCGGCAACCAACCCTGGATGATGTACGAAGCGCAGCCAACGCCCGGTGTGACGGTTACGGCGGCGGTGGGGCAGTTCAGGGCGCAGGCTCCGCATTCCATGCAGGCCTCGCGGTCCGTGAGAATGGCCTTGCGGCTATCCAGGGAGAAAATGCGGTGGGGACATACCGTGACGCAGAGTCCGCATCCCACGCATTTTTCCGCGTCATAAGCCAGGGTGGCGACGTTTTCGAGATGGCGGAAAATTTTCATCTGATCCTCACAGAAAGTTGCCGATTACGAACAGAAGAATGCCGGCCACGGTCGATCCGGCCAGGGTCGGAATGGCCAGGCGCATTTCCTTTTCCACTCCGGACGGCGAGGTGTAGGGGGTGGAGCCGGTGAAATTGAGGGCCAGCCAGGACGACATGGCTGCGGTCCACAAAGCGGCTCCCAGAACGGTTGGCCAGGACTGATCCGGGAAAAAAAACGCCAGGCCGGTGGAAAGAATCAGTCCGATGCCGGCTCCGCCCACGGAAAAAACGCGGGTTGGCAGCCAGGGCAGGAGCAGGGGGAAAAGAACCGCTCCGCCCACAAGCCCGAGCACGGTCGCCGCGCAGGCCAGGAACCAGCGTTCCAGGATGGCTGCGGCGGCCAGGGGTGAACCCATCAGGCTGAGCAGACCGGCAACAACAAACGCACAGAGGATCAGCTTCCAGCCCAGGACCAGTTCTACGGGAATGACCTCAGCCCGTTCCCGCAGGGAAAAGGTCACGGCGCGCATGGCTTCGTCCGGTCCGTGGTCCAGGAAGCGCGGCAGGTCCTCGGCCCGGACTGGCCCGAATTCGGCCTTGAAGCCTGTGGCCTTGCGGATGTCCGACACGCGCACGCCATTGGCTCCGAGTTGGGGCAGGATCAGGCGACGGTGGGTCACGACGCGTTCCAATCCGCACTGGCGGATCTGATCGGTGATGGCCTGGGCGCTGAAGGTGCCCTTGCCGCCGGCGCACCAGACATTGATGCCGCGCGTATCCGCCACCAGCAGCCAGATGTTGCGGCCGGCCAGGGTGAAGCGGACCGTGTCAAAGGTCAGTTTGTAGTTGGCCGTGACCACGACCGCGGACTGGCTGTCGGGCGCGCCAATGGCATAGAGCCCTGGATTGACCGTGTAGTGGTTGCGGTCCAGGCCGAGACGGGCGCGACAGGTGCCGAGATAATCCCATAGATTGGGACTGGTCCTGATGCGGGGCACACGGCGGGATGGCGTGACCAGGAAATCCTCGACATACGGTTCGATGCGGTAACCGGGCAAATCGTCGACCCCTGCACCAGGGGCCGGAGGCGGGCCTCAGCACGGGCCGGTATCCGGTGCTGGCATTGGCCCGATGAAGGGTTGCGGTGCTTCCATCTGCCCGCATGACGTCGGGGTTTCGACTGAACATTGGTTCGGTGTTACGCCTGAGCATTGGTCCGGTGTTGATGCTGAAAAAGGGGAAAGTGGTTTCATGGTGGTCACAGCGCTGCAATGAGGGTTTTGAGTTCGTCCAGCCGTTTTTTGTCCGCGCAGTAGCAGATGCGCGGGCCTTCGATTTCGCCACGGATCAGACCGGCGTCCTTGAGCTGTTTCAAATGCTGACTGACCGTGGATTGGGCCAGGGGCAGGGTGCTGACGATCTCGCCGCAGATGCAGCGGTCGACCTGCAGCAAGTGGCGCAAAATGGCTACCCTGGCCGGGTGGCCCAGGGCTTTGCAGAGAGTGGCGAGAGACTGGTCGTGGGACATGGCGTTGCTCCTGAATCGTATATCGTAGATTTACGATAAGATTGTTTTGCCGTCAACGCGTTTGGTTGAATTTTTCCTGCTCGGAGAGCATGCTGCCTACAACAAACAAGGAGGACCCATGCGCTGGAAACAGTTTTTTACCCCCGTGAAATCCATGAACGCGGATCAGGCCCGGGCCTATCTCGCCGATAAATCCACTCAGGACGTGATCATCCTTGATGTCCGCCAGCCCGGAGAATACGAGGCCGGGCATATCCCCGGGGCAAAATTGACACCCATGCCCGTGCTGACCGAAAGTTTGGCCGAGCTTGATCCTTCTCTGCCCATCTTGGTTTATTGCGCCATAGGTGGTCGCAGCCGGGTCGCGGCCCAGACCCTGGCCGGCAAGGGATACGATCAGGTCATCAACCTGAGCGGCGGATTCAAGGCCTGGAACGGGCAGGCTGCGTATGGAGCCGAAGAAGATGGAGTGGAACTGTTCACTGAACTGGAAAGCGCGGAGCAGATTTTGGCCGTGGCCTATTCTCTGGAAGAGGGGTTGCGCGATTTTTATCTGAAAATGCTTGATCGGGCCGGCGATGAAAAAGTCCGTAGTCTCTTCCAATTATTGGCCGACATCGAAATCAAGCACAAGGACCGTTTGTTTGCCGAGTACACGCGTCTGACCGGCAAGGATGATCGTCAGGCTTTCGAGTGCTCTTTTGTCACGCCGCTGATGGAAGGAGGGATGACGACGGAGGAGTATCTGGCCCGTTTTAACCCGGACCTTTCCAGCCCGGTGGATGTGATCTCCCTGGCCATGTCCATTGAGGCCCAGGCTTTGGACCTCTACATGCGGTCCGCGCTTTGGACTCAAAATGACGACAACAAGGCTGTTTTGGAGCAGATTGCCGGTGAGGAGAAGTTTCATCTCGCCAGGCTGGGGGAGCTTCTCGACGAAGTGCTTGGAAAATAGAGCATTCTTTTTTTACTTTCCTGCTAGACAGTGTTTGTATTTTGTCTTACAAAGTAATCAACTCTGAATGGAACAACTTCAACGGAGGTAAGACCATTGGGCAATTCAATTGATGTCGAAGGTAAGGTTGAGTAGCGCACCGCAAGATGCCTGAGAGGCTGGTTAATGTAACCTTATAGCCCAGGCGAACCGGATGGAGTATCCATCATCAGTCGCTACGAAGTGTTTACGAGTTTTAAATTGAAAATGTTGTGCAGTCATAGAACTGTAAAGTCGAAAACCATAGGTATAATCTTTGATACGCCCCGATCCTTCACGGATCGGGGTTTTTTCAATTTTTTTGGACAATCCGGCAACTCGGGTGTCTTCAAGGCTTGCTGCATGGCATTGTAATTTGTAGGGATAGCGCAATCGTAACCTGAACCATGGATGGCCTTATGCACTCTGTCAGACGCCTTGCTCAGCTTGACTTCAATGTTCCCGGCGTAAAACCGGTCGGAATGGAGTTGATGAAAATCCTCAACGGTCCTGAGCCGGACATCGAGGCCATGGCTCGCGTCGTTGAATTGGATCCCGCCTTGTTCGGGTCAATACTGGCATGCGCCAATTCTCCTCTGTATGGCGGCGTCAAGGAAATCGTTGATCTGCGCATGGCTCTCATCCGACTGGGCATGAAGGAAATTCGCCGTATTGTCTTTCACGTTGTCCTGGATAGTGCGTTCAGGTCCGATCATCAGGACATCAACAAGTTTCTGCGATCCATCTGGCGGCAGAATCTGGCCGTGTCCCTGACCATGCAACAGCTTCTGCAGCATTGTCCGCAGGTCAGAGCCCTGCCGGTGGATATGGTGGCCATGATTTATCCCCTCGGCCTGATGCATCTCATCGGTATTCCGGTCCTCATCGTCAATTTTTTTGACCGTTTCACTCTCTTTGTGCGTGACGACCTGAAGCAACCCCTTCCGGAAATATATCTCCGTGAAAAAGAGATTTTCGACGGATTCGACCACTTTATACTCGGGCGGGTATTGGTTGATCGGTGGGGATTTCCTGAATTTTTCCCGGCGGTCCTGGAATCCTACCATCTGCCTGAACCGACCCTGGAAGAGCACGTCCGCATTCTGCATTCCCTGCTGCGCATGTCCCGTCACCTGACCGAAACGATGGGCTGTGCGGCGCTGTCCAATGCCCCCGAGGGATTTTGGCTTCAGGGCAACTGCCTTGACCTGACCGAGGTGGATACCGTCGAGCTGACCCGGGTTGTCCTGGAGCAGATGGACACGGTTTCAAGCATGTTCGCCTGAGTCTGTTCGTCATGCAAGAAGGCCGCTTTGTCGCCATCGGGACAAAGCGGCCTTCTTGCGTCAGCTGATTGGCTTGGTTTCAGAACCGGTAGGTCATGCTGATGCCGGCCATGTGGGCGTGTGCGTCCTCGCGGTTGACGTCAATAATGCCGGCGGCGGGCCTGGCTTCATAGTCGCGATCGGACATCCATAAATAACCGTAGGAAAGGTCGACGGTCCAGGCTTCGGTCGCCTTCCAACCCGCGCCGAGCGTCACGATCTGGCGATCCGTGCACGGCACGGCGAAATCTTCATACGAGTCATTGATCGGCGATTGGTCGTAAACATATCCCACTCGCAAATCGACCGTGTCGGTCAGAGCGTATTCCGCGCCGAACTGAAAGCGCCAGGTGTCTTTCCAGTTTTTGGTGCTGCTCAGATTGTCTCCAAAGGGCTGTAACTCCGAGTACTTGATGATCAGGGCCTGGTAGGAGCTCCATTTGGTCCAGACCGCGTCGAATTCCAGGCTCAATCGATCCATGGGTTTGACCATGACGCCAAAGGTCAGGGATTCGGGGATGGGCTCGGTGCCGGACACCCCGCCGTTTTGAAATCCGATGGCGCGTGGATCCAGCAAGCCCTTTTGTTTGAACTTTGCCGTGCCGTCGACGGACATCTGGATTTCGCTGCGCCACAGTGCGCCAAAAGCCAGCCAGTCATAAGGGCGGTAGCGCATGGCCAGGTTGATGCCGTAGGCCCACCCGTCAGCGGAGATCTCGTGCAGGATGTCGGTGGTTCTCGTCGCGGGGTCGTATTTTTTCGTTGGATCAAGGGTCATGTGATACCCGAAGTCCAGATACGCGGCCTCCACGCCCACGGCCAGGGAGAAGGCGTCATTGAAACGCATGGCCAGATTGGGGTTGATGGAAACGGACTTGATGGCCGCATATGAGCAGTTGTAGCGCCCGGCCCAGGTGTCGGCATGGTCGTATTCCGTGCCCAGACCCACGCGGGAAAACATGCCCAGGCCGAACCAGTAATGATCCGACAGTTGTCTGGTGTAGTAGAGCGTCGGCAAGGCCCAGACAGCTTTGGCCATGTCCATGTCCTGGCCGGCGGCGACGTCCATTTTGGCCATGGGCGCGATGGCCGTGGCGCCGATCTGGATCTGATCTCCCGGGAGATCGGTGATGGCCGCAGGATTGTAAGCCACGGCCGAGGGGTCGGCGTCCCGGGCCACCATGGCGCCACCCAAGGCATTGCCGCGAGCGCTCCATTCGTAAACACCATAGCCCGAAGCCCATGCCTGCCACGGACACAGAGCCAGACAGACGATCAAAACCAAACCGCGCATTCCCGTTTCCCCTTGTATGTTTGAAGTTGGTGTTCCGCCCGTCATTGACAGGCCCGAGGGACTGTAGCAGGCAAAAATCAAACGTCAATGAACAGGGGGTGGGTATGGATTCACAATTTATGAATCAACTGGGCCGGCATTCAGAGGGCATGAATCCATGACCGTTGCAGAAGTGGTTGATTTTTATTCGTTGCGATTGGAGCGGATGTCGGATCCGGCCATGCTCATCGCCCAGCATGGCGACGTGCTTTATTCCAACGCCGCTCTCATGGCTACCCAGGATATCACCGCGTCCGGCTTCACGACCCGCGACATCGCGGCCAGGCTGTTGGACGGGATCAAGTCCGAGCCGTTGGGAGAAACCAGGCTCAGAGCCATTCTGCCCGACGGTGCGGGAACCCGTCACGTGGACTGGAAATGTGTCGCGGTTCCGGCGGGACAGGAGCAGATCTATCTGGCCTGGGGCACGTTTCGCGGTCTCAAGCCGGGCCAGGAGATGGGGTTTACGGTCCTGCCCAGCGGCACGATTCAGGCGGCAAGCCCGGCTTTGTGCGCCCTGTGCGGATACACCCAGGAAGAGCTGGTCGGACGTCCGGCCAGACAGTTTTATTTTGCGTCCACCTCGCGCAAGCGCATTGTCAGTCAGCTTCAGGAGCGCAGCGAGGTGGAGAACGGTGAAGTGACCTTGCGCCGCAAGGACGGTTCGCCCCTGACCCTGCTTTACAGCGCAGAGTCCATCCGCGATGCAGGTGGGCGTATTGTCGCCTACAGCGGTTTTTTTCAGCCTCGTCCATTCCCTTTTTTTACCAAACTGGCCCGTGATTTTTCGCGCATTGTCGATGCCCTGCCCGGTCTGGCCTGGGTCAGCGCCCGCGACCTGCGCATTGTCGCGGCCAACGACGCCTATCTGCAGGCGTATGGGTTGACCAGGGATGAGGTCATCGGCAAGACCGAGCACGATTTTCTGCCCGCCAAGCAGGCCCGCTATCCCATGGAGGCAGCCCTGCGGGTCTTTGAAGAAAAGCAGGAACTGCTGCATCCGGCGGTGCCCCATCTGCTTGACCCGAAAATCTGGCATCGGGTCATTCGGCGGCCCATCTTTGATGACGATCGACAGAAGGTGATCGGGATTTTGGGCATTGCGCAGGATATTTCGGCCAAGGTGTTGCAGGAGAACGCGTTCATGGACCAGTTGCGCGGACAGGAGCAGGTCGTGGTGGTGGTCACCGATGATCAGGGGCGCATTCTGCGGCGGTCCAGCCAGACGTTGAATCCATCCATTTATGGACGGCCCGATGCCTTTGACGCCTATATCCTGGACATGCGTCCGACCTTGGAACTGATTCACGCCGAAGATCTGCCCGCTGTCCGTTCGGCCATGCATCTGGCCCTGCGCGAGCATCGGGTGCAGCATGTGCAGTGCCGCATCCGGAATCAGACCGGTGCCTATTCCACGGTGCTGGCCAGGATGGTTTACAACGATGCCATTTACGGCGAACCGCGCATGTATGTCGTGGTCCGGGATATTTCCGACCAGGCCGGACTCCGCAAGGCCGGCCTGGTCATTGAACGGCTGAAAGAGGTCACGGCGACGGGCACGGACCGCGAACTGGCCGCTTTTTTGAATGTTTCGGCCGCCGCCATTTCCAACGCGCGCAAGAACGATCGCATTCCCCCGGACTGGCTGGTCGACACGGGGCTACGCACCGGTTGCTCCATCGACTGGCTGGTGCGCGGGGCGGAGCGGGCCTAGTCCTTGGTCTTTGATCCAAGGTTCTCCGGCCCGAGGTCTCCGGTCTTCTCTGCGTCGTCCAACCATTGAGCAACTTCGTTGAAGACGGGTCGGGAATAGAGCATGCTGAGATGACTGGAGTGCGGGGTCTGCTTTTCTGTGCAGCCTCTAACGTTGCAGCCAAGGGCCGTGTTGGGCAGCACCATGTTGTCGGCGGGCGCCCGCAGGACCAGGAGGCGGACATGGGCAGGAAAGGGGCGGGTCGCCAGTGTCCGGACCAGGGGGCCGTCGTGCATCAGATCGTGTCCGATGGAATTGAAGGCAAAAGGAGCGAGCTTGCTGCCGCCAAACGGGGTGCCGAGCGTGCTCAGCGTGCGGATCTGGCCGGGAACGTCCATATTTCCCAGCACGCCGCGCAGCAGCAGGCCGCCCAGGCTATGGCCGACCAGGTGAACGGGGCGGCCTGGGCAGGTCGTGCAGATGTCGAGCAGGAACTGTTCGAGTTTGGCTTCGACGCTTGCTATGTCCGTGCCCCAGCTGGGATAGGCGAAGCAGGCCACGGCATATCCGCGTGTCCGGAGCCGGTGACGAAAGAGCGCCCAGGCGCTCGGGTTGTGGAAAAGGCCGTGGACAAGCACAACCACCGGCCTGTCGCCGGATGGGCGGCTCCACAGGGAGGGCCACAGCCCCACGGGATACAGGAACAAGATGGCGACTTCGCTCAGATAGCTCTTGAGAATGGTCGGCAGGACATTCGGGAGCAGCTTGGTGAATGGCGTGCCCGCGGAATTGGTTTCTTCATAGCAGTACAGGGTGTACGTCAGTAAGGCGACCAGGGCGGGAAATCCGACGAGAATGATCAAAAGCAGGGTGGTCATGGCAAAATCCTTGATCTGAATTCACGGTTGGTGTCGAGGTGGGAGATGAGCTTCCGGTGTCCGGCCGGAAAGGCCCGTTTCCGGACTTCCGTCCAGGTGGCCCACCGGTATTCCTGGGCCGCGCTCAGTACGATGGCGGTCGGGTCGGACCTGAGTGCCACGTAAAAAGCATGCAAGGTCACGCGGTAGCGCGTGTAGGAATGTCTGAAGTTCTCGATGGGTCGGGGGTGATTGACGCAAAGTCCTGTTTCTTCCAGAAATTCTCTGGCCACTGCCTGTTCGGGAGTTTCGCTCTCTTCGACCACGCCGCCGGGAAATTCCCACAAGTTTCCCCAGATGTCGTCAGCCATTCTTTTCTGGATCAGGACTTTCCCCTCATGTTCGAGCACGCCGGTGGCCATGGACAGATAAATGGGTGGCAGGGGTTTGACCATCACCGGCAATTCCTCCTGCCGCCCATGCTGTTTGGCCCGGCACCATGCCTTCAGCACGCACCCGTCGCAGTCCGGTTTTTTGGGCGTGCAGACCAGGCTGCCCAATTCCATCATGGCCTGGTTGAAAGAGCGGGCCTGCCCCGGAGGCAGATGGGTCTGGCACGCGGCCTGGATTGCTTTTCTGGCGGTGGTGGATTTGACGGGAAGGTCGATGAGGTGGACCCGGCTCATGACCCGCTCCACGTTGGCGTCGATGACGCAGACATCCTGCTCAAAGGCGATGCTGGCGATGGCGTCGGCGGTGTAGGGACCGATGCCCGGCAGAAGGCGCAGTTCGGCCGTTGACCGGGGCAGGCGTCCCTGGTGGCGCTGGCGGATGATCCTGGCGGCCTTGATCAGGTTGCGGGCCCGTGAATAATAGCCGAGCCCTTCCCACTGTTTGAGCACCTCGTCCTCGCCGGCCTCGGCCAGGGTTTCGATGTCGGGAAAGCGTTCCATCCAGCGGAGAAAATATTCCACCCCCCGTTCCATCTGGGTTTGCTGCAGCATGATTTCCGAAATCCAGACATGGTAGGGGGCATAGGTCTGCCGCCACGGCAAGGGTCGCTCGGCATGCGAGAACCACGCAATCAGGGCGTGGCCCAGGGCTCTGGGGTTGTCGTCGATGAGGGTGGGAATGGATTTCGGCATGAAAAATTTATGTGTTTGTGATGCAGGTCGGTCTATTTGGCTTGACGGGAGCGTTTACTTTTTGCTCCCTGCTTTGGACGGCAGGTGACACGCTGTCAAGATGGCAAACAACAGGGAGGTTTGTATGGCAAGGTATGACTATGATCTCGGCGTGATTGGCGGTGGAGCCGCCGGACTGACCGTCACGGCGGGTGCGGCCCGTCTGGGAGCCAAGGTGCTTCTGGTGGAAAGGGAGCCGCGTCTGGGCGGCGATTGCCTGTATTACGGGTGCGTCCCGAGCAAAACCTTGATCCGCACTGCTCATGTCTACCATCAGGCCAGAAACCTCGAACGATTCGGTCTGCCGGCCGCCCACATCCCGTCGGTGGATTTCTCCCGGGTCGCGGCTCGGATACGCGACGTCATCGCGGCCATCGAACCTCACGATTCGCCCAGCCGGTTTTGCGGTCTGGGGGCCATGGTCCGCCAGGGAGAACCGCAGTTTGTCGACGAACAGAGTGTGCGCATCGGGTCTGAGCGTGTCTCCGCCAAATTCTGGGTCGTGGCCACCGGATCGGAGCCGTCCATTCCTGACCTGCCCGGCCTGGACCGCACCCCGTACCTGACCAACAAGGATGTTTTTTCCCTGACCGAACTGCCATCTTCCCTGGTCATTCTGGGCGCCGGACCCATTGCCCTGGAGATGGCCCAGGCTTTCTGCCGTCTGGGCAGCGCCGTGACCGTGGTCCAGCGAAGCTCACAGGTGCTCAGCCGTGAAGACAAGGACATGGCCGACATGGTCCAGGCCCGACTGGAAGAGGAAGGGGTGCGTTTCGAGCTCGGCTTCAGCGTGCAGGAGGTCGCGACCCATGGGGCCGGAGTGGTGGTGCGCGGGACAGCCAACGGTCAAAGCCGCGAGGTCACGGGTGCCAGGCTGTTGCTGGCCCTGGGCCGTTCGGCCAATACCTCCGGGCTGGGTCTGGAAGGTCTGGGCATTGCCGCCGACCACAAGGGTCTGCCTGTGGACCAGCGGTTGCGCACCGTCAGATCCCGGATATTCGCCGCCGGCGATGTGACCGGACAGTATCAATTCACCCACGCCGCCGGCTACGAAGGCGGAGTGGTCATCGCCAACACGGTTTTCCGCCTGCCGCGCAAGGCCGATTACACCTGGATGCCGTGGTGCACCTATACGGATCCGGAACTGGCTTCTGTCGGCCTGAATGAAAAACGGGCCAGGGCCCGGGGAATCGAATATCAGGTCTGGACAGAGGATTTTGCCGCCAATGACCGTGCCCTGGCCGAGGGCGAGGGGCGCGGCCGGCTGAAAATGCTTGTCGACAGCCGGGAACGGCCGCTGGGCGTGCAGATCTGTGGGCCGCACGCCGGAGAACTGCTCGGCACCTGGTCCATGTTTTTTGCCGGCGGGATGAAACTTTCAGGTCTGGCGTCGACGGTGATGCCCTATCCGACCCTGGGCGAAATCAACAAAAGGGTGGCGGGATCGATCCTGGGCAAGAAACTCTTTTCCGACCGGGTCAGAAAAGGGCTGTCCCTGATTTTTCAGCTTAAAGGCCGAGCCGATGGCGATGATTGCGGCCTGAACGGGTCCAGGTAGTGATTTCCGTTGTCCTGCCCTGTTATAACGCCGCCGCAACCCTTGATGCCTGTCTGATCAGCCTGCGTCGGCAGACATGGGCGGACTTTGAAGTCATTGCCGTCGACGACGGCTCCACGGACCGGACGTTTGACGTGCTGCAATCCCACGCGGCCCGGGACGAACGCGTCCGCGTGTTTGGCCGTCCGCACGGCGGTGTGGTCAGGGCCATGAACTTCGGAATGAGTCAGGCCCGGGGGGAGTACATCGCGCGCATGGACAGTGATGACATCTGTCTGCCCCATCGCATCGGGCTGCAGAAAGCGTATCTGGACCGGCGGCCGGAAGTCGGCCTGGTCGGGGGTTTGGTGCGTTTTGGGGGGGATGGCGAACGCTGTCTGGGCTACAAGACCTACGTCGACTGGATCAACACGGTCGTCGAGGAGGATGAAATTTCCTTGTACCGGTTTGTCGAATCGCCGCTGGCCAACCCCAGTATCATGTTCCGCAAAGAGCTTGTCAGCCGGCACGGCCCGTTTTATGACGGCCCGTTTCCAGAGGATTACGAGTTTTTGTTGCGCCTGCTGGAGGCCGGGGTGATCCTGGCCAAGGTCCGTGAGGACGTGATTGTCTGGAACGACCCGCCGACGCGGCTGTCCCGCACTGACTTTCGTTACGCTCCCGACGCCTTTTACCGGATCAAGGCCGGCTACCTGGCCAGATGGCTGCTGGCCCGTGGTATCGGGCAGGTCATGGTTGTCGGCGGAGGGCGGATCACCCGGCGCAGGGCCATGATGCTGGAGAGCCATGGCGTCACGATCACGGCCTGGCTGGAGGTCGATCCCGATAAGATCGGTCAGACCGTGCATGGTCGGCCCGTGCTTGATTGGCGGGATCTGGGAAGACCGAACGGCAGCTTTCTGCTGTCGTTTGTCGGCAATCGCGGCGCGCGGGAGCGCATTGTCCGGGAGTTGACCGCACAAGGTTGGCATCTCGGGATACATTTTTTGCCGGCCGCGTAAGGGCCGGCGTCACACTGTCACCTTATGGGGGTGAATCATGGAGCTGATTACGTTTGCCAAGGATATGGAAGTGATATTGCGCAAGGTCGCCACGGAGTTCGAACAGGTATCTCCGCCCTCCGACGACGGCGCCCTGTGGGGTTTTGAGCTGGGCGACGACGCCAGCGGGTTTTTGTCTCTGGAGTCCAACCAGGGTACCCTGGATGTGCCGACGGTCACGGTCTCATTGTCGCTGGGGGCCATTGAGGAGGCCTCCAGAGAGGATCTGCTGGACCTTCTGGTCATCAACGGCGACCTGCTGGGAGCCGCGCTGACCATCACTCCGCCCCTGGGCGAAGAGCAGGAGGAGTTCCTCATGCTGCAGACTAAGTTTGTGGCCACGGAATTTTCCGAGGATGTCTTCAACAAGTCCATCACCTCGCTCATGACCCAGATGTCCATATTCTTCGAAGCTGAGTAGGCATGTCCAAGATTACTGTTCAAGCTGTTTCCAAGTCGTATTCCGGAGTGGATCTCTTCATGGGCCTGTCCATGGAGGTCCATTCCGGGACCAGGTTGGCCCTGGTCGGTCCCAATGGATGCGGCAAATCGACACTCCTGAAGATCATGGCCGGAGACGTGGCCGCGGACAGCGGCCGGGTGACCATGCCCAAGGGCTCACAGATCGGTTTTGTGCAGCAGGAGCTTGGCCAGGCAGACCTGGAAAAGCGGCTGGAGGATTTCGTGCTGGAGGTCCTGCCGTCGTGGGGCGAATTCTGGCATGAGTGGCGTCTGGCCCTGGAAGAGGGGAACGATGAGCGGCTGGTCCGACTGCATCGTCGCCAGGAGGAACTGGAGCATCAGTACGGATACAATCCGGAACACCGCGCCCATGCCATCCTGTCCGGGCTTGGATTCTCCGAGGCAACCTTCGGCCGTCCCGTGGGTGAGTTGAGCGGCGGATGGCGGGAGCGGGCCAAGTTGGCCAGGGTGCTGGTGGCCGGGGCCGACATTCTTTTCCTGGACGAACCGACCAATCATCTCGACCTTGAGGCCGTGGAATGGCTGGAGGAGTATGTCCTCTCTTTTCAAGGAGTTCTGGTTTTTGTCGCCCATGACCGCTATTTCCTGGACCGCGCCGCCAACAAAATCCTGTTTTTGGGCGGAGAAAAGCCGGTGCTGCGCGACGGAAATTTTTCCCAGTTCCTGGAGTGGAACGCTGAACGGGCCGAACAGACCCGTCGGCAGGCGGACAAGCTGCGCACGGAGATAAGTCGTCGCCAGTCGTTCGTGGACCGGTTCCGGGCCAAGGCAACCAAAGCCCGCCAGGCCCAGAGCCGCCTGGGTCAGATCGGCAAGCTCCAGGAGGAGCTGAGCAGCCTGCCACAGGAAACCCGGGTCCGGACCTTGTCCTTTTCCTGGCCTGAACCCGAGCGCGGGAACCAGACCGTGCTGTCGGCCGTGGACCTGTCGTTTGCCTTTCCGGATCAATCCTTGTTTTCCGGGTTGAACTTTCATCTCTACCGGGGCCAGAAGATCGGGCTCGTCGGACCCAACGGCCGGGGCAAGTCAACGCTGATCAAACTGATCACCGGGCAGATTCAGCCGGCTCACGGGCGGATCAGCCTGGGATCGAGCATCGTCACCGGCTATTTCAGCCAGCACCAGACCGATATCGTCCGTCCGACGGCCACGGTGCTGTCGGAGCTGCGGCGGCTTTCATCACCGTCCTGTTCCGATCTGCAGCTCAAGTCGGCCTTGGGACTGTTCATGCTCGGCGAGCGCTACTGGGAGAAAAAGGTCGAAGAACTGAGCGGGGGGGAGAAAAACCGCCTGGTGCTCAGCACCCTTTTTCTGAGTCGGGCCAATTTCCTTATTCTGGACGAGCCGACCAACCACCTGGATATGGAAAGCCGGGAAGCGCTGATGGACGCCTTGTCCGCCTACAAGGGGACGATGCTGGTGGTGGCGCACGACCGGTATCTGCTTTCCGAGGTGGTGCATGAAATCTGGGAACTGTATCCGGACCGGATCGAAATGCATCAGTGCGGTTTTGACGAATACCATCTCAGGAAGAAAGAACGTGAAACCTGTCCGGAACGGCCCGCCGAGGACGGCCATCGTCCGGTGCGCCAGGATCAGAAGCAGAAAAAGCGCGAAGAGGCCGAGCTGCGCAACAAGCTCTACCAACAGATCAAGCCACTGCGCAAAAAATACGACAAGCTCGAAGCGGAATTGGAAAAAAATCTGACGGATCAGGAAGAGCTGGAACTCCGCCTGGCCGATCCCACGACCTATGAGGACGCGACCCTGGCCCGTGACCTTGGGCAACGTTTTGCAGCCCTGCAGAACAAGGCCGAGGAATTGATGACGGACTTGGCCTACCTGGAAAAAGAGCTGCAGGAACTCGAAATGCAGAAGCCGGAGGGGGCATGAACGGCGTCATGGATGTCGTGGCCGGCATTCTGGTGCGCGGTGATCTGGTGCTTGCGGCCAAACGGTCCGCTTCCATGCGTTGGCCCGGCTTCTGGGAATTTCCGGGCGGCAAGGTCGAGGCTGACGAGACTCTGGATCAGGCGCTGATCAGAGAGTTGCGCGAGGAATTGAACATTGTTGTCCGCGCTTTTT
>CAZYZA010000056.1:0-23056 GCA_964651415.1 uncultured Desulfovibrionaceae bacterium
TACATCACCCCCAACAACTTCATGATGCGCCTCATCAAGTGCACCGATGAATACGGCGGCGGTGTTGCTACCCTGTACACCACTTCCGACAGACTGCTCGACACCGGCTTTGCCCTGCTCGACATGCTGGAAGAAGATTCCCAGAAGCTGGCTGCTCGCGATCTGCATGAGCTGCTGCGTTGCTGGGAACAGTATCACCGCCTGTGGACCGTTCGTCTGCACATGCAGCACATCCGGTTCCGTCAGGAAAGCCGTTACCCCGGTTTCTACTATCGTGCTGACTTCATGGGTCTGGACGATGCCAAGTGGAAGTGCTTTGTTAACTCCAAGTTCGACCCGGCAACCGGTGAAACCGCTATCTTCAAGAAGCATTACTACCAGATCATCCCTGACTAGTTTATGGGCCAAAAGGCTGCGGGTCCACCCCGCAGCCTTTTTTCTGTATCAGGAAATAGAATGGTCTATGCATGATCTGTAACCGCCGGAAGTTATAGATTATGCTTGGGCCATTCTATTCATTTTTATGGCCTTCAACATGAGCGTTCTGGGAGGAATCTTTAATGGCTAGCAACAGCATACTTGTCATCGGTGGTGGATTTGCAGGTCTCACCGCCGCCCTCGAGGCCGCTGAAATCGGTCATGAGGTCTTCATCGTAGAGAAGACCCCATTTCTGGGTGGACGTGTTATGCAGCTGAACAAATATTTTCCAAAGCTGTGTCCACCTTCATGCGGTCTGGAAATTCAGTATCAGCGGATCAAAAACAATCCCAAGGTTAAGTTCTTTACTTTGGCAGAAGTGACCAAGGTCGAGGGATCCGTTGGTAACTATGATGTGACAGTCCATATCAAACCACGATTCGCAGCTCCAAACAGTCCTGATTTGTCTGAGCTGTGCGGCAGTCTGACGACTGAAGTCGCCAATGACTTTGAATTTGGATTGAATACCCGCAAGCCTGTGTACATGGACGCCCCTTTTGCCTTTCCGCAGCGTTACGTCGTTGACAAGGCAAACTTGAGCGAGAGCGACAAGGTCGCTGTGCAGAAGTGCGACTATCTTGATCTGACTGAAGAAGAAAAAGATATTACACTGAATGTCGGTTCCATAGTTGTTGCGACGGGTTGGAAGCCTTATGACGTAACAAATCTGTCCAATCTTGGAGCTGGATCAGTTAAGAATTGTATTTCGAATATGCAGATGGAGCGAATTGCTTCTCCTTTTGGGCCAACTGAAGGTAAAATTTTGCGGCCTTCTGATGGCCGGGCGCCCAAAAAAATTGCGTTTGTTCAATGTGCTGGTTCGCGTGATGAAAATCATTTGCACTATTGCTCGTATATTTGCTGCATGGCTTCACTCAAGCAAGCGCAGTATGTTTGCGAGCAGTATCCTGATGCTGAAGTAACAATATATTACATTGATTTGCGCACGCCAGGCCGCTATGATGGGTTTGCTAAAAAGGTTCTTGCAGATGAAAAGATTGCTGCTGTCAAGGGCAAGGTCGCTGCAGTTGAACAGGACAAGGCTGGCGATGATGTGTGGGTCACTGTGGAAGACGCAGTGTCGTGCACAAAGTCTGTTGAGCGTTTTGATCTTGTGGTTTTGGCCACGGGTATGCAGCCCAGCCTAGCGGGTACGACCTTGCCGTTTGATGTCCCGATTGATGCCGAAGGCTTTATCGTGGGCGGAGAGGAGAAGGGAATATTTGCCGCAGGCTGTGCCAAACAACCTCTGGACGTGATGAAGTCGGCCCAGTCTGCCACGGGAGCAGCGATGAAAGCGATTCAGACGGTGAGAGGGAGGTAGGACATGGCCGACAAGATTGGTGTATATTTCGACGAATCAAGCCTCGGCGGGCTGCTTGACATTCAGCTTCTGTGCGCCGGTGTCCAGAAGAAGTGGAGCGAGATCTGTCCTGTGGTCAAGGTTCATCCCCGTCTGGCAAGCTCAGAAGGTCGCGCTCTGATTCAGGCCGACATTGATGCCGGGGCCATCAACGCCGTGTGCATCTGTGGGTCTTCACCACGGGTTGACTGGGACTTTTATAATTTTGGCAAGGACATACTGGTTGATCGTGTCAACCTGCGTGAATTGTGCGTCCTTTGCTACAATGATCCGTCGGGACAGCCCGTGAGCGCAGGACAAACTCCCGAACTTCTGCACATGATGGCCAATGACTACATCAACATGGGTGTGATCAAGTTGCAGAAGTCCAATGTGCCTGAAAATGAGATCATGGAAGTGGTCAAGCGGGTGCTGGTTATTGGCGGTGGTTGGGCAGGACTCACGGCCGCAAAGGATGTCGCGTCGATCGGATATGACGTTACTCTGGTCGAGAAAAAGGATGTTCTTGGCGGCGCTGCAGCCGGTATGTATAAAACCATTCCTTTTTCCTATCCGTACGATGCCGCACATGATACCGGCATTGAGAAGAAAATTGCAGATGTCCAGGCGGATGAAAAAATCGACGTTTTGCTCAGCAGCGAAGTTGTCAGCATTGCCGGCGCTCCGGGCAATTACGAGGTTGTTGTTTCTGTTGGCGGTGAAGAGCGCGAGCTCGAGGTTG
Source organism: uncultured Desulfovibrionaceae bacterium (assembly GCA_964651415.1). GTDB lineage: Bacteria > Desulfobacterota > Desulfovibrionia > Desulfovibrionales > Desulfomicrobiaceae > Desulfomicrobium. The sequence goes on from CAZYZA010000056.1 coordinate 2,563, forward strand.
GATCCGTCGTCGTGGCAACTGGTTGGACCCCTCAGGATACCTCGTATCTCAAACCGTTGGGCTACGGCAAACTCAAGAATGTCGTAACGTCGCGTGAGTTCGAAGCCATGGCCAAGAGTGGTTCCCTGGTTCGCAAGTCCGACGGCAACAAGCCGAACAAGATCATGTTTCTGCTTGGATTCGGCGACACTCTGGATGCTTTTGAAGTCAAGGAGCAGGAAGCTCGGGCCGCAGCGCTGGCTGCTGCTGAAAATAAAGAGGCTGACGACGCACCCAAGACCAATTTCATTAAGCAGGATACGTACAAGCACCTCAACTTCAGCTCTGAATTGACTTCGCTGACCGCATTGAAGCAGGCCAATTATGTTCGCGAGTTCGTGCCGGGTGGTGTGGCCATGGTTGTCTATGAGCACATGATGGTGCCTGGAATCAACGAACTGTACTATAAGGCTGCACAGAACGATCCAAGCGTGATGATGACCAAAGGTCTGGTTAGCGAAGTTCGTGATGGCGGTGATGGCGATATAGTAGTTGTTCTTGAAGAAACGTTGTTGGGTTCGAAAATTGAAATCGAAGTGGATATGCTGGTCCTGCCTACGGGCATGGTTCCGACAACTGCGTTGGATCCGGTCCTCAAGTTGAAGTACCGCCAGGGTCCGGCCATGCCGGATCTGGATCAGTTCAACGGTTATGCCGACTCCAACTACATCTGCTTTCCGTACGAAACGCGCAGAACAGGTATCTACGCCGCAGGAACGGTTCGGCAGCCCATGACCATGGCCACGGCCGAGGTTGACGCCGCCGGCGCCGCCTTGAAAGCCATCCAGTGCCTGGAGTCAGCGAATCGCGGCATGGCGGTACATCCACGCTCGGGTGACTTGTCGTATCCCAAGTTCAACCTTGTGCGGTGCACCCAGTGCAAGCGCTGCACCGAGGAATGCCCGTTCGGCGCTTTGGACGAGGACGAGAAGGGCAATCCCATGCCCAATACCTCGCGTTGCCGCCGTTGTGGTACGTGCATGGGTGCATGCCCTGAACGCGTCATCTTCTTTGACAACTACAATGTCGACCAGATCGGCTCCATGATCAAGCAGGTCGAAGTACCTGACGACATGGAGGTGGGTGGGCCGCGCATGCTTATCCTGGCCTGCGAGAACGATGCGTATCCTGCTCTGGATATGGCTGCCCTTCGCGGGAAGAAATGGAGCCCATATGTGCGTATCGTTCCGGTTCGCTGTCTGGGTTCGGTCAACACCATCTGGATCGCTGACGCCATGTCCAAGGGCACGGATGGTTGCTTGCTGCTCGGATGCAAGTACGGTGAAGACTACCAATGCCATTTTGTAAAAGGTTCAGAGCTGTGCAACCGCCGTATGGCCAACATCGGTGAGACTTTGGGCAAGCTTGGCATCGAAACCGAACGGGTGCAGCAGCTGCAGGTCGCTATTGATGAATACAACGAGGTAGGAGAGCTGATTGACCGGTTTGTTGATGAAATTACCAAACTCGGTCCCAACCCGTTCAAGGGATACTAGGAGGAGCGTGTATGTCCAAAACTATTAAGATTGAGCCTAATCTGCAGTTTGTGAAAGAACTGCAGGAGGTGGGTGGTGCTGATCTGAAGAAGTGCTACCAGTGTGCCACCTGCTCTGTCGCGTGCCCCATGTCTCCTGCCGAGAATCCGTATCCACGCAAGGAAATGGTGTGGGCCCAGTGGGGTCTCAAAGACAAGCTGGTCAACGATATCGACATCTGGCTGTGTCATAACTGCGGAAATTGCTCAGACTTGTGTCCTCGAGGAGCCAAGCCAGGAGACCTGCTCGCAGCTTTGCGCAACATGACGTATCGCAAATTGGTCGCGCCCACCATCATCGGCGAGTGGATGAGTTCTCCCAAGCATCTGCCGATTCTGGCGGGTATCCCGGCCGCAATCTTCGCCATCATCTGGATGATCCGGGCGGCGATGGTCGGTTCGTTCTTCCCGCTGACCGAGGACGGCAAGATTGTCTATGGCAATCTGTTTCCCGGGGACTTCACCATTGATCCGCTCTTTGGCTTGGTGGCCATTTTTGTGGTCATCTGCTTTGGACTGGGAATTAAAAATATGATTGACGGCTTCAAGTCCACAGTGCCGCCGACGTTTGTCATTGGGTACAAGAAGCCGACGCTGAAGGATGCAATCATCGACACGATCAAGTACGATGTTCTGCAGCACTCTCGATTCAAGAACTGTGTGGACAGCCCCGCGGATGAGGAACGAGTCAAAGGGCATCAGATCCTTTTTTATGGATTTGTGGCCTGTTTTATCGTCACTACCATTGTTGCCGTGGCTCACTGGGGTGGCAAGGTCGTTCCTTTGCTCTCTCCTGTCGGTCATACGCCGATGCCGCTCTGGCATCCGGTCAAGATTCTGGCCAATGTCGGTGCTGTACTGCTGGTGGTCGGCTTGACCTTGCTGACCCGGCGTCGGTTGAACGCAGATACGAAGAAGTCTGTTTCCAACTACTATGACTGGTACTTGCTTGGTGTGATTTGGGTTGTGACCCTGACCGGTATCGGCGCCCAGGTTTTCCGCCTGGCCGGCACCGCACCTCTGGCCTTTTTCACCTACTATCTGCACCTGGTCAGCATCTTCATGCTGATTGCTTACCTGCCATGGTCCAAGTTGGGCCACCTTGTGTATCGTACCACGGCGCTTATTTACGCCCGGTATGTTGGACGTTTGCCCATCGGCGAAAAGCTCATCGAAGACGACAAAATCTTTGTTATTTAATTTAAGGAGGACATCATGTCTGAAGCTCGCAAGATTTTTCCCATGGATACTTTTGTGGCCTATCTGAAAGGTGATGGCAGTGCATCTGTTGCTGAAATGCTGGGCTACCTTACTCAGAAGGATCTGGATGATGATTCTACTCCTTTTGCCGCTGCGTTGGCAAAGGCTTGGATCTATGAGCAGCATCCTGAGCTGACCAAAATGTCCAAGGGCCAGCTCGTAGAGCTGGGGCAGTCTGTTTCCGTTGCTCCGATGCCGGTCAAAGCCAAGGCTGAAGTTGATGAAGTTTTCGCCAAGCTGGCCGACTACAAGGCCCAGATCAATGCCAAGGCCGCCAAAGTCGATGAATTGACCAAGGCTCTGGCCGCCAAGGACGCTGAAATTGCTGCCCTGGCTGCCAAGGTCAAGGAATTCGAAGGCCAGAAAAAAGGTGAAGCCGAAGCTCTGTTCGTGACCACCGAAGCCCGCATTGTCGAATTTACCGGCAAGCTGGAAGCCTTGCTGAAGGAAGTTGAGGAAGTGAAGAAGACTGGTGTGGTTGTCGCCGGTGTGGCTGGCGTTGCCGCTGCCGCTGCTCCGGCTGCTGACGGGGGTGCCGGTGCTCCGGCCGAAGTCGGTGCCGGCGATGATTTCGGATTTTCCGGTGGTGCTCAGGATCCTTTTGCGGATTCCAAGTGGTAAATTCTTCATCACGCTGAAATCAAAAGGCTTCTCCGGCAACGGGGAGGCCTTTTTTTACAGTCGTGGTTTATGGACTGCTGCATGATGTGCTGCAAAAAAAATGAGGATGGAAGCAGGAGAATGAAGCGACATGAAATATTGGTTGATGAAATCCGAGCCTGGATGTTTTTCCATTGATGATCTTCGCTCGATGCCTGGACAGACGACAAGTTGGGATGGCGTGAGGAATTACCAGGCCCGAAATTTTATGCGGGATCAGATGAGCATCGGAGATCCTGTCCTCTTCTATCACAGCGTTTTAAAGCCGAGTGTGGTTGGAGTCGCCAGAGTTGTCCGCGAGAGCTATCCGGATCATACGGCCTGGAATCCGCAAGACAGGCATTATGATCCTCGTTCGAGCCCGGAAAAACCGTTGTGGTTTATGGTTGATGTAGAGTTTGTGGAGAAATTTTCGTATCCGGTTGCGCTGGCATTGTTACGCAGTATCAAGGGATTGGAAAAAATGGAGTTGCTCAAAAAAGGTTCACGGCTATCCGTCATGCCGGTTACCCAAGAAGAATTTGAAATTATCCAACGCCTTGGTCGCAAGCCAGAAGCAGTGGATCGCACAGGCTAATCCATCTGGGTTGCGGAGCGTGGCGTTGTACCATGTTTCGTTTTATTGGACCCTATCAGATGACGGTCGGCAACACGCTTATAAAGAGCAATGATTTTCTTGTTGCAGTAGCAATAGGCAGTGATATTATCCATGAACCGGGGCAATGCCATCCCGGCGCGTGATCCGGCACGCCGCGCAGGCCGCGCCGAAACCGTTGTCGATGTTGACCACGGTCACGCCGCTGGCGCAGGAATTGAGCATGCACAAGAGGGCCGAAAATCCGGACAGGGACGCGCCATAGCCGATGGATGTCGGGACAGCGATCACCGGCCGCGCCACCAACCCCCCGACCACGCTGGCCAGCGCCCCTTCCATGCCGGCGACGACAATGACCACCTCGGCCCGACGGATGTGGTCCAATTGATGGAAAAGACGGTGGATACCGGCCACGCCGACATCGGAAAAAATCCTCGCCCTCTGGCCGAACATCTCGCAGGTCACCCGGGCCTCCTCGGCCACGGGCAGATCAGACGTCCCGGCCGTGACAATGGCCACCTCTCCCGGCCGGGAGGTGACCTCCAGACAGGAGTTGGCCAGGGTCCTGCCCAGGCTGTTGTGGTGTACATACGGACAGCGCTGTCGAACCTGTTCCGCCATGTCCGGCGAGACCCGCGTGGCCAGAACATTGGCCTGGCCCTGCAAGCGTTCAAAAATGTCCCCAACCTGGTCGGCTGTTTTGCCCTCGGCATAGATCACCTCGGGAAAACCATTGCGGCTGGCACGATGCAGGTCGAATTTGGTATGCCCAAAATCCAGATATGCCTGATCTTGCAGACGCCCTGCCGCCTGATCCACATCAAGCTCCCCGCGCTGCACGGCGGCAAGCACGCTTCGGATCACATCATCAGTATTCATTCCTGCTCACCAATTCTAAAATTCCGTTCAACGAGGCTGTTGAAACTCCCCCGCCGGTATCCGGCCAGGTCCACGGTAACAAAGGCATAGCCCAGGTTGCGCAATGCCTGCTCCATATCATTCTCCAGCCCGACCCGCACCAGATCCGGAATGTGTTCGGCCGGAACCTCGATCCGGGCCAGACCCTCATGCTCGCGCACCCTGGCGGCGTCAAAGCCCAGACGGCGCAGCACGTCCTCGGCGCGTTCAACCCGTTGCAGACGGGCGGAAGTAATTGTCACGCCGTGGGGAAAACGGGTCAGCAGACAGGCCTGGGCGGGCTTGTCCCAGGTGTCCAGGCTCCGCTGGCGGGACACGACGCGTACAGCGGCCTTGTCCAGTCCGGCGGCAAGCAGCGGGCTGATCACCTCCAATTCGCGAACAGCACGCATGCCCGGACGGTGGTCGCCCAGATCGTCACTGTTGCTGCCCTCAACCACACAGACCAAACCGTGATCAACGGCCATGTCCTGCAAAAGGCCCAGCAGATGGCGCTTGCACAGATAGCAGCGCTCAACCGGATTGGCGTGCAGCGCGTCCAGGAACGGGACTGAGACCACGTTGTGGCGTGCGCCGAGAATCCTTGCCAGTCGGCGGGCGTCCTCGATTTCAACTGCCGGGACATAGGGCGGAGCCAGGGTCACGGCCAGGACCTGCTCCGGCCCGAGCGCCTGCAGACAGGCGTCCAGGAGCAGGGTGCTGTCCACCCCACCGGAAAAAGCGACCACCACGCTTTTCAGGGGGCGGATTTCCGCCAGCAGTCGTTCGTAGGCCGCGTGGCCGGTCACTGGTCGTTCTCCGGACACCTCTGGTGCGCGGCGGTCTGCATGTACTCATGGACGACTCGGGCATGAACCTCGATCAGGGGCAGATTGTGGCGGACGGACAACTGACGACAGTCTTCCAGTTCTGGCTTGGAGCGGACAATGACCCCGCTACGCAAGCCATGCTTGAAGGTCACCGGACCCAAAGACGTCTCGACCCGCTCGAACCTGACACCCAGCACGGCTTTATCAACGGCAATGCTTTTCACTCCGAGCGTTGTGGTGTGGCGGAAAATGAGATCCGTGAAGCGGCCTTCATCCCCGGCCGCGCAAAACACGGACAAACAGGTGGCGGGGCGGCTTTTCTTCATCAGGATGGGGGTGAAATGGACATCCATGGCCCCGGCGTCCATGAACACGTCCAGGGCCGCGCCAAGCATTTCAGCGCTCATATCGTCGATGTTGCACTGCAAAAGCCGGGCATCCCGCCGTCCCTTTTCGACCTGGGCCAGATGAACACGCAGCACATTGGGAATGTCCGTTATGCGATGCCCGATGCCGTGGCCCGTGCGACTTGTAACCATGCACGGCCCATCCGTGAACCTGTCGACCAGCGTGGCCAGAATGGCCGCACCCGTGGGGGTGGTCGCCTCGTGCCCGACGGCCCCGCGTCTGGTTGGCACGCCGTGCAGAATTTCAACCGTGGCCGGGGCCGGGACGGGCAACAGGCCGTGGGCGCAGTGCGCGAAACCGCTCCCCAGTTCCACGGAAGAAGCCCAGACCGCGTCCACCGCAAGCAGATGGCGGCAGATGGCTGCGCCGACAATGTCGACCATGGCGTCCGTGGCTCCGACCTCATGAAAATGGATCTGATCGGTGGACGTGCCGTGAACGCGGGCCTCGGCTTCGGCCAGACGCTGGAATATGGCCAGGCTTGTGTCCTGAACCGCGCGGTCCAGACTGCTGGCCCGAATGATGGCAGTGATATCCGCGAGATTACGGTGCCCGGCGGCATGATGCCCGTCATGCTTCAGCACAACTTCGACCCTCGTGCCATGGATGCCGTGCTGTGACGCCGGGGAAATGTTCAGCTCATATTCGTGGTCAAGGCCCAGTTTGGCCAACTCGGCCCGCAACCGGTCCGGGTCCACGCCCAGATTGATCATGGCCGCCAGGTTCATGTCGCCGCTCAGGCCGGCAAAGCAGTCGTAATAGAGTATTCTCATTGATCTATATCTATGGGTTGACAGTTTTGACGCACGCTCAGGCCGGATAATAACGTCGACCGGCAGGAGGACGCGCGGACCTGATTGAAAGCGTGCTTTTGCCCATCCTAAAACGGGAAATCACCGCTGTCGTCGACCCGGATCTCCACGGCGTTCTCCTCCGGTGGTTTCGATCTCCCATGGACAGGACTTCCGTCAACGCAAATCGCCTTGAACGGTTTGGTCGGGCAGGCGTATTCACACGCACCGCACCCGACGCAATAGTCCGGGGTCACCTCCGGAATGACCAGGGGGCGTTGCAGCGGATTCGGGTACGGCACCATGCGCACGGCCTTGGTCGGACAGTGTTCGGAACAGGCCCCGCAATTCAGGTTGTCCGTGAAGACGATGCAGTTTTCCTTGATGAACCGGGCCACGCCGAGCTGAATGCGTTTCTTGTCCGCAGACGCCAGGGGCAGGATGGCTCCGGTCGGACAGATCTGGGTGCAGAGCGTGCATTCGTAGTTGCAGTAGGACAGACGGAAATTGAGCCGGGGTTGGAGTAGACCCGATGGCCCGAATTCGAGTATCGCCGGGCTGAGGACCCGCGACGGACAAACCGTCACGCAGAGATGACAGGCCGTGCAGATGGAGGTGAAGCGTTCGATGCTCACGGATCCGGGCGGGGACACGGGGCCGGTCACCCTCTCGGGCACGGTGGTCGGCCGGCTGGGCAAAATGGTTCCGTTGGTCTCGACCAGACCGGTCAGACCCAGCAGGGCCAGGCCCGAATGGGCCAGGAAATTCCGGCGTCCCGGATCATCAGGCGTCTGAGGGACACCTCGCCACCTGCTGCCAAGAGTCGTCGCCTCAGCCGGACAAATGGCCAGACAGTTGCAGCAGGCCACGCAACGACTGGCATCGACCCGAAGCGATTCCAGATCAATGCATTCGGCCTTGCAGACACGCTCGCAGCGTCCGCACCGGGTGCATTTGGCGGGATCAATCCAGACGCCAATCCAGGAAATCCGCGCCACCAACCCCAGAACCGTGCCCACCGGGCAGACCGTGTTGCAGTACAGCCGCCCCTGCCTCGTGGCCAGCCATGCGATAAAAAAGAGCGTGGTCGCCGCAACGCCAACGGCCAGAGCCGGCAGACTTGTCCACTGTTTGCGGGGCAGGGCGTAATTGCCGGACTGCTCCAGCAGGGCAGCGAGCACGTTGTTGGCCGTCATGGCCACCGGCCGGGCCAGGTCGGCCACGATCCGTCCAAAAAGGCTGAAGGGATCGAGCAGGTTGAGCAGCAAGCCGCTGCTCGCAACAAACAGCAGGATCGTCACTGCGGCGATGGCATAGCGCAGACGACCGGCTGGTCGGAAATGAAAGTGTCGCCTTCTGGCGGTCGAAAATCCCATAAGATCCTGGACAGTACCCAGAGGGCAGATCGTCGAGCAATACACCCGGCCCAGGACCGAGGTCAGCATGACGACAATGAGCCACCCCAACGCGCCAAGGCTTGCCCCGTACACAAACGAAAGGAGCGAGGGTACCATCTGCAGGTAGACAATGGCGTTGGTCGCAAACGGGGGCAGCCTGTGGCCCAGGTCGAGAAAGGCCAGGGCGGTCAGGGCGAGAAACGCTACTGAAACGGCCACGCGGCCCTTTTTCAAACCTCCAGGCTTCATTGGCGCGAAAGCCTGCTCACAGCCTGATACGGTTGATGGACAGGTTGCCAAGATCCATGCGGCCCAGCCCCATGTCCGCCGCCAGCTGGATATGCGGAATGTCGGCTGGTTCGGTCCCGAAGAGTTTGGCGGCTGCGGCATCGGCGGCGACCGGGTCCGTGGACACGATCAATGCCTGCATGCGGACGATATCGGCCGCGGACACACCGCGCGGACCGTTCTGCCGCATGACGTTGTAGGCGTCGACCACGGTCAGGTCCGGCCGGCGATAGGTCATGAAGTCCGCGATGCACTGATGCAGGTCGTTACGATGCCAGTAGCCGCGATCCCAGACCACGCCCATCAGATTTTTCATGCCGACGGTCAGCATGGTCGAGCTGTGATGTTTGAGCACCGGAACATTGATGAACACATCAGCCTCCACCAGCAGTCCATGGACTTTGACTTCGGTCAGACGCGCGCCACGCGGCAAGGCAATGCGCTGGTAATAGCCCTCGTTGTTGCCGGACACGATCTTGCCGCCGGCGTCGCGGACCGCACGCTCAATGCCGCTTGATTTGTAGCTCTGCGCCCACGGATCGCAGGTGTGATCGAAAACAGTCACTTCCCTGGCTCCGGCCTGTCGGCAATGCTCGACAATGCGCCCGACCAGGGCCGGATTCGTGTTGGCGCCACGTTCCGGAGTCACGTCCCAGCCAATGTTCGGCTTGACCACCACCTTGCTGCCCTTGGGCACAAAGCCTTGCATGCCGCCCAGGGAGGCAATGGCCTGATCGAACATCTGCCCCGGCTCCCCGCCCCGCACGGCCACAAGATCATAGGCCGGGCGGGGAGAACCTGCCTCGGCCAGGAGCCGTTCGTACGGACCCAAGGCCAGGGTCGAGCCGGCAACAAGAGCGCCCCCGAGTACGTTTTTCAGAAAACGACGACGATCCATAGTGTCCTCCCTGCTTGATGCGGGAAACGTTCCGTCCTGCCCCGCTTGCAAACTGAGCGTACAATGAATCCACGCGAGTCGCCAGACTCGGCGCAGCCCCCAAGTTAACCCGGATGTGATGCAGTTGTGTATGAGCTTGGCCTTATGTCGTGCAGAAAAGTAGCACTCATATCAGCAGAAAATGGCGAGCCGATGAAAGGTAACGTGCTCAAAGCTCAGTTGGTTCGTGAGGTGGGCTGAAAACAAGGGTGCAGTTGCGGCATTGTTTGAGGGCGATGTAAAAAAGCCGTAGCGAGATTTTCAGCACGGCTTTCTTTGTTATGTTTTGAATGCGCTCTAGTGTCCGCCGCCCAGGTAGGCCTTTTGTACCTGCTCGTTCTTTAGCAGGTTGGAGGCCGAGTCAGCCAGAACAATGTTGCCGACTTCCATCACATAGCCGCGGTTGGCCAGTTTCAGGGCGGCCTTGGCGTTTTGTTCGACCAGGATGACAGTCACGCCGGCCTTGTTGATTTCCTGCACCGTATCGAAAATCGATTTGACCAGAATGGGGGCCAAACCCAGGCTGGGCTCGTCCAAGAGCAGGATTTTGGGGTTGGACATCAGGGCCCGTCCCATGGCCAGCATTTGCTGTTCGCCGCCACTCAGGGTGCCGGCCAACTGCTTGCGTCGTTCTTCCAGACGGGGAAACAAACTGTAAATCCACTTGCGGCTGTTGGCGATGCGATCTTTGTTGCTTGAGGTGAATGCGCCAAGCATCAGATTTTCTTCGACCGTCAAGGTCGTGAAAACACGACGCCCTTCAGGACTTTGGGTGATTTTCAGTTTGACGATGTCGTGGGCGGGGAGTTTGTGCAGCGGCGTGTCCTGGTAGAAGATGCTGCCGCCGGTGATGCTCACCAAGCCGCTGATGGCGTTCAGTGTGGTCGATTTTCCGGCGCCGTTGGCACCTAGAATGGTTACGATTTCGCCCTCGGCCACTTCCAGGTTGATGCCGTGCAGGGCCTCGACGTTGCCGTAATTCACGCGCAGGTTTTCAATTTTAAGCAGCATGCAAGGTACCTTATTCGGTGTCGGAGCCGAGATAGGCCTCAATGACCCTGGGGTCGGCCTGGATTTGGGCCGGTGATCCGGCGGCGATTTTGGCGCCGTGTTCAAGAACGATCAGGGAGGAACAGACACGCATGACCAGGCCCATGTCGTGCTCAATCAGCAAAACGGTGATACCCCTGCTTTGAATCAAGCGAATGAGTTGAATCAACTCCTGGGTTTCCTGGTCGTTCATGCCTCCGGCCGGTTCGTCGAGGACAATGAGCTTGGGCTTGGTGGCCAGCGCGCGGGCGATTTCCAAAAGCCGTTGATTGCCGTACGATAGATTTTTTGCCCTGTTCTGCCATTCGTGGCTGAGTCCGACGAACTCCAGCTCGCTCATGGCCTGGATCATGGCAGTTTTTTCCTCACGGCGTTGTGCCGGGGTGCGCAGCATCGCGGACAGCGAGCCGCATCGCATCCGACAATGACATCCAGCCAGGACGTTGTCCATGACGCTCATGTTTTGAAAAAGGCGAATGGTCTGGAACGTTCTGGCAATGCCGCGTTCGACAATGCTGTGGGTCGGCAAACCGACGAGGTTGTCACCGTCAAAGACGACGCTGCCGGAGTTGGGCTGATAGTTGCCCGTGATCAGGTTGAAGACCGTGGTCTTTCCGGCGCCGTTAGGACCGATAAGCCCGACAATGCTTCCTTTTTCCACCTCGAAACTGACTTCGTTGACGGCCATGAGACCGCCAAAGCTTTTGCTCAAGTTAGAGACCTGCAGGAGGGTCATTGTTTGCCTCCGGCCGGATGAAAGGAGGAGATGTCGTAAGTCCTGGGACGTGGCGGCAACAGGCCTTGATTGCGGAAGATCATCATCAGGACCATGGCTGCACCAAAAACAAGCATGCGATACTCGGCCAGACCGCGGAAAAGTTCCGGCAATCCGACCAGCAAAAATGCACCCAGTATGACGCCCGGGATGCTGCCGGAGCCGCCGAGAATAACAATGGTGAACAGAATGACCGACTCGGCGAAAGAAAAGGATTCCGGAGCAATGATCGTCATTTTGGCGGCATAGATCGTGCCGACCATCCCGGCCCAGACAGCGCCAATGACAAAGGCGATCAGTTTGTGGTGCGCGACGTTGATGCCGCTGCCGCCTGCTGCGACCTCGTCTTCTTTGATGAACATGAGTGCCCGTCCGAAGCGGGAGTTTTCCAGACGCATCAGCAGGAAGACCGTTACGGCGGCAAACCCCCAAATCAGATAAAAGAAGTGGTCCGGCTTGGTGAGTCTGAATCCGAAAATGGACGGTCGGCTGATGCCGAAGATGCCGTTGGCGCCTCCGGTGATCCCGAAAACATTGTTGATGAGGGCAATGCGGACGATCTCGACAATGCCGATGGTGACGATGAGCAGGTAATCGCCGCGCAGATGAATGATGGGTCTGGCCACGACCAGGGCAAAGGCCCCGGCAAGGATGCCGGCCAGGGGCATCAGCCACAAGACGGGGATGCCGTACGTGGTGTTCAGGATGGCGGTGGTATACGCGCCGATAGCATAGAACGCCGCATGCCCCATGTGAAACAGGCCGCAGTGACCCAGGATGACGTTGAGGCTTAGAGCCAAGATGGCGTACAGGCCGACATTGTTGATGACGTCCGTCCAATACGCGTTCAGAAACATGGGACAAGAGGCAATGACGAGACCCGCGCCGAGGTACAGAAAATTGATTGGTTTCATACTTTTTCAGCCACCCGTTCGCCAAGCAGGCCAGTGGGCCGGACAATAAGGATCAGGATCAGGACTCCAAAGGAGATGGCGTCTTTCCAGGCAATGGAAATATAGGCGGCCCCCAGGGCTTCAATGACTCCGAGCAACAGGCCGCCGACCATGGCGCCGGGAATGTTGCCGATGCCGCCAATGATGGCGGCGGTAAACGCCTTGAGGCCGAACATCCAACCCATGTTGAAATTGATCTGGCCATAGTACAGGCCGACCATCAGGCCGGCGGCCCCGCCCAGGGCCGGGCCGATGCAAAATACCAGCATGATCACCCGGTCCACATTGATGCCCATCAACTTGGCTGCGCCCTGATCAATGGCTGCGGCACGAATGGCTGTACCGGTCTTGGTTTTTTGGATGAAAAAATAAAGGGCGGCCATGAGCGCAAGGGAGGTCATGAACATGATGATGCGGATGATCGGAATGTCCAGCCCCAGGATGTTGACGGCCGTTTTGGGCAGGATGTCGTGCGGGTAGACCAGGAATTTGGGGCTGTAGATGGCCATGATCGCGTTCTGAAAAAAAATGGACGCCCCCAGGGCCGACACCACTGCCGTGAGGCGTGGGGATTGGCGCAATGGTTTGTAGGCGACCCTCTCCAGCAAGGCGCCGATAATGGCCACCAGGATCATGACCATGACGGCCAGCAATATCACTGCCGGTAAGGGGCCTATCCGGTCGAACAGGCCAAAGGAAACGAGGAGGGTCAGGCCAAGATACGCCCCGATGGTAAACAAGTCACCGTGCGCAAAATTAATCAGCTTCATGACCCCGTAGACCATGGTGTAGCCAAGGGCGATCAGGGCATAGATGCCGCCCACGGCCAAGCCGTTGGTCAGTTGTTGAAAAAATTCTTCCATAAATGTGTGCTGGGCAAGAAGTTGAAAAAAAGGGTTCCTTTCCACGGAAAGGAACCCTTGCATGAAGCGTTACGGCTGCAGGACGAAGTTGCCTTCGGCGTCAACCTTGTAGACGCGGTAGAGGTCGCCGACGCGGTCACCTTTTTCATTGAAAGAAATTTTTCCGGTCAGGCCGGAGAAGTCCTTCAATTCGTTGGTCAGATAGGCCGCCAGCTTTTCGCCGGAAGTCTCGCCGGTTTTGGCCACGGCTTCGGCAATAACACGGTAGGCATCACCGGCCAGTACGGCCCAGACGGATCCCGGGGCGTTGCCGTATGCCGCCTGGTAGGCAGTCATGAAATCCTTGGCTTCCGGGGTGTCGAGATCGGCGGGTACCGGCGGGCTGAGAAACATGAAGCCCTCAACGGCCTTGTTGCCGGCGATCTTGACCAGGTCGGGGTTATTGGTGGCGTCACCGCCCATCATGGGCACGTTCCATCCGGCTTCCATTTTCTGGCGCAGCAGCATGCCTGCTTCCGGATAGTACCCGGTGAAGAAAATGACTTCCGGATTGGTGGACTTCATCTTGGTCAGGATTGCGTTGTAATCACGTTCGCCCGGGGTCAGGGCGTCGTAGAATGCAATGGTTTTTCCGTCTGCTTCGAGCAGGGCCTTGGCTTCGTCGGCCAGGCCTTTTGCGTACGAGGTGTTGTCATGGAGGATGGCGATCTTGGAGTAGCCCAGATCGGTCAGGGTTTTGGCCGCCACCAGCCCCTGCTCGTCATCGCGGGGGCAGGTGCGGAAAAAGAGGGGCAGTCCCTTTTCAGACAGCCGGATGGCGGTGGAGCCGGTGGCCACCTGCAGGATGCCGGACTCGGCGTAAATATTCTGGGAGGCTTCGGTCACGGAGGATCCATAGGTGCCGATAACGGCCGCGATGTCCTTGGTGGTCAGGCGGGTGGCTGCCAGTGCGGCCTGCCGGGGATCACCACCGTCGTCTTCGACGACCAGTTCGACCTGGGCACCGTTGATGCCGCCGGCCTTGTTGGTTTCGGCGACCAAAAGTTCAACGATCTGCTTCATGTCCTGGCCTTCACTGGCCCAGGAGCCGGTCAGTGGGCACATCAGGCCGATGCGAACGGTTTTGGCCCAGGCTGCGCCCAAAGCCAGAAATACCATGACCAGGGTCAGGCATCCAATCGTACACAATTTCCTCTTCATGAAAAGTCCTCCTTCGGGTTGCGGGCCCTTGGGTTCGCCGGCGGCGAACCGGTTGGTAGTGAGCTATGGAACCGGAGTATCCGGATAACCTCCTGGCGGAAACAAAGGTGGAAGTTGTAACTTTAGGGCTAATTTGTAAAAATTGTTAAAATCACCTATATTGAAACCGTTTGGAAATCAATTTCTTTCCAAAAAGAGAAAGGTCTTTCGTGTACCGTTGTCGTGCGTGAATTATATTCTGAATTTGGTAATTTTTTGATATATAATTCTGTTTTAGGTTGCTGGCATGTTTGGGAGCCGTCAACTCCCCGTTTTTTGGCGATAGGCAAGATGTCGTTATTTTTTTGAGATCTGTTTTGGATGGAAGTTTACGCCGGAAGGACAAAGTCTTCGCTGGTGTTGCAGTGGCATATTGTTGCAGTTTGCGACCAGCGGTATGTGCTTGGCTATGAACAATAAAGCCCGCCCGGACCAGAGGTCGGGGCGGGCCTTGCAGGTCAGGGGAGCAGCATCAGATGATCCAGTCGTCGTCGGCCTCGATGGGGGCGAAGCCGCGGCGCATGGTGTTTTCGCAGACCATGCGGGGGTCCATGAACTGCAGCAGGTAGTCGGGTCCGCCGGCCTTGGAGCCGATGCCGGACATGTTGAATCCGCCAAAGGGGTGACGTTCGACCAGGGCGCCGGTGGAGCCGCGGTTGAGGTACAGGTTGCCGACATTGAACTCTGTCCGCGAGGTGTCCAGGTGGCGCGGGCTGCGCGAGAAGACCGCGCCGGTCAGGGAATAGCGGGTGGAGTTGGCCCATTCAATGGCCTGGGCAAAGTCCTTGACCTTCATCACGGCCAGCACCGGCCCAAAGACCTCTTCCTGGGCAATGCGATGGTCCGGGGTGATGCCGTCAACAATGGTCAGCGGGGCGTAGTAGCCATGGTCCGGGACCGCGCTTTGGTACAGGAGGCGTCCTTCGCTTTTGGCGATTTCGATGTATTTCAAGACATTGGCCTGGGCCTTGTCGTCAACCATCGGTCCCATGAAAAAGGCCGGATCTTCGGCCGGACCAATGGCCAGGGATTTCGCTCCTTCCACCAGTCGTTCGATGAATTTGGCGTAAATAGGTTCGACCACAATGACCCGCGAGCAGGCCGAGCACTTCTGGCCCTGGAAGGCAAAGGCCGAGTGCAGCACTTCGCGGATGGCTTCGTCCAGATCGGCGTCGTCGTCGATGATGATGGCGTTTTTCCCGCCCAGTTCGGCAATGACCTTCTTGATCTGCTTCTGGCCCGGATGCACGACCGAGGCCTTGTTGATGATGCGGTGGCCGACTTCCATCGAGCCGGTAAAGGCGATCAGCGCCACGTCCGGGTGCTCGACCAGATAGTCGCCCATGACCGAGCCGCGTCCGGGCACGTAGTTGAAGACGCCCGCCGGCAATCCGGCCTTGCGGAAAATTTCGGCCAGATTATGACCCACCACCGAGGACGGTCCGGCCGGTTTGTACAAAACCGGGTTGCCGGCCACGATGGCCGCCGCGCTCATGCCGCAGCTGATGGCCAGGGGGAAGTTCCAGGGCGCGATGACTGCGGCAATGCCCTTGGGCTGATACATGAGCTGGCTCATTTCACCCGGAGCCCGGCCCATGCGCTGCGGTTTGCCCAGGCGGATCATTTCGCGGGCGTAATACTCCAGAAAATCGATGGCTTCGGCCACGTCAGCCTGGGCCTGATCGTACTGCTTGCCGACTTCCAGCACCTGCCAGGCGCACAGGGTGTACATTTCCTGGCGAGCGACTTCGGCTGCCTTGAGCAGGTAGCCGGCCCGTTCTTCCGGTCGCAGGGCCTTCCAGCCGGGAGCGGCCAGCTTGGCGGCCTCAATGGCCAGATCAATCTCTTTGGTCGATGCCTGGCAGATGGTGCCGATGGTTTCGCCCGGCGCGGCCGGATTGACCGAAGGCAGCGTGTCGGTCGTGACCACATCCTTGCCGCCGATCATCAGCGGGTAGGTCCGTCCGAGCTGGCCGCGCACGCTTTTCACGCCGTCGAGAAAGGCCTGACGAACACTGGCCTGGGTGAAGTCGGCAAAGGGTTCGTTGACAAAACGCGGCAGGTCAGAGCTGCAGGCCGGCGCGCTGGCCGGGCGCTGGTTTTTCTCGCGCTCCGCGGTCTGTACGGGATTTTCCAGCAGGCGTTCAATTTCGGCTTCCTCGGCAAAAGACTGGCGCAGGAAGGATTCATTGGCCGTGTTTTCCAGCAGGCGGCGAACCAGATAGGCCATGCCCGGCAGCAGGTCGCCGTATGGGGCGTAGAGCCGGACGCGTTTGGCCACGTTCTTCAGGCCTTTGCGCACCGGTTCGGCCATGCCGTAGAGAACCTGGAATTCGTAGCGCTCGTCGGGCACGTTCAGGCCCTGGGCCATTTCCATGACCGCGGCAATGGAGCGGATATTGTGGGAGGCGCAGCCAAAATGACAGATGTCGTGATTTTCGAGGATAACCTTGGACTGGCGTTCAAAGGCGGCGTCGCTTTCGGCCTTGATGGTCCAGACCGGAATGTCCCAGCCGTTCTGCTTGGCGATAACGGTTTCCGAGTCCCAGTACGCGCCTTTGACCAGGCGGATGGAGATGGGCAGTTTCTTGGCCCGCGCCCAGGCCAGGAGGTCGGCCAGATCCTTGTCAGTGTCCTTGAGATAGGCCTGGAGGACAATGCCCAGGTGGGGGTAGTCGCGGAATTCGTCGCTGTCGCGCAGGCGGCGGTACACTTCCAGGGTGATGTCCTTGAATTTGTACTGCTCCATGTCGATGCGCATGAAGCCGTTCATTTCCCGCACCTTGCGCAGGATGGTCGCCAGGCGGTTGTAGATGCCCTGAACCGAGCCTTCAAAATCCTTGGGCGAGGCCTGGGAGAAAAGGGCCGTCGGCTTGACCGAGACATTGACGCGCGGGGCGTGTCCCCAGTCCAGGGTGCCGTCCAGGGCCGGCCATTTTTCGTATTCGGATTTGAGGGCCGCCAAAAGGACCAGGTATTCATTCAGATAGGCTTCGGATTCGACTTCGCTGACCGAGGCTTCGCCCAGAATGTCAACCGTGAAGGCGAAGCCGTCCTTGCGGATTTTCTTCAGGTTTTTCAGGGCATCGGTGGTGTTTTCGCCGATGATGAACTGCTTGGCCATGCCTTCGATGTTGGAGCGGATGGTTTTGGCCACCAGCCCGGCGGCCAGCTTGCCGCCGATGCCGCCCATGGCCCCGGCACCCCACTTGAGCACCTTGGGCACATCCTGGTCGTCTCCGGCGAAATATTCGTCAATATGGCGGCTGAGGGACTCGGACGTGTTCAGGTAGGGCAGGACATCGACAAAACGGAACAGCTGGATTTTGAAGCTCTCGTTCTGCATGGACCAGTCCATGACCTTGCCGGTCCACCAGCCCTTGTTGAAAATGGAAGGAGCCTCGCCCGAAATGCTGGCGAAAAATTCCTTGCCTCGATCCGTTATCTTTTTGTCCAAAACTGAACAGTCCATGCCTGACTCCTCACGGTAAATTTGTTTATTTTGCTGTCTTTTTGGGTTGTTTGCACACAATGAAATCCAGAGACAGGGCCTGGGTTTCCTTCAGGGTGTCCAGCACCAGGGTGGTCCTGCTGTCGCGGACTCCGGGGATCTCGCCGAATTTTTTCATCAGTAGGGCCAGGGTGTCCGTGCTGCTAACCCTGGCCTTGACCAGGTAATTGTACTCGCCGGCGGTCCAATGGACTTCCTGCACCTCGGCAATGGTTGCCAACTGCCTGCCGATTTCCGAACTGCCGACCGAATCCGAGGTTTTGATCTGGATAAAGGTCGACAGGGAAATGCCCAGGGCCTTGGGATTGAGGCGGACCTCAAAACCCTGGATAACGCCCTTGGATTCCAGTTTCTTGACCCGTTCCAGCACGCCGGACGGGGCCATGCCGATCTGGCGGGCCAGGTCGGCGTTGGTGATCTTGCCGTTGTCTTGAAGAATGTTCAAAATCAGGATGTCTGTGCTGTCCAGCATGAATGAATACCTCGTGTTTTCAAAATATAGTTCTAAGAAAGATCTTCGTCAATGAAGATTGCCATTAATGAAAAAAAATGCGGCCAGGTCTGGAGGTGCGGGCTGTCCTTCAATATTGAAGCAGCTGCTTTCTCGTCGCATGTCGAATGTTATTCATCATTCTTGGCAATGAAAAGAACAAATTTTTGGAATGGTTCGCTATCGGTGTCAAAATTCGTGCAGTAGTCGGCATTGGGGAAAAGTGACAGTTCTGCAAATCAAGTAACGGGTGCGAATGGGGCATGCCGTCGCCATGACGTCCGGCGTCCAGTGTTGGGGCGGCATGTTTCTGTGCAGGTCGCGCCTTGATCTTGCATCCCCTACCTTCTTGAGGCACCGTGCGCGGCATCAACCTCCGGAAGGAATGCCATGCACCATCTCGACGACTTCATTACCCGCTGGACTCTCTCCCACGGCTCGGAACGCGGCAACAGTCAGCGTTTTCTGACCGAACTGATCGCGGCCCTTGATCTGCCGCCCATGCCGACCGACCCGGCTCTTGTTCCGGGCTACGGGTTCGAACATCAGGTCCGCTACCAGGACGACGGCGGGACGGTTCATGATCTGCGCATCGACCTCTACAAGCGCGGCTGTTTTGTGCTCGAATCCAAGCAGGGCATGGAGGACCGGGATCAGTCTCTGCTGGAAAAGCTCGTGGCCCGGCCGGCCAAGGCTGGAACAAAGCGCGGCACCACGGCCTGGGACCGGCTCATGGACCGCGCTTTTTATCAGGCCGAAGGTTATGTCCGCCGTCTGCCGTCCGGCGAAGGGCGGCCGCCATTCATTATTGTGCTCGACGTTGGTTTTGCCTTTGATGTCTACGCCGAATTTTCCTGCACCGGCGGTTTGTACGCCCCGTTTCCCGCGCCCGGAGCCAATCGCTTTGCCCTGGCCGATCTGGCCCGGCCCGAAGTGGCGGCCATGCTCACGGCCATCTGGACCGAGCCCCTCAGCCTGGACCCGGCCCGGCGTTCGGCCAAGGTCACCCGCGACATCGCGGCTCTGCTGGCGGAATTGGCCAAAACCCTGGAAACCGGACACAGCCCTGAAGATGTGGCTGCCTTTCTCATGCGTTGTCTGTTCACCATGTTTGCCGAAGACGTGGGGCTGTTGCCGGACGGCTGTTTTCAGCGCCTGCTCGAACAAGCCCAGGACCGGCCCGAAAGTTTTGGTCCCAATGCGGCCGAACTCTGGCAGGCCATGAATATCGGCGGCTGGTCCGTGGCCGTGCAGGATAAGCTGCTGCGTTTCAATGGCGGAATTTTTGCCGATCCCCGCGCCCTGCCGCTGAACCCGGTCCAGCTTGCCGTGCTGCTACAGGCCGCCAAGGCTGATTGGCGCGAGGTCGAGCCGGCCATTTTCGGTACCCTGCTCGAACGCGCCCTCAATCCGCGCGAACGCCACAAGCTGGGGGCGCATTTCACGCCTCGGGCCTATGTGGAACGGCTGGTGGCCCCGGCCCTGATCACGCCCCTGCGCCAGGAGTGGCGGAGCGTGCGGGCCGCCGCCACCATGGCCGCCGAGGACGGGGATCTGTCCAAGGCGCTCAAGATCGTGACCGTGTTTCAGAAAAAGCTCTGCCTGCTGCGAATTCTGGACCCGGCCTGCGGCACAGGCAATTTTCTGTACGTGGCTTTTGAGCTGCTCAAGCGCCTGGAAGCCGAGGTCTTGCAGGAAGAAGCCCGCTACGGCGGTCAGGCCCGCTTGCGGGTCGAGGGCGCGCATATCGATCCGCACCAGTTTCTGGGGCTGGAGCTCAATCCGCGCGCGGCCCGTATCGCCGAGATGGTGTTGTGGATCGGCTATTTGCAGTGGCATTTCCGCACCCACGGCCACACCCCGCCGAGCGAGCCCATCATCCGCGCCTTCCGCAATATCGAGGAACGTGACGCCGTGCTGGACTGGGACAGTTGGGAATATCGCACCGACGCCGGCGGCAAGCCGGTCATGCGCTGG
>CAZYZA010000057.1:0-22888 GCA_964651415.1 uncultured Desulfovibrionaceae bacterium
GATCGGGTGGCCGGCGGTTATTCGGCAGATGCCGGGGCGGCGGGGGGCTTGGGCTTGGTCGGGGCTTTGCGGGTCAGTCGTTCCTGAAGTTTTTGGGCGGCCAGATGCGTATCTCCGGCCGGGGCCAGAAAGAGCATCTCGCCTTTGGGCGAGAACCAGTGCCACCCTTCGGGTTTGGTCAGGAGGATGGCTCCTTTTCTTTCCAGGTATTCCAGATCACGTCCTTCTTCCACGGCTCCCTGCAGCAGAACCTGCAGGTTGTCCGTTTCCAGGACAATGGACGCGGTGCGGAACAGTTCAAAAGCTCCGTGCGAAATGTCCATGAGCAGCCCCTGATCCGGGGTTTTCTTGGTGCTGAGGGCTTTTTCCAGTTCCAGCAGATCTTTCTTCAGATCTTTGAGTTCAGCTATGGCCATGTCGCGGGCCATGTCGCCTTGTTCCTTGATGGTCTTGGCCAGTTGATGCTGCAGCGCTTTGCTCATGGTGCTCCTCTTTGCCCCAAGGCTTTGATGTTACAGGATCTGCCTGAGAAATTCCTTGGTCCGGTCGTGGGTCGGCGCGGTGAAGAAATGATTGGGCGCACCTTGTTCCAGAATTTCGCCTTTGTCCATGAACAGAACCCGGTCGGCCACTTCGCGGGCAAAACCCATTTCATGGGTGACCACGACCATGGTCATGCCCTCGCGGGCCAGATTCTTCATGACGTCGAGCACTTCGCCGACCATTTCCGGATCAAGGGCCGAGGTCGGCTCGTCGAAAAGCATGATTTTCGGGTCCATGGCCAGGGACCTGGCAATGGCCACGCGCTGCTGTTGTCCGCCGGAAAGCTGGTCCGGCTTGGAGGCGAACTTGTCGGCGATGCCGACCTTTTCCAGCAGCTGCATGCCTTTGGTCTCGGCTTCGGATTTGGAGCGCTTGCGGACCGTCATCTGAGCCATGGTCAGGTTGTCGAGCACGGTCTTGTGCGGAAAAAGATTGAAGGACTGGAAGACCATCCCGACTTCGGCCCGGATGGCGTTGATGTCGCATTTGGGATCAAGGATGTCCACGCCGTCGATGATGATCTGGCCGCAGTCGGCGTATTCCAGACGGTTGAGGCAACGCAGGAACGTGGACTTGCCCGATCCGGAAGGCCCGATGACCACGACCACCTCGCCCGGTGCCACGGTGCAGGACACCCTGTTCAGGGCCTGCAAGCGTTCGGGGATATGATAAAACTTGTCGATCTGACGGACATCGATGATGGGGGGAGTATGCATGAAAATCCTCAGATGGCCTTGCGTTCGAGATACTGCACGAACATGGACAGGGTAAAGGTCAGGACCAGATACAAGATGGCGCAGACGATCCAGATTTCAAACGGCTGCAGCGACGAGGTCACGACCTCCCGCGAGGCCTTGGTCAGTTCGCGGATGGAAATGACGCCCAGCAGGGACGAATCCTTGACCAGGCTGATGAACTGGCCGGCCAGGGGGGGCAGGATGCGCCGGAAAGCCTGGGGCAGGATGACTTTGCGCATGGCCTGGCTGTACGTCATGCCCAGGGATCTGGCGGCTTCCATCTGTCCGCGATGCACGGACTGAATGCCGGCGCGGACGATTTCCGCCGTGTAGGCTCCGGTAAAGATGGCCAGGGCCATGACGCCGAACCACAGGGGGGAGATCTGGCTGAATCCGTACTGGGACAGCATGGTGTTGATGACCGTGCCGACCACGAAATACCACAGAAAGATCTGGACCAGCAGGGGAGAGCCGCGGATCAGCTCAATGTAGACGATCGATCCCCAGCGCAGGGCCGGATTGTCGGAGATCCGGGCCAGTCCGGTGAAAAGGCCCAGCAGGATGCCGAAAATGATGGCCAGGAAACTGACTTCCAGCGTCAGGAGCAGGCCTTCGATCAGGATGCCCATTTTCCAGTGGGTGTACTGCCCGATGGTGTCTCCCGGATAGACGTAGTCGTCCTGATCAAGGCGGAGGGAGGTTTTGGGCAGGACATAGCTCTCTTCGCCGTCAACCCCCGATACGGTGACGCGGACATCGTCGCCCTTGTCTGCGATGGCGGTGATTTTCCCTTCGATCTCGGCCCGGATGTCGACCTTGTTTTCGTAAAGAAAATACTGGGGTATGCGGTTCCAGCGCCACGTGTATTCAACCTGCTTGGTGGCGTAGTAGAGCATGGCCATGATTCCGCACAGGCCGAGAACGAAGGCAAGGCTCCAGAATTGATAGTAAAATTTGGTTTTGGGTCGATCGAGTCCGGTGTAACTGGCCATTATCCGTCCTAGTATGTGATGCAAACAAGGGATCCGGCCAAAAGCCGGATCCCGTCAATACTACTGAATGTCCTTCAGCCACTCCGTGCCTTTGATCCACTTGTCGTAGATGCGGTCGTAGCGGCCGTCGTTCTTGATCTGCTCCAGGAAATTGTCCAGCCAGTTCAGGAAGTCCGGATCGCCCTTCTTGATGCCGAAGCCCAGGGGTTCGTAGGTGAAAACCTGATCAAGCAGGATCAGGTTCTTGCCGCCCTGCTGGGCCATGAAAACGACGTTGAAAGGCAGATCGTAGACAAAGGCGTCGGCCTGGCCGTTGACCACTTCCATGGCGCCGTCGGATTCCTTTTCAAAGCTCTTGTACTGGGCCTTGGGGATCATGCGCTTGGCGGCCTGCTCGCCGGTGGTGCCGATGCGGGAGGCGACGATGTATTTGGGATCGTTCAGATCCTTGTAGGAGGTGATGGTGCCTTCATGCTTCTTGTTGAGCAGAATGGCCTGGCCGACCACGATGTAGGGCCGGGCGAAATTGATCTGCAGGTTGCGTTCCTGATTCACGGTCATGCCGGAAATGATGATGTCGAACTTGTCGGCCATTAATGCCGGAATGATGCCGTCATAGTCGGTGTTGACGATGGTCAGCTTGACGCCCATGGCCTTGGCCATTTCCTTGGCCAGATCCACGTCGAAGCCGACGATTTCGCCTTTTTTGTCCGTCATCTCAAAGGGCATGTAGCCGGCGTCAAGACCGACCCGCAGTTCGCCACGCTTCAGGATTTCATTCAGGGTCGATTTCTGGGCCAGCTCATGGTCCGCGGCCAGGGCGGACACGGACGTTACGGCCAGCACCATCAGGGCCAGGACAATTCGGGTCACAAAGTGCATAAAACCTCCTCAAGTGGTTGTAAGGCCGGCCGCGGCTAATATTTGCCTTCGGTCAGGACCTCTTTGATGTTCATTTTCACCTTGCAGTACTCGCAGGTCGGAATGTCCTCCTCCGGCACGCAGATGATCTTGGTCTGCTTGCATCTGGGGCAGGCGACTTCGATAAATTCTCTTTTGTAGCGATTTTTGAGCAGTTCCATAACGTGTTCCCCCTCGTGAAAAAGTTCGTACGTCGGGACAGGCAAAAACTCAAGAAATCGTGTTTTGAAGCCGCAGCGACAGACAGGTCAATCCTCCGTCCATTTTGCGGTATTCGCTGGTGTCCAGTTCGACCACGGGCATGCCCAGATCAAGAAGCATTTTTTTCGTCCGGGGGTAGCCGCCGGGGGTGATCAAGGTGTCGTTGATGAGCAGGGTGTTGGCTGCGTACTCTTCGCCTTCTGGGCTTATGATCTGTCTGAAACCGTCAATGGTCGGATGTCCGGCAAAATCGGCGGTGACCAGCATGGTGTTTTGACCAACGTAGTTCAAGCTCGATTTGAGGTGCAGGCCGGCGGCCACGGGAATGATGTCGCTCTGATAGCCGTGGGTGGCAAGGATGGCCGCCAGTTGCCGCGCTCCTTCTGCGTTGGTCCGGTCCGAGACGCCGATGAAAAAGCGCTGTCCGACCTGCAGGATATCGCCGCCGTCCAGGGTGCCGGGTGCCGTGATGTGGACCAATGGGCGATGGGCGCTCAAGGCTGTGGCGATGGTTTGGGTTTCTCCCTGGCGCGAAGGAGCGCCGGGCAGGGTGATAACCGCTGCTTCGCGCACGACAACGGCCGTGTCTTCGACAAAGCAGGCGTCGGGATGGCCGGGCAGGGCCGGCAGGACAGTCACCGTAAGGCCAAGGGATTGCAGACACTGCACATACGCACTGTGCTGGGCCAGGGTCTGGTCCAGGTCCGGGCGGGGCAGGGTCGAGGTGGTCAGGCCCTGGGGATAGTCCGGGCCGGGCAGACGGGTTATGGCGTGGGAAAACATGAATGATCCTTATCGGACGTCCCCGCAAGAGCCTTGAACCGGGCGAATTCAATCCGGAAAATTCATGAAATCAAACGATTGAAATTTCCGGATAGTGTCGTTCGCGGCCCTGGTGCAGTTTGGTCTCAGCAGATTGTTGTTCGAATCCGGACTTCCAAACAAGAAAAAACTTCTTTGGCAAGACTTAATCTTGGTCGGAAGTTCGGTTTTTCCGGGACAGCAGATCGCCTATTCCGTCGCCTTCAGCCTGCACGTCGGCCCGGGTGATGCTGGCGTTGCCGAATTTGCGGCGGATGCGGTCCATGGTCTGATCCAGGGCCTGACGGCGAAGGCGGCCCTGATCAACAGCAAGCGGGAGTTGGCTTCGGACCTGGCGAAAATTCGACACTCCGGTGCCGATGAGTCGCACCGGCCGGGGAAACGCTTCCCGGGCCAGCAGGGCCAGGGTGGCCTTGTGGATGTCTCCGGTCAGGTTGGTCGGTCGGGACAGTGACGTGCTTCTGGTTATGGTCGAAAAATCGTTGAATTTGAGCTTGAGGGTCACGGTCATTCCCTGCTTGCCCAGCATTCTCAGTTCCTGTCCGACCCGCTCGGCCTGGGCCAGCAGCCGGCGGCGAAGCAGGTCGCGATCCAGGGTGTCGTGATCGAGAGTGTTTTCCGCACTGCACGACTGGGGTTCGGAATGCGGGCAGACCGGAGAGCGATCAATGCCCATGGCCCGATCATGCAGGAACAAACCGCGCTTTCCGAGGGTTTCAAGCCAGTAGGACCTGGGTCGGGCCAGGATGTCGGGAATGGAGTTGACGCCCATCTCCCGCAGCTCTTGCAGGAAGCGGGTGCCGACACCCGGAATTTTGGCCAGGGGCAGGACGTGCAGAAACGATGCGACATGTTCGGCGGTGATAATGGTCAATCCATCGGGCTTTTTCCAATCCGAGGCGATCTTGGCCAGGAATTTGTTCGGGGCGATGCCGACGGAACAGGTCAGGCCCGTGTGCTCCAGAATTTGATTTTTAAGGCGCTGTCCCAGAACGCTTGGCGCGCCGAGGGCGCGTTCGGATCCGCTGATGTCCGCGTAGGCCTCGTCCACCGAGGCTTGCTCGACCACGGGGCATGTCTCGGCGATGACGGTCATGATTCTGGCCGAAACCTGCCGGTAGCGATCCATGCGACCGGGCAGAAAGATGGCCTGGGGGCAGAGTTTGCGCGCCTGGACAACCGGCATGGCCGATTTGACGCCGAAAATCCGGGCCTCATAGGATGCGGCCGAAACCACGCCGCGCAGAGATTGGCCGATGACCACGGGTTTGCCGCGCAGTTCCGGATTGTCGGCCTGCTCGACGGACGTGAAAAATGCATCCATGTCCAAATGCAGAATAACTTGATCACAGGTAATGGAGGGCGTAATCGCTGTCATTGCAGGCATCATCCTGTTTTTGACCAGACTTGGTCAAGCTGCCGGTCTGCGGGGTGGTTGTGGAGGTTTATTGTTTTTTTGACAAAAATTTGAATGAAGGGTAATGATTGGTATTATGTTTGCGCTGTAACGGTCGTTTTATTTTTTGTGGTGAAATGTCAACGTAAGAGGAGTTAACGCATGAAAATGAGCAAATTGTTGGTGTTGAGTCTGGTGCTGGCCATGTTTGCGGCCACGACTGCCGTTGCGGCTGACAATTATGTCCGCAAGGTCGACAATTTTATCTTTATGGTCGACAGATCCGGCTCCATGGATCAGGCCTATGTCGGCACCAAAACCAAGAAAATCGTATTGGCCAAAACCATCCTGGAACGCATCAACGCCATGATTCCCGAATTGGGCTATCAGGGCGCTCTGGTCACGGCCGCACCGTATTCCGAGCTGCAGGGCTATGAGACCTATGCCGCCGCTTCCTACGGCGCATCCATTGCCAAGGTTCCCACGCTTATCGGTTCCAATCCCACTCCCCTCGGCACCGGCCTGAAGGCCCTTGAGCCCATGCTCGCCAGCGCCACGGGCCGCACGGCTGTCATCATTCTGTCCGACGGACAGGAAAACATGGGCGCGGGATCGGTCAAGGTTGCAGAGGGTCTGGCCGAGAAATACGGCGTGTGCTTCCACACCATCGGTTTTGCCGACAGCGTGAACGGCAATCAGGCCCTGCTGGACGCTCTTACTGCTCTGAAGTCCTGCGGTGTTGCCGTTTCCGCGGCCCAGGTGGCCGACGATGCGGCTCTGCAGCAGTTCGTCAAGGACGTATTTTATGATGTTGCCAGCGCACCAGCTGTCGTTGATCCGTGCTCCCTGGATGACGACGGTGACGGCGTGAACAACTGCATCGACAAGTGCCCCGACACACCCAAGGACTTGGCCGTTGACGCCGATGGCTGCCCGATCCCGGTCAAGATGAAGCTTGAAGTGCATTTCGATTTTGACAAGTCCGACATCAAGCCTGAGTACCACAAGGCGTTGGCCGACTTTGCCGAATTTGCCAAGCAGTATCCTGGTATTGACATTGAAATCGGCGGTCACACCGACTCCAAGGGTACGGCCGAGTACAACCAGAAGCTGTCCGAGCGTCGCGCCAACAGCGTGCGTGACTACCTGGTCAACAATCTCGGCATGAGCGCCGCCCGTCTGAGCGCTGTCGGTTACGGCCTGACTCAGCCCATCGCCGACAACGCCACCGATGCCGGTCGCGCACAGAACCGCCGCATCGAAGCCGCGCTGAAGGGCGTGTATCAGAAGAGATAATCCTGGTTTCCCGGCATGTAGACCAAAGGCGGCTCCTTGGGGCCGCCTTTGTTATTTGGGCCGGGGACTTTCAGCGTTTTGGGCGAGTATCATGGGACAGGATGAAGCAGGTGGTGGGTATCAGGTCATGAACACAGAAGAGTGGATGGAAAAAGTCACGGCTGTCGATGGCGGCCAGAGGCTGGATACGTTCTGGCAGGGTTTGCTGGACGGTGAGGGCGTTGCCAGGTCGCGGATTCAGGTCTGGATCAAAGAAGGACGGGCCACGATCAATGGTCAGGTCTGCACCAAACCGTCGGTGAAGATAGTGCCGGGTCAGACCCTGACCCTGGCGCCGGATTTTCCGACCAGCACCCTGGTTCCCGTGGCTGCTTCTCTGGACGTGCTCTACGCCGACGAATCCATTGCGGTTATCAACAAGGAGCCCGGCTTGACCGTGCATCCGGCCCCGTCGGTCACCGAGGCGACCTTGGTGCATCAGGCGGCGTGGCATTTTCCGGCGTTGCTGGAGCAGCCTGGTGAACGGCCGGGCATAGTGCACCGTCTGGACAAGGATACCTCCGGGCTTATCGTACTGGCCTTGTCGGAAACGGCCCGCCTGAATCTGACCCGGGCTTTTGCCGGTCGGGCTGTCTACAAGGAATACCTGGCCGTGGTGTCCGGGATTCCTCCCGCCGAGGGCATCGTGACGCTCCCGTTGGGACGCCATCCGACAGTCAAGACGCGCATGGCTGTGGTCGAATCCGGAGGACGTCCGGCCGAGACCCGTTATCGTCTGCTCTGGACGTCCTCGGATCAGAGTGCGTCCCTGCTGCGGGTCCGGATCATGACGGGTCGCACTCATCAGATCCGGGTCCATCTGGCGGCCATCGGCCATCCGCTGCTGGGCGACGAGGTCTACGCAGACCGCAATACCGCTCTTCGCGCCCCGCGCCAGATGCTTCATGCCTGGCAATTACGTTTGGAACATCCCGACAGCGGGGAAGAACTCGCCTGGGTCTGTCCGCCGCCCGAGGATTTCTGCCGGGCCTTGACCTCCCTCTGGGAGCAGCCCCTGTGCATCGGCCTGACCGGTTCGGCCGGGAGCGGCAAGTCCATGGTCTTGCACGCGATTCAAGACCTTGGGGTGCCGGTGTTTTCGGCCGACCAGGCAGTGGCCCGGGCCTACCTCCCCGGAGCTGCCGGATGTCAGATCCTGGAGCATCATTTTGGTCAGCGTTTTTCCTTGCCCCAGGGCGGTGTGGACAAAGCAGTGTTGGGTCAGGCCATGGCCCTGTCGCCAAGCCTGCGGCGTGAAGTCGAGCGCCTCATCCATCCTCTGGTCCGGCATGAGTTGGCCGCATTTCGCCGCCAGCATCCCACGGGCGTCGTGCTGGCTGAAATCCCCTTGTTGTGCGAGAGCGGCCTGCACGGCGATGTGGATTTGATCGCCCTTGTCTATTGCTCCGATGAGGTCCGTCATCAACGCCTGCGGGACCGGGGATGGGACTCTGAGCGCATCGCCACGGTCGATTCCTGGCAGTGGCCGCACGCCAAAAAATTGGGCATGGCCCATTTGGTTCTCGACAATTCCGGCACCCTGCTCCAGGGTCAGCAGCGCGCCCAGGCCATGATCCGGCAGGTTCGGGCCATGGCCGAAAAACGGGTTCGGTGCGGAATGGAGCATTTGCGCCATATTTTCGCCCACCCTGACTCCGATGAAATGGATTGATTCATGTTTCCCTTGCGCGACAACATTCCTTCCCGGCACCGTCCGTATATGGTTCTGGCCCTGATCGGCATCAACGTTCTGGTTTTCCTCGCCGGCTTGGGGTTCAACCCGGTGGAGGAATTTCGTTTTTTCCACATCTACGGCGTGGTGCCCGCGCGTTTCACCCATCCGCAATGGGCCATGTGGCACGGATATCCCGAGAGCGTGCTGCTGCCTTTGGGCGCACACATGTTCATTCATTCCGGATGGCTGCATCTTATCGCCAACATGTGGACCTTGTGGATTTTTGGCGACAACGTTGAAGATGTGATGGGGTCCTGGCGTTTTCTGGCCTTTTATCTCTTGTGCGGCCTGGGCGCACTGGCCGTGCATGTCATCACGGAGCCTGCATCCACCGTGCCCGTGGTCGGGGCTTCCGGCGCCATTGCCGGGATCATGGGCGCGTATTTTTTCCTGTATCCCCATGCGCGCGTCGTGACCTTTTTGCCCATTGTGATCATTCCTTTTGTTTTTGAGATTCCGGCGGTTTTTTATCTCGGAGCCTGGTTCATGACCCAGGTCTTCTCGGGCATGCTGGCTTCAGGGGGTGGAGGAGGCGTGGCGTGGTGGGCGCATATCGGCGGTTTTGTGGCCGGCATGCTGCTGTTGCGGTTTTTTCGCGACGAGGCGCGCTGCTACTACTGCTATCGCTCCGAATCGTGGAAAGACTGGGGAGAATAGGCCGGCTGGACATTTGACCCTGCCTCCATTAATCGCAGACTGCGTTTTGCGGCACTTGGCTTTGTCTCTTCCACCATAAGGATGCGTTATGCTTCAGATAGAAAACCTGCATGTCAGCATAGGCGACAAGGAAGTCCTGAAGGGAATCAACCTGAACATCGATGAGGGCGAAACCTTTATCCTGTTCGGTCCCAACGGCTCCGGCAAGACCACCCTGCTGATGACCCTGATGGGTTTTGGCGGCTACACCGTGACCAGCGGGAAAATCCTCTTCAAGGGCGTCGATATCACCACAATGCCGACCTATGAACGGGCCAGGCTCGGCATCGGCATGTCTTTTCAGCGTCCGCCGACCATCCACGGCCTGAAAACCCGTCACCTGGTGGCCATGTGCGCCCGGGACCGGGAAGTGGACGTGGACTGCATGGCCAAGACCGTCAATTTCGACGAATTTCTGGACCGCGACATCAATGCGGGTTTTTCAGGCGGCGAGATCAAACGCTCCGAGATTCTGCAGCTCATGGCCCAGAATCCGAGCCTGATCCTTTTCGACGAGCCCGAATCCGGGGTTGATCTGGAAAATATGGCCCTCATCGGCAATACGGCGCGCACCCTGCTGGACGGAGCCATTTCTCCTGCTCCGGAAACGTGCATGCGGGACCTGCGCCGGCGCAACAAGACATCGGGCCTGATCATCACCCACACCGGCTACATCCTGGACTACGTCAACGCCGACCGGGGTCAGGTCATGTATAACGGGGTGTTGTGCTGCGACACCCGCCCGACCCGTCCTCGCGACATTTTGGACCACATCAGCAAATACGGCTACAAGGAGTGCATCAGATGTCTGAACTGAACCCCCGGGTGGATCTGAACTCCTATCAGTTTTCCGGACAGCAGAGCGCTGAACTGGAGAATCTGTCGGCCCTGAGCGAAAGCAGCAAGCGTGAGCTGCGTATGGTCGGCGTGGATGTGGATGCCGCCGGAGAACGAGCCGGAACCTTTTTGCAATTCGACCACAGCACCGTGCATTGCAAGAGTTCCGGCCAGGGTGTCGAAGTCATGGGCATCCGCCAGGCTTTGAAGAAATACGACGGGTTGCCCGATTATTTCTGGAAGGCCATGGACCGGGACAAAGACGATTTCACCCGGACTGCGGCCAAGGAAGAGTTGCACGGCGGATACTTCATCCGCACCGAAAAGGGAGCCAAGGTGGCCGAGCCGGTTCAGACCTGCCTGATGATCAAGGGGCAGAATGTCGGTCAGAACGTGCACAACATCGTGGTCGTGGAGGAGGACTCGGAAGTCCATATCATCACCGGCTGCGCCACCTCGCACGGCGTGACCTCGGCCCTGCATCTGGGCATTTCCGAATTTTACATCAAAAAGGGCGGCAAGCTGACCTTCACCATGGTTCACAACTGGGGTGAAGAGGTCATGGTCCGGCCGCGGACTGTCGGCGTGGTCGAAGAGGGCGGAGTGCTGCAGAACAACTATGTGCTGCTGAAAAAGGTCAAGTCCGTCCAATCCTACCCCACCATCTACCTCAACGGCGAAGGCGCGGTGGCCCGCTTCAACTCGGTCATCGTCACGCCCGAAGGCTCCCACGTGGACACGGGCAACCGCATAGTCCTGAACGCCCCCAACACCCGGGGCGAGATCATTTCACGGACCATCACCACCGGCGGCACGATCATCGCGCGGGGAGAAATCATCGGCAATGCAGTTCCGGCCCGGGGCCACCTGGAGTGCAAGGGGCTGATTCTCGGCGGCGGACACATCCACGCCATTCCCGAGCTGCAGGGGTGCATGCCGGGAGTGGAGCTGTCCCACGAAGCTGCCGTGGGCAAGATCGCCCAGGAGGAGATTGAGTACCTCATGGCGCGCGGCCTGGACGAGGACGAAGCCACCTCGACCATTGTCCGTGGATTTCTCAATGTGGAGATCATGGGACTGCCGCTGGAGCTGCGCGAATCCATCGACAAGACCATTGCCGAACTGGACGCCGGCGACGCCATGTGAGGTAGTTTTTCGGTCGATTTCAGCCCGGAGTAGCAGTGCTTCGGGCTTTTTTTATTTGAGCTAAGGAGAACATCATGCCCGGATACAAAGGACATCTGGTCGGCGGAGCCTTGCTTGGCGGGGGAACCTTGGCCGGCCTGGTCTGGATCGGAGCCTTTGCCCCGGACTGGCCGCAGGTCGGTGTGCTGATGACACTGGTCCTGCTTGGCGCCCTGTTCCCGGATGTGGACACGGATTCCAAGGGTCAGCATCTCTTTTACCTGACCCTGGCCATCCTGGACCTGGCCCTCATCCTGCAAGGATATTACAAATGGGCGGCCATTCTCGGATTGGCCGCCATGTTTCCGGCCATTGGCCCGCATCGCGGCTGGACCCATACCTGGTGGGCCATGCTGATCATTCCCTTGCCTCTGGTTGTGCTGCCGGTGTGGCTTTACGGAGCATCGCCCAAGGCCATGCTGCCTTTTTACCTGGCTGCAATTGTCGGGTACTTTTCCCACCTGATGCTGGATCGCAAGTGGCGATAGACGTGGTCGACATGGCTACAGACGACAAGCCGGCTGTAGACAACTGCGCATCCATTTTCGGCTACGTCCCGGTTTTCACCGCGCCCATCCGTTCCAGGTCCTGAAGATACTGGTCAGACCTGTCGAGATAAAAGGCCAGGGCGCGTGAAAAATTCTTGCCGACCAGGCCGTCCACGAAAAGCTGGCTGATCTCGCGATATCGCTTGAGCACATACTGGGAGCGCAGGAAGATGAGCCATTCCTCCCGGCTCATTTCGCTGACGGTCAGGACCAGGGCCTTGGGCGCGCGGGGTTGATAGTACCAGAAATACATCAAATCCAGCGCGTTGACGATAAAGACTTTTTCCAGGTCGCGGATTTCGTAGTTGATGGTCTCGATAAAGGTCTTGGGCGAGGCCAGCATGTCCAGGACATCCTCTTCCGGGAATGTCACGTCCAGTCTGGCGTATACGTCGAACATGGCGATGAGTTTGGCCCGGTAGTCCGACAGTCGGATGCGGATGTTCTTTTGTCGGTCGCCGATGCCTTCAATGACGGCCGCGACACAGTCCGAGGCAAGTTTGGAGATGATGGCCGCCCATTTCTGGAGCGTCTCCTCCACGGCCGGAACCTGTCCCATATGCATGAAGCTGCCCAGTCCGGCGTTGAAAACCAGGGCCAGGGGGATGGACAGGATGCTGCGGAAAAAATTGGCAAAGACGACACTGCGCGGCAGACCGCGAAAGGTGTTGTGACTGGAGATGTAGATGCCGTTGGCCAGGGCCATGGCCGCGAAGAGCAGCGCCGGATTGGAGCTGGTGGTGATGCCGAAGCCGCGATCCATGATCAGGGTTTTGACCACCAGATCAAGCAGGGGCACGGAAAAGCCGGTGAAAAGCAGGTCGTCGGCCACCCGGCTCCAACTGATCAGGGAATTCCACTGCAGCAGTGGGGAGCGCTTGAGGCCGCCTCCGCCCAGCACGGATTGGATGATATTGCGTATTCCGGTGATGCCGAACCAGATAAAGGCTCCGAAATAAGCCAGCACCCACCAATCCTTGGTCAGGGCAAACGTCAAAAAGGCCGGAACAAAGCCGATGAAAATTTTCAGCGCGTTTTTGACGGCTGTGTTCAGGTACTGAAAAGGCGGACGAGATCGGGATTTCCGCTCGCGTGCGCAGAGGCGCAGCCCGTTGTCAGGCTGGGTTTGCACTCCGCCGAGGGTCACGATGTTGCCGTTTCTGCCGGGATGGATCTCAATGTCCTTCAGATTCCACTCGCGACTGATGGGGCAGCCAAGATGCTCCAGGCCGGGAAATCGTCTCAAGCGACGCAACACGGGCGATCCGGTCCAGGCATTGGCGCAGCATATTTTCTGGTGGGCGGTCAGTTTGGCGGTGATCGGCAGGATCTTGCGCTGACTGCCCCTGGTTGCCAGGGCGATGGATCGGGCCTGTCGCGGCAGAGTGTCGAGAACCACGACGCCCATGCCGTACTGGTGGCGGGATTGACCTGTCGAGCCGCTGCCGATCCGCGAACCCAAGGGGCGGCGCTTGTAGTATTTGTGAAAGGACTCGATGTTGAACAGGATATCCAGGAGTTTGGCCTTGCGTTCATCCATGCCGGCCAGGGTCTGCTCCAGATCCGCGACGCCGGACAGGTCGTTTTTTTCCCCGGCCTTGGCAACCATCCTGTTCAGGGCGTGGCGTTCGTCGTCAAAAGACCAGATGACTTCGCGGATGGCCTTTTTCAGGGCAATGACGTTGTCTTCGTTCAATGCGGTGCGCAGGCGCGAGATTTCGGCCGCCGTACGTTCAGGATTGGCCAGATCGACGGCGTCACCGGGACAGACCTGTCCGGCGGACGCCGGCATGGACCATTTGCCGCGGGAGGCGTCCTTCAGACTGTATAATTCGATGTTATTGATATGCCCCTGGCAATCGTACAGAATTTCAAGGGTGTCGGGGATGGACAGATTGCCCAGGTTCAGGGTGAAGCGGGAACTGGAGTGAAATTTGGCCAGTCTGGGCAGCAACTCGCCAGGCGTAAGACGCAAGAGGGGAGGAACTTCCGCGCTGTCCTGCGGAAAACTCGGGTCGTGCAGCTCCGGGTTGCGGCATGGCTGGAGATAGCGGGTGATCAGCAGTTCTGAATCAATGGCGTTGAGCGCATCGAGGCGGGTTTCAAGCTCCTTGCGCCTGGTCGCACCGGCCGACCCGTATTCTTCCCCCATGCGGGCCGCCGCCTGTTCGAGCTTGGTCTGCATTCCGCTTTGGATGAATTTGGCCAGGTGCAGCAGCGAAGGCTGGCCGGTGCCGACAAAGGCCCTGAATTTGGCCTCGTCCAGATCATCCACATCCAACCCGAATTCTTCGTTCAGAGTCGCTTTGTGCGTTCTGTTGAAGGCGTGCAGGGCGGCGAAGACGTACTTCTGCTGATAGGCCGAAACCTGCCGTCCCTCCTTCATAAAGGCCTGCACCGGCTGTTCCTGCAGAAAAGCCCGGAAGGACTTGGGGTCCGTGTATCCTTGAGGCTCCCAGATGGTGCGCACATACTTGCCGCGAAACCGCGACAGGGCCTCGATCCCGATGCGGATGCGCATGTCCAGGATAGACGCCGCTTCCAGAAGCTCCTCGGCCACATCCGGTTCGACGTAGTTGTAATAGACCACGGTCAGAAAGCGGATTCCCTTGATCCAGGCATCCATGACCAGGTGGGTGGGAGATTTCCGGCCTTTGGTGTTGGCGTCGTGCACATGATCGTCAAAAGCCAGCTGGTTCCATTCCTCGGGCATTTCGAGGAGGTGGTACTTGTGCAGCTCGGCCCGCACAATGCGGGGCTTGCCTGAAGACGCCATGCGGAAATCGTGGGCCAGGCGGAGCTGCACGGCTTCGTTGCCCTGGTTGCGGATCAGTTCCTTCATGATCTGCAACAGGACCCGAGAGGTGTTTTTGGGCAGAAACGAAGTTGATGAGAGGATGACTTCGTCCCGGAGCGCCCGAAGCGCGGCCAGGCGATCCGCGGACTTTCCCCCCTCCAGGGAGCCCAGCAGGCTGGCAATGGCGTATGCGATGCGCAGGACCTGCGGCGCGGCCATTTCTTTGATGCCGTGGGGATGCATGTAGGGGGCCAGCAGGGTGCGGGTCCCGGACTGGGTGCGGCCCAGAATGTCGTTGACGATGCCCAGGAGCGTGTAATCGTTGGCGTCAAAAAACAGCGGAGATGGGGTCACGACGGATTCCGGCAGGGGATTTATCGGCCGGAACCGTCAGGATTCGGCGACAGGGATGCCTTGTTCAGGGACTTCTTGTGGTACGCGTCTTCGAGCTTGTACAGAAGGTCGCCGAAATCAGCAGGCTTCATCAGGTAATCGAACGCTCCCTGGCTCATGCCTTCCATGGCCGCGTCGATGCTGGCGTGGCCCGTGAGCATGATGACTTCCGTTGTCGGCCAGGACTGCTTGATGCGTTTCAAGACCTCGATGCCGTCCATACCCGGCATTTTGACATCCAGCACCACAACGTCATGGGCGGTGGTTGCGAGCACCGTCAATGCTTCCTCTCCGCTGGACGCGCCGTGGGCCGCGATCCCTCTTTTGGCCAGCCGCTTGATGATGGTCCGGAGGAAATCTTCCTCGTCGTCCACGAGCAGCACGGAAAATGTATCCATTTCGACTCCTTGAATTCGTTTTTCGAACAGCTTCATCTTGTTCGCGCCAAGTATATCCATAGCCTGAAAGGTGTGGGGGAGGCAATGTCCTTGTTGGACGTTCGGACGGCGTCTGACAGCAATTGCAGGCATGACACAAAGATTCTCCTTTGCTAGACGGTCGGCCGGAGGTGTCGGTGACAAGCGTTTACGGTCCGCTCATGCTGCTGCCCTGGCAAACGGCCGTTGTCGGCTATGTCGGCGGCCTTTTTGCCTGGTCGTTTCCCTGGTGTTCTTTGATCTGCCTTGGGCTGATCGGGTTGCTCTGCGCCAGGGGGCGGATCTGGATCGTCTTGATGCTGGCGGCCGCCCTGGGGCTGGTCATGGGCCGGCAGGCTCCGCCCGCATTCGATCCGTGGAACAGAACCGCTATGGTCCGCGGCATTGTTGACGAAGTCCGGATTCACCCTGGTCAGCGCATCAGCATTGTGGCCGGCCAGGTGTCGGACATGGCAACCGGCCGTTCCTTGCCGGGCCGCTTGCACTGGTCCTGGCAAAATCCCCCGCTGATCCCTGCTGCCGGACAGGAATTCTCGGCCCGGTTGCGTATTCGGGAGCTGCGCGGCCGAGCCAATTTCGGCCTGTCCTCCAGCGAAGAACACTGGCATCGACGCGGAGTCTTTCACCGGGCTTATTCCCGTGGCGAGGCGGACGTGACGTGGCTCAGTACCGGTCTGTCCAGGCGCGGGCAATTGATGAGTCTGGTCAGCGCCCAGGTGCCCGCGGGTCAGGGCGGCGCCGTTATCCGGGCCTTGTTGTTCGGTGACAGGTTTGCGCTGGATACCGCGTTCATGGATCGCATTCGCCGCGCCGGTCTGGCGCACAGCCTCGCCTTGTCCGGGCTGCATCTGGCGCTGGTTGCAGGCTTCGGCTTTGGCTTGGCCTGGATGGTCGGACAGGTCCGGCCCACGGTTTTTCTGCGCATTCCCCGGCAGAAATTGGGAATGCTGCTGGCTTTGCCCCTTGTCCTGACCTACGTCTGGATGGGCGATTATGCGTCGTCGTTGTTGCGGGCCTGTCTGATGCTCTTGGTCGCGACCGCCCA
Organism: uncultured Desulfovibrionaceae bacterium; assembly: GCA_964651415.1. Taxonomy (GTDB): domain Bacteria; phylum Desulfobacterota; class Desulfovibrionia; order Desulfovibrionales; family Desulfomicrobiaceae; genus Desulfomicrobium. The sequence continues at coordinate 16,621 of CAZYZA010000057.1, forward strand.
TCATCTGCTCGGCTCCAGAGCCAGACCGCAGGATTCGCTGCTGGCGGCAGTCGGCGTGCTGGCAATCTGTGACCCCCGGGCCGTGTTTGATCTCAGCCTGCAGCTTTCGGTGCTGGCGGTGACCGGCATTGTTCTTTTCATGCCCCCGGCGGCCCACGCGTTGGCGTTCATGCGCCGGCGCGGTCCGTTGTGGTCCGGAGCGCAGGGACTTCTGCTCCTTGGAGCGACAACCTTGTCCGCCAACCTCTTTCTGTTGCCGGTTCAGACTCTCTATTTTTCCGAGGTTCCGGCTCAGCTCTGGCTCAATCTGGTCTGGTTGCCGGTGCTCGGCTGTGCGGTGCTGCCGTTGTCGTTTGCGGGATTGCTCTTGTCCCTGATCTGGCCGGCGGCCGGAAAGGCGTGCTTTGCGCTCGCGGCCCTGGGAGTGGAGGGGCTGAATCTGATTCTTCAGATCCTGGACCAAGCGCGGTGGCTGGATGCAACCCTTGTCTTGCGTCCTCACGGTCTGGCCGTGGTCGGGTATTGGGTCGCGCTCATTGCCGTTGCAGCCCTTTTGTTCAGGCCGCAGCCAGGACAAAAAGCATTGGCCTGCCTCGGACTGGGCCTGGGATTGCTGGCCGTGCCGTCGGTGCGGTCCGAGCTGGGCAGGCTGGAAGACAGGGTCGAGCTGACGGTGTTGGACACCGGCATGAGTCAGGCCGTCATGGTGCGCAGTTCGTCGGGGCGCACCCTTTTGGTCGACGGAGCCGGGGCGTGGAATACGGATTACGATCCGGGACGCGCCCTGGTCGGTCCGGCCCTGGCCTGGAATCATCCTCCCCGGGTTGAGACGGTCGCCCTGACCCACCTGGACGCAGATCACGTGCGGGGTCTGTTTTATATCCTGGACAACTTTCGGGTCGGTCGTTTTGTCTGGCCCGGTCTTTGGGACCACACCTCGGATTCAAAACGCCTGGCCGCAACGTTTGAGCAGGCAACGTGGCCGATTCTGATTTGTCGGGCCGGAGATCGGCTCGAAATTGAACCCGGTTTGTGGCTCGATGTATTGCACCCGCAGCCGGAAGAATCAGGACCTTCGCACAACGAAACATCGCTGGTCCTGCGTCTGGTCTGGCAGGGGAGGGGCCTGGCCCTCCTGCCCGGCGACGCGGAAAAACGAGCCCTGAGGACAATTATGGCCACCAATGCCACGCTGAACAGCGACGTGCTGATTTTGCCCCATCACGGCTCCAAATCAAGCCTGTCTCCCCAGTTTTACGCCAGGGTCAACGCAACCTGGACTGTGGCGGCCTGCGGTTTGGGCAATCGTTTCGGATTTCCCCACCCCGATGTGGTCGAGGCCTGCCGGAAGGCAGGCAGCACCGTGCTGACCACGGCGGAACATGGGGCCGTGCGTTTTGTCTGGACCCGGCAAGGACTCACGGTGCGCACGGCCCGGCTGGATGGCGTGGATTGAATTCATTGTGTCGGGTCGGCCTTTTGGGTAAGGGCCGGGGCAGGCGCCACAACAAGGAGTTCTTATGACGACCATTATGCCGACAGACAAAAATCTGCGCAACGCCATTGCCTGGATCGAGGAGCACCGCCGTGAAGGTATGGAACTGCAAACGTGCATGGCTCAGGCCGCAACCAGGTTCAATCTGACTCCCATGGAGGAAATGGCCCTGGCAAAATTCTACCGTGACGAAACCTCTGTCGACTGATGCGTATTCCGCTGCTGCAACGTGAGCTTTTCCGGGAGATGTCGCTTATCACCGGAATCTGCCTGAGTGGTTTTCTCTGCCTGGTCCTGCTGGGCCGGCTTCTCCAGTTGCGCGATCTCTTTATGGCCCAGGGCCTGGGTTTTCTGGATCTGGGAAAGCTGTTTCTTTTCCTCAGTCCACTGTTTTTGCTGATGCTGGTTCCGGTGTCCTGCATGTTGGGAATTTTTCTGACGTTTTTACGCATGAGCGCCGACCGCGAACTGGTCTCCCTGCGCGCCGGCGGGATCAGCCTTTGGCCGCTGCTGCCTGCGCCGCTGGCCCTTTGCCTGGTCTGCACCGGCTTGACCTTGTGGGTTTCCCTGTCCGGAATTTCCTGGGGCATGGACAAATTCCGCCAGACCGTGGTCGAATTGGCCCGCCACAAAACCACGGTCAATATTCAGCCCGGCGTTTTCAATACGGACTTTCCCGGGCTGACGGTCTATTCGCGTCAGGCTGATCCGGACAGCGGCGTGCTGCGCGACGTGTACGTTGTCGACAGCTCCCGATCCGAGACGGAGCTGATCATTGTCGCCCCGAGAGGGCTGATCGATTCCGATGCGGAGAAGGGGCAGATTTTTGTGCTGCTGGAAAACGGCCATGTCTACCGCGAGGAGGGAGACGACCTGTCGGTCATCAGCTTTGACCGCTATCACCTCTCCCTGGACATGACCCGACTTCTGGGCGGAATTGAGCTCGATGATAAAAGACCCAAGGAAATGTCCTGGACTTCGTTGCGATATCTTGCCCAGGGTGGCTATGCTGATCGGAGCGTTACCTTTCAGCGCAAGGTGGACATCGAGCTGCAGAAACGATTCTCTCTGCCTGCGGCCTGTCTGGTGCTGGGCTTTTTTTCCCTGCCGCTGGCGTTCTTCTTTCAGGGCATGAGACGCCACTATGGCCTTCTGGTCTGTCTGGGCGCTTTTTTCGCATATTACGTCCTTTTGTCCGCAGGCATGTCTTTGGCCGAGAGCGGGGTGCTCCTGCCGGCTGTGGCCCTTTGGCTGCCCAATGGACTGTTTGTGCTCGCAGCCGCCTGGGGCATGTGGATGGTGGTCGGTGAACGGGATGTGGACTTTGATGGGGTGCGCCTCCGGCTCGGCGAAATTTTCTCTTTCCGGAGGAAAAGCGCATGACCCTGCTTTCACGGTATATTCTGCGTCAGAATTTGTATCTCTTGCTGCTGATTTGCGGCATCGGCCTTGGTATTTACATCTTCATCGACCTTTTTGAGCGCCTGGACGATTTTCTGGAAGCCAATGTCGGAATCGGGACAGTCGCCGCATATTTCCTCTATCGCATTCCTTCCATCCTGGCGCAGATCTTTCCGGCTGTTTTTCTCATTGCCGTGATGACGCAGCTGGGGATCATGCTGCGTGGGCGTGAGCTGCTGGCTCTTGAAGCCTGCTCCGTGTCTCCGGCTGCCGTCGCCCGATCCGTGCTGTGGTACGCCCTGGCGTTGTGCCTTGCGCAGCTTCTTTTGTCGGAAGTTCTGGGGGTGAGCGGATATCGGGCCTCCGACAGGATCTGGTCCGAGGAAGTGCGCAGCCGCACGATCTCCACGCGGCAATTGCACAACATCTGGTTCAAGGAAGACAATCGCATTGTCCATATGAACGCAGTCACGCCGCACCAGGGCATCGGACAGGGATTGACCGTTCATGCCCTGGATCCGGCGGACTCCGGACGGATCATGGAAATAATACGTGCGGAGTCGTTCACGGTGACTTCGGCCGGATGGAAGCTGGAAAACGTCACCCGCACGATCCCCGACACCTTTGCCGTTGACGAATCCAGCCGGGAGCTGCTGCAATTCCGAACCGATGTGGTCGGGTTTCTGGTCATTGATCCCAAGACCAATCTGAAGTCGCTGCCGTTGTGGCAGCTGGGAAGCGAGATGGATCGCTTACGCCAGGCCGGCTCCAATATCGAACGGCTGGAGACCGCATGGCACATGAAACTGGCCTATGCCGGCTCGGTGCTGGTCATGGCCCTCATCGCCCTGGCAGCCGTGTCCATGTTCGGCTCCCTGCTGGTGATCATCCCGGTGGGATTGGTGACCACGTTCTGTTACTATGGATTGTTTGTGTTCTGCGCTTCTGCCGGGGAAAAAGGCTTGTTGCCGCCGGTCATCGCTGCGTGGGCCGCCAACGTATTTTTTTCACTGCTGGCCGGTGGGCGGCTGCTGGTTGGACGTTCATTTCATGCCGGATGATACGGGCAAAGGAGGATCGGATGCTGTGGTGGATAACGATTGGCGGTTTTTTGCTGGGTTGTGTTGTGGCTTACGCCATGATCCAGGGCGCCAAAGATCAGGATGATGATTCCTGAGTCTTTTGCGGTTCAAGATATTTTTGCAGGATGCTCAGAATCTCCGGGTAGAAATCGTCGGAAAAGCTCAGGTCAAGGATGTTTTCCTTGGCCAGAAGACGGGCGCGGGTGGAGCCGAACACTGTTGAAAAAATGACACTGGCCGCCAGGCGAAGATCCAGGTCGGACCGGATGGAGCCATCGGCGACACCCCGTTCCAGGCAGCCGAGCATCTTGTCCACGACCCGGGAACAAACAGCCAGAATTTCAGAGTTGTCCGCAGTCGCCGTATTGGCCAGAAACGGCGAGCATCGCAGCAGCGTCAGAAATCCGGATTCCGGCGTCATGGACGCCTTGAGGATGCATTTGGAAAAATTGAGGACGCTGCTCAGTCCATCCGAGGCGTAGTAGAGACTTTCGTCGATTTTACGCAACAATTCCGTAAGGATCGTTATTTCCACGAGTTGAAAGAGGTTTTCCTTGCTGCCGTAATGATGGGCAATGAGGCCGTCGGCAATGCCTGTTTCCTGGGCAATGCGTTTGTATGTGGTCTCGGCATAGCCCAATTCGCCGAAAAGCCGCGTGGCCGTCTCCAGAATCCGTTCTTTATTGCCCATGACCAAATCCGTTTCCTCCCTGCTGATTATTGCCCATCTCTTATCCACCTCCAACTGATCAGTCCAATAATTTTCACTTCGCATTTTACGGGCGCGCTCAAGGATATTGAGTGTCTTCGTGGGATATGAAGCTTGCCCTAATGCGCGGGAATCAAAGCCTTTGACAATCCTCTTGACGCTGCTGTCTTCTTCAATTAGCCCCGGCGATTAAAGTCTTAAGCAGGTGCTCAATCCGCTGGGCGAGACGTGAAGAACTGTAAAAAGGGGAGGTTGCATGCGTACTTTGAGATCATGGGCAATGGCCTGTGCCATGGTTCTGGTGACGGCGCAGATCTGTGCTGCGGCCGGTTTTGCCATTTATGAATGGAGCGCCAGGGATTTTGCCCTGGGGGGGAGCGACAGTCGGAAGAGCTGACGATCCGGCTGCGCTGGCCACGAACCCGGCCGGCATTACCCAGCTCGACGGGCTTCAGCTCATGACGGGCGTCATGGCCATTCACCCGGTGATGGATGTGGTGGCCAACGGTGAGAAGAAAACTTCGGATACGAGTGCCTGGTATTTTCCGCCGCACCTCTATGCCACCTGGCAGGTTAATGACCGCTACACATTGGGACTTGGGACGTTTTCCCGCTTTGGTCTCGGAACCAAGTTCGACGACAACTGGCAGGGACGATACAGCTCCTACGAGGCGTTGATCGAGTCCGTGTCCATCAATCCGAATATGGCGGTCAAAGTCACGGATCAGCTTTCCGCCGCCTTTGGCGTCGAGGCCATGTACTTGAATTTTTCGCAAAAAAAGAAACTGCCGATGGTCGGCACCGGTGGTCCGACCGGGTTTGACGGCAATGCGCATCTCGAAGCCGACGGTCTGGGTTACGGATTCAACATGGCCCTGCACTATCAGCCATGTCCGTACGCCAAGCTGGGTCTGACATATCGCAGCCCCGTGACCATGAAAGTCACCGGCGATGCAAAGTTCTCCGACATCAATCCGGGCATTTCGGCGGGCGGTTTCTTCCGCGACTCCAATGCTCACGGCACAGTGACGCTGCCGGATTCCTTTGCCTTTGGCGTGGCCATGTACCCCATGGACAAATTGAGCGTGGAGTTCGGGGCGGTCTATACCCTGTGGAGCAAGTACGATGAGCTGACCATTAATTTCGGCAGCCCCCTCCTGACGTCATCCGGCCCGGCCATGCAGACGTCCTCCAGGAAAAACTGGAACGACGTCTGGAGATTGAACGTCGGTCTGGAATATTCGGTCCTTGACTGCCTGGACCTGCGCCTGGGCTATGTTTTTGATCAGACTCCGGTGCCAAGCGGAACCATCGACTACATGCTGCCGGACAGTGACCGTCATGTCTTCAACTCCGGCGCCGGTTTTCACTGGGACAACTGGAATGTTGATTTGAACTATTCGTATATCCTTTTCACGGATCGCGACATTGATGGCCGCCCAGCGGACTTCATCTACGACGGTGAAGTCAAGAACGCCGGAGCCCATGTCATCGGATTGTCCGTGGGCTACAAGTTTTAACGTTCAGCCCTGTTCTCGGATGCTCTTCAACCCCGGTCCGCCGGGGTTTTTTATTGCTGCG
>CAZYZA010000058.1:0-22416 GCA_964651415.1 uncultured Desulfovibrionaceae bacterium
ACCACCAGCGACATGACCAAACGGCTCGAAACCGAACAGCAGCTGATCCAGGCCTCGAAAATGGCCACATTGGGCGAGATGGCCACCGGCATGGCTCACGAACTGAATCAGCCTTTGTCCGTGATCAAGACCGCCTCCAGCTACATCCGTCGCAAGCTGGGCAAGGGCGAAGAGGTTGCCAAGGACATCCTGAACACCCTGACCACGGAAATCGAAAGCCACGTGGACCGCGCGTCGAAAATAATCAATCATCTCAGAGAATTCGGCAGAAAGCCGGACATGAAGCTGGAACCGGTGGCCGTAACCGAAATTCTCAAGCGCGCCCTGGACATTTTCAGCCAGCAGCTCAAATTGCGCGAAATTGAAGTCATCCAGTATTTCGAGCCGGATTTACCGCAAGTCCTTGCCGACGCCAGTCGCCTGGAACAGGTGTTTATCAACATGCTCATCAACGCCAGAGACGCCATTGAAGAAAAATGGGCCGCCGCCAAATCCGCGCACGCCGACAACACACCGCTTCCCGCCCAGCCCAAAAGCATAACCCTCAAAACCTACAGGAAGGACGGCTGCGTCATTTCCGAGGTCATTGATACCGGCAAAGGAATTCCGGAAGGAGTCCGGGCCAAGATTTTCGAGCCGTTTTTCACCACCAAGCCCGTCGGCAAGGGCACGGGCCTCGGACTTTCCATCAGCTACGGCATCATCAAGGATTGCGGCGGAAACATCACCGTCGATTCAGAAACGGGCGTAGGCACCCGATTCATCATCGCCCTGCCCATTCCCAACGATGACCCGGAGAATGCGTCATGAACGAAAAATTCTCCCTGCTGATCATCGACGACGAGGAAGGCATCCGCAAGGTTCTCGAACTTTCCCTGACCGATGCCGGCTGGAAGGTCCGCACCGCAGCCAACGCCGAAGAAGGCCTGGCTCTGTTTCGTCACCAAGAATTTCCCCTTGTCCTGACCGACATCAAGATGCCCGGGATGGACGGTTTGGAACTGCTTAAAACCCTCAAGGAAGCAAGGCCCGAAACCGAAGTCGTGCTGATGACGGGACACGGGGACCTGGATCTGGCCATCCAGGGCATCAAGCTTGACGCCGCCGATTTTGTCACCAAGCCCATCGACGACGACGTGCTGGATATCGCCCTGGCCCGCGCCAAAGAACGCTGGACCATGCGGCGAGCCATCCGGGAACACACGGAACATCTCCAAGACCTGGTCGAGCAGAAAACCCGGGATCTTCTCGCCGCCGAGCGCCTGGCCACCATCGGCCAAACCGTGGCCGGTCTTTCCCACTCCATCAAAAACATGGCCAGCGGGCTCGAAGGCAGCCTTTTTCTGATGAAGCAGGGGCTCGATTCCGATCATCAGGAGTATCTGCGCCAGGGCTGGGAGATGCTTGAAGACAACGTGCGCAAGCTGAAAAACCTGTCCATGGACATGCTGCGCTTCGCAAAAATTGACCAATTCACACTCAAGCCAACCGACCCGCGTCTGCCGGCCAGACAAGTGGTTGAGCTTTTCCAACCTGCGGCCGCAAATTTGGGAACCGCCCTTGTGCTTGAAGCGCCGGAATCCATGCCTCTGATCGAACTGGATGCCACGGCTGTTCACCGCTGTCTGATGGACCTGGTCGGCAATGCCCTGGACGCGTGTCACGCGGCCGGATTCAGCCCTGACTCCCCGCAGGGAAAAATCAGCATCGGCGTCTCGACCGGCGACCAGCATCTCACCTACCGCGTCGTAGATAATGGTTGCGGAATACCGAGCGCCGTTCGGCCCCGCCTGTTTACGGCCTTCTTCAGCACCAAGGGTGAAAAGGGTTCCGGTCTCGGCCTGATGGCTGTCCATAAAACCGTACAAGCCATGGGTGGGCGCATCGACGTACACAGCACTGAAGGCGACGGAAGCGAATTCATTATTACCATACCGAACAAGTGTGATAATAAAAATGTATAGTATGATTTTATTTTCAACATTATTTTTAAATACAGCATTGACCTAATACGCATTAAACCATATGAAATTTCTAACATAGTGCTTCAGAATAAAAACTCATTACACTTGTAGCGATTTTTTATGAACAAAGTCATACTAAAACAGTCGGGAGAACTTGAAGATCATCGGGATCGCCTTGTCATTGATGCGCTTCCCTACCTGGGTGCACATCTGGAATTAGACAAGGAGTTTTCATTGCGGGGCTTTGTCCGCATGCTCAACCGCTACCCGGATCTGCAGCGGCTCTCGAATTTCCTGCCAGGAATGGCCGCGCGGAACTGGCCTGAGCCAGAAGACTGCCCGGCGTCCGGACTGGAGCACCTCGAATTCGCCCGCGTCGTGGAAATGATCGGAGCCCCCGAACCGCCGAGACTCGAAGTCTACCACATTCTGCGGGGCAGCATGGGCAGCCGGGGCGACGAGGAGATCCGCGCTTGGCAAGTGGAAAATCTGCTGGACGTGCCGATCAGGATGGGACCGCTCCGACATGTAGTTTTTGGCGACGAGGTTCAGACGTTCAACTTCAGCACGGTCTGCACGCTTTTCGACTTTATTGATGGTGTCATTTGGCAACTCGCATTTCATGGCGCACCCCAAGAGTGTGCACTAAGGAGGTAGTTATGTTCGAGAAGATCCTGTTTGCAACCTCGGCCTCTCCCACATGCGACGACGCGGCCCGCGTGGCGTTCGAACTGTCGCGCAAGAACAAGTCCCGCCTCAATGTTTTCCATGTGTTCGGTCTGCCGTCACGAGGCTTCGGCCTGACCTATCGTGACGTTCGCACCGGCGAAGAAACCGAAGTGGATGAGAACCTTGTCAGTCTGGTCAAAGAGGAAATGGCGCAATACTATGAAAAGCAGGCCAAGGAACATCCGTCCTGCGTTTTTGAAACCGCGACCGGCGTTCCGCATACGGAAATTTTGCGCAAGGCCCGAAAGGAAGACGCCAGCCTGATCATCATGGGCGCCCACACCCGGCCCGAAGACGTGGGAGCCATGCGTCACCGCGTCATTGCCGGCAGCACCATGCAAAAAGTGGCCAAGAGCGCGCGGTGTCCGGTGCTGGTGGTCAGCAGACCCTGCGTGACGTGCTGGTCCTACTTCGCCAACATTGTCATTGCCACGGATTTCAGCAAGCCCGCCAACTACGCATTCCAGTTCGCCCGCAATGTGGCCAAGGAAATCGGTTGCCGACTGCACATTTTCCACTGCGTGGATCTGGGCGGCGAAGCCGACGCCGGCCAATCTTACATCGAGAAGCAGCTGGGGGCAGCCCAAGAGAAGGTTCAGGAAAAGTACATCGCCAACATGGGCGATTTCGACAACTACCTCGTAGCCCTGCGCGAAGGCGTGCCGCATGTCGAGGTGCTCAAGTACGCCCGAGAGAACAAGGCAGACCTGATCGTCATGGCCCACCACACCCGGGACGTGGATCCCGAGCAGGCCATGCTGGGCACGACCATTGAACAGGTCATTCTGCGCTCGGCCTGCCCGGTTCTGAGCGTCAATCACCCCGACAAGGTGGACGTAAGTCCTTACGGCTCGCCACGGGCGCACGAGTAGCCGACCATGACCGCCGACACCCCAAAACGTCCGCTGGTGCTGGTTGTGGATGATGAAATGCATCTGCGCCTGTTCATCAAGGCGGTCTTTGAGTCCGGCGGTTACAACGTGGGCACGGCCAAAAACGGCAAGGAGGGGCTCGCCTGGATCAGGGCCAACCGGCCCGACCTGGTGAGCCTCGACCTGATGATGCCGGAGCAGGGCGGCCTGCGCCTGCTGCACGAATTGCGCAACGATCCCCAACTGGCGCACACCAAGGTCATGGTCGTTTCCGCCATTGACGACGCAACCTTTGCCCACGCCACAGCCGTTGTTCGCAGCGGCGCACCCGGGAGCACCCCGATGGCCGACGGATACGTGGAAAAACCACCCACGGCCGAAGCGATTCTCAGCGAGGCCCGACGAATTCTGGACGCTGCGCCACGTGGCCCGGCGGACTCTATCACGAGAGAGGAGGAATCCCATGCCGAAGAAAATCATGGTCGTTGATGACGATCCTGTCATTGTCGAATACCTGGTCTCAATTTTCCAGGAACGCGGCTACGAGACCTGTTCCGCCGAAGGCGGAGAAAACGCCATGGCCGTCCTTGAAAAGGAAAAGCCGGATCTGGTGACCCTTGACCTGGAAATGCCCGATGAGTGGGGGCCGCGTTTTTACCGCAAATTCAGCCAGAAGCCTGAGTTCAAAGATCTGCCTGTTGTTGTCATCAGTGGCCTGTCGGGCATCCACCTGGCCATCCGCAAGGCCGTAGCCACCGTCAACAAACCGTTCAATCCCGATCAGGTCATTGAGATCGTCGAAAACGCGATTGGAGCGCCCTAGACTGATTTGCCTTTTTGCCCGGGCTGTTCAATAATCCCACATCAGCGCATCCATGCCCGGCATGGGTGCGCTCTTCCTGCCGCAGACACGGCCTTGGGGCGCACCATCCTGCTCGCCAACGATCTGCGTCGGGTGGTTTTGCGCTTTGCTCCGAACGCCTAAAGGCATCGCAACCATACGGGATACTGACCGATGCAGAAAAAATTACTCCTCGTTGACGACGAACCCGGCATCCGCAAGGTGGTCGGCATCGCACTCATGGACTTTGGCTACTCCGTGCTGGAGGCGGCCAACGGCGACCAGGGTCTGGAAATTTTCCGACAGGAAAAGCCGCCCATCGTCATCACCGACATCCGCATGCCGGGCATGGACGGCTTGGAACTACTCGCCGCCGTCAAATCCGAAAATCCCGAAACCGAGGTCATCCTGGTCACCGGCCATGGCGACATGGATGTGGCGATTGAAGGATTGCGCCTGGATGCCTGTGACTTCATCGCCAAGCCCGTCGGACCGGAAGTTCTGGAGATCGCGTTACGTCGCGCCGAGGAGAAAATCACGCTGCGGGAACGCATGCGGGAGTATACGGAAAATCTGGAAACCCTGGTTCGCCAGCAAGCCGACAAGCTGATCGAAATTGAACGCGGAAACATCGCCCAGCAAACCGTTGACGGCATGTCCCTGCTGCTGGGCGGGCTGTCGGGTGAAGTGGACGGAGAGCAGGGCCTGCTCAACAACCTGCCGTGCATGGTCTCCATCCAGGATTCCAACCAGCGCATCGTCTCCGCCAACACCCTTTATCTGGATCGCCTGGACGCCCGAGTCGGCGATCCGGGCTACACCGTCTACCCCGCTCACGCCCGTGACGGCCAGAACAGCCCCGTGGCCCGCACGCTGCGGGACAGCCAGGGAATCAGAAGCCAGGAGGGCATTTTCGGCCCCGACGACACCCTGTGCTCCGTGACCGTTCATACGGCACCCATCCACAGAACATCGGGCCGGGTTGACCTCGTGTTGGAACTCATTGTCGAATCAAGCGAGATCCAACGCCTGCAGGACGAACTGCGCACCTCGCGCCATCGGTTCCAACAACTCTTTGACGACGCACCCTGTTACATCACCGTGCTCGACCGCAATCTGCGCATCCAGGCGGCAAACCGTCGATTTCGACAAGAATTTTCTTTCGAGCCACAGGGGATGTGCTATCAGGCCTACAACGACAGCCGCCGCCCGTGCTTCGGCTGTCCGACGATCAAAACATTTGAAGATGGCCAATCGCACCGCACGGAACTGACCGTGCGCAGCAAGGCCGGTGATCCGGTCAATGTCGTGGTCTGGACCGCGCCCATCCGCAATGCAGCAGGCGAAATCGAAGCAGTGATGGAAATGGCCACGGATATCACGGAATTCGTGCGCATGCAGGATCATCTCGCGTCCCTGGGCATGCTCATCGCATCCTTGTCTCACGGCATCAAAGGATTGCTCACGGCGCTGGACGCAGGTGTGTACAAAGTTAATTCCGGATTTCAGACCGGAAACCAGGAAAAAATTCAAGCCGGATGGAGCAAGGTAACGGAGCTGACCGGCCGTATCCGGACCATGGTGCTGGACATTTTGTTTTACGCCAAAAAGCGCGAACTGCAGCTCCGCGAAATCCCGGCCCGGCAACTGGTCGAACATGTCACCGAAACAGTCAGGCCCAAAGCAGCAGAAGCCGGGGTCGAATTCCGCACCGACATTGCCCCGAACCTGGGCCTGTTCCGCGTTGACGAGGTCGTGCTTTCGGCCGCCATCGTCAACATCCTCGAAAACGCCGTCGACGCCTGCAAAGGCTCCAGAGACAACCGGACCGGGCTGGTCGAATTCAGAGCCAGGCCAGACGCGGGGGGCGTTTTTTTCGAAGTGGAGGACAACGGCGTGGGCATGACCGAAGACACCTTGTCGCGACTCTTTACCGTCTTCTTCTCCACCAAGGGGTCGCAAGGCACGGGTCTTGGACTATTTATCGCCAAAAAAGCCGTTGACCAGCACGGCGGAAGAATCGGGGCGGTGTCTGAACTTGGCCAGGGCAGCTCCTTTCGCATCTGGATTCCACGCTGAGCGCAGTGGCAGAACCATCGCCAACCATCTTAAATTTAAAGAATATTTTCGAATTTTTTTTCTTCTTGCCAAAAGCATGCGTTTTACATAAGTACTGCCTTCCGCTGCGCCGGGGTAGCTCAGTCGGTAGAGCAGGGGACTGAAAATCCCCGTGTCGGCAGTTCAATTCTGTCCCCCGGCACCACGAAATCAAGGTCGCGCATGCGGCCTTTTTTCGTTATGAACCACCCGCGCCGCACGCAAACAGTCGGGTCCGGGAAGGCCGTCACGGAACCCTTGACGAAACCCGGCCGAACCCCCTACCGCCTCAGCATTGACCACGCAGAATGAGGAGAATCGGTCATGCGAGTCACCCAGAAAAAATTCACCCAGTCCGCCACGTTCACATTCGGTCCCGAAGCCCTGACCTACTCGCGCAGCGACGCCTTCGGCTCGCATTCTTTCGATGTCCCATACGGTTCCATCGGCATGGAGCCACGCTGCACCACGGAAAAAAACGGCACCCTCTTCAGCGGCGGCTTAATCCTGACCCTTTGGGGCACGGCCCAGGCTCTGCACGCCCTTCTGGACGGAGACATGACCGGCCTCATATTCATCGTTCCCGGCATCCTGTGCTTTCTGCTGCACCGCATGGCCACGACCACGGTCACGTCGCTCAATACCGACGCCGGTGAAATCGCCCTGCTCCACGAAAAGAACCATGACCTCCTCATGGAGGAAATCCGCGAACGTCGGAAAAAACAACTGCTGGACTGGTACGGAAATATCAATTTCGCCAATGATCCCGAGGATGAAATCCGAAAATTTCACTGGCTGCACTCCCAGAATCTGATCAGCGAAGACCAGCTGCAGCGTCTGGTCGCCACCATCCGCAACGCCGACATCCAGGACCAGGATGGTCTCGACGAACCCACCCCGCCCCGTCAATAAGACTTCTGTTTTCAACGCCGGCCCTTCTCCTGCCTCGCCCAGCATCCAGGGTCAGACCAACGAGGTGACACCAGGAAAGCTCAGGACAAAATTGCACTGAAATTCTTCATTGTCTTGAAACACAGGCCAGATGGTCTTATGGTCACGTCATGACCAGATCATCACTCTACGCCACTGCGTTTCTTGTTGTCCTGCTTCTTGCAGTGACCGGATCTTTTCTTGCCGATCAGGCCAGGGCCGATGTCAACGGCACACCGGGTCAAGCCTACGTGCTGACTGTCGACGACGCCATCGGTCCGGCCACACGGGATCACATCGTGCGCGGCATCGAACAGGCCGAGCGCGACGGAGCAAGGCTCGTTGTCCTGCGGCTGAACACTCCCGGCGGCCTTGATGCGTCCATGCGTGACATCATTCGCAAGATCCTGGCCGCCAAGGTGCCGGTCGCAACCTGGGTCGCTCCATCCGGCTCCAGGGCGGCCAGTGCCGGCACCTACATCCTTTACGCCAGCCACATCGCGGCCATGGCCCCGTCGACCAACCTCGGCGCAGCCACGCCGGTCCAGATCGGCGGAGGAAGCGGCAAAGACAAGACAAGGCCCGACGACACTTCTGAAGATAAAAAAAACGCACGGGGCAACGGCACCGCCAACTCGACCCAGGCCATTGACGGCGACGCGTCCAGCCGCAAGGTCGTCAATGACGCCGTGGCCTACATCAAAGGTCTGGCGGAGCGACACGGCCGCAATGCCCAGTGGGCCGAACGGGCGGTGCACGAAGCCGTCAGTCTGACTGCCGGGGAAGCGCTGGAGCAAAACGTCATCGATGTTGTCGCGGCCGGCCTGCCCGAACTGCTAACCTCCATCCATGGCCGCACGGTCAACATGGACAACGGCACCCTGACCCTCGACACGGCCGCCCTGACTACGGTGGAAATAGAGACGGATTGGCGGACCGAACTGCTGGCCATTCTCACCAACCCGACCCTGGCCTACATGCTGCTCATGGTCGGCATCTACGGCCTGGTCCTCGAAGGCTACAACCCCGGCTCCCTGGTGCCCGGAGTCATCGGCGGCATCTGCCTGCTGCTGGCCCTCTACGCCTTCCAGATCCTACCGGTGAATTACGCCGGGCTCGGGCTCATCCTGCTTGGGCTCAGCCTTATCGCCGTGGAACTTTTCATCCCATCCTTCGGCATTCTGGGCATCGGCGGAATTGTCGCCGTGGTCGTCGGTTCGGTCATCCTCTTTGATGGCGACCTGCCTCAGTTCCGAGTCCACACCGGCGTCATTGCCGGCATGGGCGGAGCTTCGGCCGTGCTTTTCGGAACCGTGGTCTGGGTGGCGGGGCGCACGCTGCGCAAACCGCGTCAATCCATGCGTGAAGCCATGATTGGCCTGGAAGCCGAAGCCATCCAGGATTTCGTCAACGGAAAAGGCCGGGTCCATCTGCGCGGTGAAGACTGGGCTGCCAGCTCGACCGAACCCATCAAACGCGGAGACAAGGTCCGTGTCCTGAAAATGGAGCAGGAAGGATTCGTCCTGACTGTCCGTCCCGACACATCTACCGCCAACGACTAACCCAAGGAGAATGATATGAATCCCTACTTCCTGCAGTTCGCGACCATGGCCATCGCCCTCCTGGGTGTGCTGCTGTTCTACACCATCAAAATTCTGCGTGAGTACGAACGCGGAGTGGTCTTTACCCTGGGCAGGTTCGACAAGGTCAAGGGCCCGGGCATGATCATCCTCGTGCCCTTTGTCCAACAGATGGTCCGCGTGGATTTGCGGACCATGGTGCTGGACGTGCCGACCCAGGATGTCATCTCCCAGGACAACGTTTCCGTGCGGGTCAATGCCGTGGTCTACTGCCGGGTGGTGGACCCGGAAAAGGCCATCATTGCCGTCGAGCGTTACATGGATGCCACCAGCCAGCTCGCCCAGACCACCCTGCGCTCCGTGTTGGGCAAGCATGAACTGGACGAGATGCTGTCCGAACGCGACAAGCTGAACGAGGATATCCAGACCATTCTTGATCGCCAGACCGACGGGTGGGGCGTCAAGGTGACCAATGTCGAGATCAAGCATGTGGACCTCGACGAATCCATGATCCGGGCGATTGCCAAGCAGGCCGAAGCCGAACGCCAGCGTCGCGCCAAGGTCATCCACGCCGAAGGTGAACAACAGGCCGCCCAGAAACTGGTGGAAGCGGCGCAAAAGCTGTCCGAAAGCCCCAGCGCCCTGCAATTGCGCTATCTTCAGACTTTGGGCGAAATTGCGGGAGAAAAGAACTCGACCATCGTCTTCCCCGTACCCATCGACACGCTCAAGAGTCTCCTCGGCGGCAAATCCTGAGCCGCCCCCCGCAGCCAGACCGCAGGGACGAACACCGCGTCCCTGCAGCAGGAATCACCGGGCATGACAATGAGATCAAGAACCCACGAAAAACAAACAACCTGGCGGGATACAGGGCATGTCTGAGATCAGCCCCGCCCTTATGGCACAAAATCTCTGACCGTCCAAAATCGGGCCCAGAGATCCTCAATCACGTGCGATTACAGGATTTCGGCATCCACCGGGATAACGGGGCACAGGATAGCGCGACAGGGGCCAGGCCCCTCAGCTCACCCGAAAGGCCGAGGACATCCCCGCCCACCCGCCGACCGCGCGCACGGCATTCAGCAATCGTCCAACCCCGTCGGCAGTGCAGGACGGGATAATCCAGTCCGCGCCAAGCCGGATGTCCTCCTGAGCGTCATCGACGACCGCGCAGGCCCCGCACTGGGCGAACAAGGTCTTGTCGTTCTCCGAATCGCCCAGCGCCAGGGTGTGAAGCAACGGCCAACCAGCCCGTTCCGTGACAGCCCGCATGGCCTGCCCCTTGTCCCCACCGGCCGGAATGAATTCAAGAAAATGCCGATCACTGCGGCAGACATCAACGCCGGCCGCAGCGGCCAGATCGCGCAGATAGGCTTCCCGCTCCGCGTCGCCGTTGTCGACGATGCACAAAATTTTGAGCACCGGCCCCTGCTGGGAACCGGATTCCGGCCGGATTTCACCATACACATCAAAAAGGTCATTCAACGCCGAAGTCCATGTTGCGCCGGCCTCAATACTGTTTTCGCGGTACAGGGCAATGGGCAGCCCCAATGACAGCAACCGGCTCGACAATTCGCCCGCCGCCGCGCCCAAGTCCTTCAAAACCACGGCCCGTCCGTTTTCCAACAGACAGGCTCCGTTAGCCGTGATATGCGTTCCCCCGACACCCAATTCCTCGGCCAGCGGCGCAATGCTTCGCGGATGCTTGCCCGTGGCCAGCGAAAAGCGCCCTCCAGCACTTGTCCAGGCCCGCACCGCGCGCCTGGTCTCCGGAGACAGGGTACGACCGGGCCGGATCAACGTATTGTCCACATCGCAGAATATCCACGGCAACGGTCTCTGTGCACCGGCCATCATCTGCGCCCACTGAAAAAAATCGTCCCGCACCTCATCGACCATGATCCGCGCCCGCCTGATCTTTTCCGGCTTGTCCGGGTTGCGCGAGGCAATGTCGTGCATCCGCTGGCCAAAGGATGCCCGACCTCCGACCCCGTTGGCCCGCCAATCGGCGATGGTCACGCCGCGCACCAGCCAGTCCGCCTCGGGCAATGGCGGACGGCGGTCATAATGTTCGCGGACACCAGGAATCGAGCCGGCCTTGCGTTCGGCCCGGGAATGACGCAACACGCCCTCCACGACCCAGGGATGCTCGCCGGATTCTTCAAGGAACCTGGCCCCGTCCAGGGGATGATAGTCGAAGCGGCGCAGGGCGGGCGCGTAGCCAATGTCGTGCAACAAGGCCGCCCGCGCCAGAAGTTCTCCGTGATCCAAACCGAAACTGGCGGCCAGATCGCGGGCAAAAGACGCGCAGTCGCGCATGTGGGCAAGCCGTGGCAAGATCCCGGCGAACAAACCGTCGAGCCGCGCGGCGTCAAAGCCGCGCGGTGCAAGACCCAAATGGTCCGCAGAGGCAGAATGCATAATCATATCTCACTCAGAATTATAACGGCGGTCCAGATTCGACAGCCTGGGTAAAAATCATTTTCCCGTTTACTTTCAGCTGGATTCAGCATAGCAACGGCGGGTAACCTACAAAGGCACTTTTTTATGAAAAACATTGATCACTTTTGGCGCCAAGCCCAGTCCATCCTCGACCGCATCGGCATTCCTCCGTTGATCCTGGCCCTGGGCGTGGCCTTTTGCGTTTTTTTCCCCCGCTTTTTCCTGCTGGCCGCCATCGGCTACGGAGTATTCTGGGCAGCGAAAAACATCTGGTTCGCACCCGGCGGCAAAGGCTGGAAAGGACGCAAAAAACCATAGCCGCCGCAAACACGATGAGGGTTTCCATGGCCTCAAGACCAAGTCTTTTTCTGCGAGTTCTCCAGGCGATCATTCACAAAGTCTGGACAGTCCTGTTCTTCCTGACTGCCTTCTCCCTGGCCTGTGCGGCAAACCACTGGTGGGATCACATCCTGAACGGGTACACCGTATTCTCAGGCTGGGTCATGACCGGTATTGACTTGATCCGTCAATAAAAACCAGCCTGGCGCTCATCGTCCGCACCGATCCCGGAGCTCAACTATCCGGGGTTCGCGGGTCCGGACTTTTTCACCGGGACAGTCTTTCTGTCGGCCCCGGATGCACTTCTCTCGATTCTGCCCGCACCTGCAAGGCCCAAAACCCTTTCCTTTTCTTCTCCAACTTTGCGGGAGCCTCAAATATCCAGCGCTTCCGGAGCCCGTCCAAACGCCAACACATCCGATTGCGACGGTCTTTGCGGGGTTGAAGGCTGCGGCGGTGCTGAATCCGGTCCGGGCTCCGCGTTCGCACCGGGGGAAGCATCCTCCTTCTGCGTGAACGCCGTCACATCGGGCGGAGCCAATCCCGGCAGGGCCACGATGTTTTGCACCGGCAACGCAGGCCCGGGTCGACGAAAAGGATGCGCCGGACACGCAGGATGCCCGGCAAACGGGCGATAAGCCGAGCATTCTTCCACATCCTCGGCGCTGCCGGCGCACTGCAGGCAGTAGGCGACAATGCACTCTTTGGCCAAAGGTTCAGTCAGATCACGGTCCATACGGACGGCGTGCAACGAACACGACGACAATGTGCATTCCTCAACCTGCTTCCAACTGTCTCCCTGACACCACAGGCAGATTTTTCGTACAACTCCGGGCAGTTCGTTCCTGGCGGTCATCTCTCCCCCTTGACCCTGGCGGAATCGGCATGCGGACAATACCCATGTTCAAACTATGCATCAACGATCAATTCCCTGCCCGGCCAACCCGGATCAAGGCCGGTCTTTCGTTCTCAAAAAAAAAATGACCGGCGGTCAGAATTTCCCCTTGACACTTTCCGGCCAAACTGAGTAGTCACGCAATCGTTATGACAAACTTCACCTCCGCCCACAGCCTGTACTTTTTTTGGTACTTTTATTTTAGCAGAGCCTGTGGTCTGAGGGGACTGCTTTAGCCATTTTGACAAAAGCAAACCAACCTAAGGGCCGCAGGCGATACGCCGGCGGCCCTTTTCCGTTCCAGGCCGCCGGAAAGCCCGGCCGCCAACCGGAGGACAACATGAACATGGGAAAAAGCGTTCGACTGGAAAGGATTTTCAACCGCAACACGGGGCGCAGCATCATCGTCCCCCTTGATCACGGCACCACGGTCGGCCCCATTGCCGGGCTGGTCGACATGCGCGACACGGTCAACAAAGTGGCCGAGGGCGGCGCCAACGCGGTCCTCATGCACAAGGGCCTGCCCCGCTGCTCCCACCGTGGACACGGCCGCGACGTGGGGCTGATCATCCATCTCTCGGCCAGCACCACCCTCTCCCCCTTCCCCAACGCCAAGATCCTGGTCGGCACGGTGGAGGACGGCATCAAGCTCGGCGCCGACGCCGTGTCCGTGCACCTCAACCTGGGCGACGAGTCCGAACGGGACATGCTGCGCGACATGGGGCAGGTCGCCTCCAAATGCAACGAATGGGGCATGCCGCTCCTGGCCATGGTCTACGCCCGGGGCCCCAAGATCAAATCCGAATGGGATCCGACCACCGTGGCCCACTGCGCGAGACTGGCCGAGGAACTGGGCGCGGACGTGATCAAGGTTGTGTACACCGGAGACCCGGAGAGCTTTTCCCGAGTGACCGAAGGCTGCTGCGTGCCCATCGTCATTGCCGGCGGTCCGCGCATGGATTCCCCGCGCGAAATCCTGCAGATGGCCCACGATTCCATTGCAGCCGGTGGCGCCGGTCTGTCCATGGGCCGCAACATCTTCCAGGCCGACGATCCGACCCGGCTGGTGCAGGCCCTGCACGCCGTGGTGCACATGGACTACTCCGTCGACCAGGCCCTGGCCCTGCTCGAAGAACCCAAAATCTAAAGGCAAGGTCATGAAAAACGTACTCTTTCGCGCCGTGCCCTTTGACAAGGGCGAGGTTACCCTGGCCCTGGAATCCGGGGTGGACGGCATCATCGCCGAGGCCGGCCGCGTGGCGGACATCCAGGCCCTGAGCAAGATTGCGGTCCACCCGCTGGAAGACTTCACTCCCATAACCCTGACCGACAAAGCCGACGAGGAGGAAGCCGTCCGCCTGCTGGGTCAGGGTCAGGCTGTGGTGCTCACGGAAGGCTGGGAAATCATCCCGGTGGAAAACATCCTGGCCCAGTCCGACAACTTGGCCGTGGAAGCCTCCAGCCTGGACCGTGCCCGCCTGGCCGCCGGCATTCTGGAACGCGGCGTGCGCACGGTGGTCGTGTTGCCCGCAGCCATCGCCGACCTGAAAACCATTATCCGCGACCTCAAACTGAGCCAGGGCACCATGGAACTGGAAATTGCCACCGTCACCCGCGTCACCTCCGCCGGACTGGGCCACCGGGTCTGCGTCGACACCATGAGCCTGCTCAAATCCGGCCAGGGCATGCTGGTCGGCAATTCGAGCGCCTTCACCTTTCTGATCAACGCGGAAACCGAGGACAATCCGTATGTGGCCTCGCGCCCCTTCCGCATCAATGCCGGCGCCGTGCACGCCTACGCCCTCATGCCCGGCGACAAAACCACGTATCTGGACGAACTGAGCACCGGGTCCGAAGTGCTCATCGTTGGCTCGGATGGCTCGACCACCCTGGCCACGGTCGGACGGTGCAAGGTTGAGATTCGACCCATGCTGCTGATCGAAGCCGAATGCCAGGGCCGGACCGGCACCGTCTTCCTGCAGAACGCCGAAACCATCCGCGTGGTCCGCGCCGACGGCACTCCGGTCAGCGTGGTCAAGCTCCAGCCCGGCGACACCATTCTGTGCCGCACGGATCAGGCCGGCCGGCATTTCGGCATGCGCATCACCGAGGACATCAAGGAATAGCCATGAGCACGGAACGCCTGACCGAAATCCGGGACCAGATCGATCAGCTGGACGAAGGCATCGTCGACCTGCTGAATAAACGCGCGGCCCTGTCCCGCGAGGTGGGAGAACTCAAGTCCCGCTCCCTGGACGTGGTCTTCAAGCCCTTTCGGGAAAAAGAGGTTTTAAACCGCCTGGGCCAGCTGAGCCCCGGCATCCTGCCCGAAGACCATCTGCGGGCCATCTACCGGGAAATCCTGTCTTCATCACGGCGGCTGCAGCAGCCCCAGATCGTGGCCTATCTTGGCCCTGAAGGCACGTTCACCCACCAGGCGGCCCTGGAATACCTGGGCCGGTCCATGGACTTCAGCCCCTGCCCGACCCTGCACGACGTCTTTCTGACCGTGGCTTCACGCAAGGCCGACCTGGGCGTCATCCCCCTGGAAAATTCCCTGCAGGGCAGCGTTGGGCAAAGCCTGGACCTCTTTCTGCAATACAACGTGTACATCCACGCCGAGCTGTTCAGCCGCATCAGCCACGCCCTGCTTTCATCCGCCGCCGATCCGGCCCAGGTCCGCACGGTCTATTCCCACCCCCAGGCCCTGGCCCAGTGTTCGGGATGGTTGCGGACCAACATGCCCCAAGCGGCCGTGGTCCCCACCGACAGCACGGCTGCCGCCGCGGTCCGGGCCGAGCAGGAAGGCGGGCTCGCCGCGGCCATCGGCCACCCCCGGCTGGTGGAGCGCTACGCCCTGAAGGCCGTGGCCCTGGACATCCAGGATCTGCCCGACAACTGGACGCGTTTTCTGGTCATCGGACCCACGCCGACCGTCGGCAGCAGCCGGGACAAGACATCGCTCCTCTTCACCACGCCGGACAAACCGGGCGCCCTGGCCGCCATCCTGAACCTGCTGGCCGACCAGGGGCTGAACCTGACCAAGCTGGAATCCCGCCCCCTCAAGGGCGAAAAATGGAAGTACGTCTTTTTCATGGACGTGGAATGCGACCTGTCCCAGGAACAGTACGAAAGCACCATGAGCCATCTGACCAGACTCTGCCACACCATGCGCGTGCTGGGCAGCTATCCGACCGGGCCGCAGCTTTTCGGCACCGGCGCGACCCAGGAGACGACATGAAAACCATCACCATCAGCGCTCCATCGTCCAAATCCCTGTCCCACCGCGCCCTGATCTGCGCGGCTCTGGCCCAGGGTGAATCCGTGCTGGAAAAAGTGCTGGACAGCCAGGACCTGACCCGGACCACGGACTGCCTGCGTCAGCTCGGCGCCGCCATTGAAACCCGGGACAACCGGATTTACGTCCGGGGTATCAGGCCGGGTGAAAAGGCCCTTGAAACGCCCCTGTCCATGAACATGGGTGAATCGGGCACAACCTGCCGCCTGATGATGGGAGTGGTCACGGCCTTTCCCGGCATTTACCGCATCCACGGCGAAGGCCGCTTGCACGACCGCCCCGTGGCCGATCTGACCGATGCCCTGGCCATGCAGGGCGTGCGGGTCACCTTCGAGGACAAAGACGGCTATCCGCCCCTGGTTCTGTCCAGTCCCGGCCTTTTCGGCGGGGAGGTGCACATCAATTTGGAGCAGAGCAGCCAGTACCTGTCCGGCCTGCTGCTGGCCGCGCCTCTGGCCGCCGATACCACTATTATCCGCCTCCGGGGCCGATCCGTGGCCTCCTGGCCCTATGTCGCCCTGACTCTTGATTCCATGGCCCGGTCCGGCCTGCCCGTGATTCTGGAACGACGGGTCATGGATGCCTGGCACGTCTGCACCCACGCCGAGGCCGCCGGTCTCCCGCCGACGGACATCCGCCTGACCGTGCACCCCGGAAAATACCGGGCCGGGTCCTTGTGCGTGGAAGGCGATTGGTCCAACGCCTCGTACTTTCTGGCCGCCGGAGCCGTGGGGCGCGCACCCGTGCGCATCACCGGCCTGAGTGCCGACTCGGCCCAGGGCGACAAGCGCATGCTCGACATCCTGACCGGCATGGGCGCACGGATCGAATGGGATCAGGACGTGGTCACGGTCTTTCCGTCCCGACTCCAGGGCATAACCGTTGACATGAACACCTGCCCGGACATCGTGCCGACAGTGGCGGCCCTGGCCGCATTCGCCCAGGGCGAAACAGTCATCACCGGAGCCAGTCATCTGACCCTCAAGGAATGCGACCGCATTGCCGGGCCCGTGCATGAACTGACCACGGCCGGGGTGGATATCGCGGCCCGGCCCGACGGCATGGTCATCCGGGGCAGGGCGTCTTTTGACCGGGACAGCGTGACGCTGAACACGTACGGAGACCACCGCATGGCCATGAGCCTGTCCCTGCTCGAACTGGGCGGGGTAGCGGTCAAGCTCGACAATCCGGGCTGCGTGGCCAAGTCCTTTCCCGGATTTTGGGACGTCTGGGCGCAGGTCCGACTCGGTCAGGGTAACGGAGCGGATCATGACGCTTGACCAGGGGGCGAACATTGTCGTCATCGGCGCCTGGGGCCAGATGGGAACTCGCTTTGTCACGGCCTTTCGCGACGCGGGCTACCCTGTAGCCGAATTTGACCACCCCCTGCCGGAGACCTCCTTGGTGCAGGCCGTGGCAGGCGCGGCCCTGGTTCTGCTGTGCGTGCCGATCACGGCCATGCAGTCCGTGGTCAGCCGTGTTGCCGGGCATCTCGGGCCGCAGACAATTCTGGCCGATATCTGCTCGGTCAAGGTCGGGCCGCTCAAGACCATGCTTGACAGCACGACAACGCCCGTAGTCGGAACCCATCCACTTTTCGGCCCCCGGACACTTGACGCGGAACTGCGAATTGCCGTAACTCCGGGCCGTGACCTGGGAGCAAGCGATAATCTATCATCCTGCTTCCGCAGTCTGGGGTTCGCCCCGTTCACCACAACCGCCGATGAGCACGACCGTGCCATGGCCTATATCCAAGGACTCAATTTCGTGACCACTGTCGCCTACCTCTGCGCTTCTCCCCTTGAGACCGGAATAGAACGGTTTTTCACGCCGTCGTTCGGTCGGCGCATGGAAGCGGCGACCAAGATGATCACCGAAGACGCATCCCTCTTCGCCACCATGTTCGAAGCCAACCCCCACAGTCTGGAAGCGGTGCGCATGTTCCGCTCGTACCTGAACGTCGCTGCGGGCGGCGATCTGGAACTGCTTTCCCAGAAGGCGCTTTGGTGGTGGCGCAGGCAGCATGACGCAGGGGGACCCGCTCTCTGACGGCATGCGCTGCCGTCAGTTACGGTAAAATAGGCAAAAAAGGCCGGATCCTCCTGCAGGATCCGGCCTTTTTTTTATTCAAACTCAACAAACGATTATGGAGGCACCATGATCACCCTCTCCCAACAGGGCACCTGGCTGCCGGCGGATACCCAAACGCCCATTTCCCTGTACCTGACGCTGGTCCGGGACAAACAGGGATTTCTGCTCGAAAGCACCGAGGTCGACGGCCGCCTGGGCCGCTACAGCCTCATCGGCTGGGATTACCGGATGATCCTGTCCTGCGTGGACGGCAAGCTGGACGTGCAGAGCTACGATGCCCGCCTGCATCCCCTCAAGGCCTTCAGCGGCCGGGACTATCTCTCGGGCCTGCGCGCCTGCCTGGACAGCCTGACCATCACCGGTCCGGAAAACCTG
Source organism: uncultured Desulfovibrionaceae bacterium (assembly GCA_964651415.1). Lineage (GTDB taxonomy): Bacteria > Desulfobacterota > Desulfovibrionia > Desulfovibrionales > Desulfomicrobiaceae > Desulfomicrobium. Next base: position 18,454 of record CAZYZA010000058.1, read on the forward strand.
GGCAAGCTGCCGGCCGTGACCAGGAGCGTGTGCGGGTACATGGCCTACAACATGGCCGGCATCTTCGAACCGGCTCTGGCCGACAGGCTGCGGCCCGAAGAAGGCCGGTCCATCACCGTGCTGCCGGGCAAGGTCATTCTCTTTGACCATCTGCATCACCGCTGCTGCTACCTGACCCTGGACGCCACCACCAACCTGAACGGCTGCCAGCGGCCGAGCACTCCGGCCCCGCCCGTGGTCGGAGCCATCACCACCCAGCCCGGTCACGAGGAGTTCCTGCGCCGGGTGGAGCGGGCCAAAGACCTGATCACGGCCGGCGAAGCCATCCAGATCGTCCTGTCGACCCGTTTCTCGGCCCCCTTTTCGGGCTCGCCCTTTGAGCTGTACCGACGGCTGCGGCAGATCAACCCCTCACCCTACACCTTCTTCATGAGCTTTGACGGCCTGACGGTCATGGGCTCCTCGCCGGAGCTGCTCATCCGCTGCGAAGACGGACTCCTGCAACTGCGGCCCATTGCCGGAACCCGCGTGCGCGGAGCCACGGAAGCCGAGGACCAGGAACTGGCCGAGGATCTCCTGGCCGACGAAAAGGAGCGGGCCGAGCATGTCATGCTGGTTGATCTGGGCCGCAACGATCTGGGCCGCATCGCCCGACCCGGCTCTGTTCATGTGGACAAATACATGCAGGTCGAACGCTTTTCCCATGTCATGCACCTGACCTCCTATCTCTCGGCCCAGTTGGCCGACGGTCTGGACGCCATCGATGTGCTGAAGGCCGGATTTCCGGCCGGAACCGTGTCCGGCGCGCCCAAGATCAGAGCCATGCAGATCATTGCCGACGAGGAACAGCTCGACCGCGGCCCCTACGCCGGGTGCATCGGCTGGATCGGCCTGGACCGGGGCGAGGTCAACCTGGACACGGGCATCACCATCCGTTCCCTGTGGGTGGAAAACGGCCAGATCCACTGGCAGGCCGGAGCCGGACTCGTTTTTGACTCGGAACCGGAAAAGGAATGGCAGGAATGCCACAACAAGGCCCGGGCCATTTTAAAGGCCATTACCAGCACCGGAGGCGGAGATGATTTTACTGATCGACAACTTTGACTCGTTTACTTTCAACCTGGTTCAGGTTTTCCAATCTTTGGGCGTAAACCCTTTGGTGCTGCGTAACAACGAGCCGGAAATCCTGACCCTGGCCACAAACCCGGACCTGCGCGGCGTGGTTATCTCGCCCGGTCCCAGCCACCCGCGCAACACCGGGCTGTGTCTGCAGTTTCTGGATCTGGTCCCCCGGAGCATGCCGATTCTGGGCGTGTGCCTCGGACATCAGACCCTGTCCCATTACAGCGGGGTGACCGTGGGCCAGGCCAGGCGCATCATGCACGGCAAGACCTCGGACATCACCCATGACGGCCAGGGGCTTTTCGCCGGGCTGCCCAACCCCATGCAGGTCGGCCGCTACCATTCCCTGGCCGTGCACGAGGAGGGACGGAACAACCTGCCCTTTGCCGTCACGGCCCGGACCAGCGGCGGCGAAGTCATGGCCCTGGCCTTCCACGACCGGCCCTGGGTCGGCGTGCAGTTCCACCCCGAATCCGTCCTGACCCCGGACGGCCCGAAACTCTTGAACAATTTCATTGCCATGTGCGATACCGCCAAGGAGTGACCCCATGACCTCCATCAGCCATATTCTTGAACATCTGGCCCTGGGCCAGGATTTGTCCACGGATCAGGCCGCCCAGGCCTTTGGCCTGCTCATGACCGGCGATGTCTCGCCCGTGCAGGCCGGAGCTTTTCTGCTGGGACTGCGCACCAAGGGCGAAACGGTCGATGAGCTGTCCGCCGCCGTGAACACGGCCCTGGGACATGCCCGGCTGGTGCCGGACCTGACGGGCAAACGCATCGACACCTGCGGCACGGGCGGCGACGGCCGGCACAGCTTCAACTGCTCCACGGCCGTGTCCTTTTTCCTGGCCGACCTGGGTTATCAGGTCGTCAAGCACGGCAATCGGGCCGTCTCCAGTTCCTGCGGCAGCGCCGACGTGGTCGAAAGCCTGGGCCTGCCTCTGGTCTCCGATCCGGCCGATGTGGCCGCGGAGCTGACCCGGTTCAATTTCGTCTTCCTTTTTGCCCCGCATTTTCATCCGGCCTTCCGCCATGTCGGTCCCATCCGCCAGCAACTGGGCGTACGCACCATCTTCAACTTCATGGGTCCATTGCTGAATCCGGCCCTGCCCACCCACCAGATTCTGGGCGTGCCCGATTTCCGCTTCGCCCCGATGATGGCCCAGGTTCTGGCCGAAAGGCCGGGACTGGAACACGCGGCCATTGTCCACGGCGCGGGCGGCTTTGACGAGCTGACGCCCTGCGGTTCGGGACAGGTCATTTTCATCGAGGGCGACAGCCTGATCGAAACGGAAATCGATCCAGTTGATTTCGGCCTGGCCACCTGTCAGCCCGACGCCCTGACCTGCCCATCCAAGGACGAAGCCCTGACCATGCAGCGCCGGGTCCTGGCCGGAGACGGCCCACAGGCCCTGCAGGACATGGTTGCCCTGAACCTGGGCATGGCCATCTTCCTGCTGGAAGACGACACGACCCTGGAACTGTCCATGGAAACGGCCCGGGAAAAAGTCAGCACCGGCTTGAGCGGGCCACTGGCCGGGAGAGCGCACCATGCTTGAACGATTCAGGCAGGCCAAACAGGACGAGATCAGCCGCCTCATGCGCGAAGCGGACAACGGGCGTGAACACGTCCCATGGGCGGCCTCCCGTCCGGCCTTTGGCGCGGGTCTTGTCGCTCCCGGATCAACGGGCATTATCGCCGAATACAAACGGGCCTCCCCGTCCAAAGGCGACATCAATCTGAATGTCACGCCGCACGCCGCCTGCGCGGGGTACAAACAGGCCGGAGCCAGCGCCCTGTCCATCCTGACCGAAAGCACGTACTTCAAGGGGGATCTGGCCTATCTGACCGAGGTCTCGGATCTGGGCCTGCCGCTGCTGCGCAAGGATTTCATTATCCATCCCCTGCAGCTCATGGCGACCAGAGCCACCCCGGCCTCGGCGGTCCTGCTCATTGTCCGCATGTTCGCACACCAGACCGATCTGGCCGACATGCACCGGCAGTGCCTGGATCTTGGGCTTGAACCCGTGGTCGAGGTCTTTGACGAACACGACCTGGACCGGGCCAAGGAAATCGGGGCCTCCATCATTCAGGTCAACAACCGCGACCTGGACACCCTGGATACGGACCTACGCCGCTGTCTGCACATGGTTCGGCGCAAGACCAGCGGCGAAATCTGGATCGGAGCCAGCGGCATTGAGACACCGGATCAAATTCGCGAACTCAAGGCCGCCGGGCTGGACGCCCTGCTCATCGGCACGGCCCTGATGCGCGCGGCCAACCCCGGACAGGGTCTGGCCGGCCTGACCGGACCGGACGCGGGAGGTGGGTCATGATGGTTAAAATCTGCGGCATGACCCGCTCCGAAGACGTGGACTTCTGCGACCGGGCCGGAGCCGACCTGCTGGGCTTTATCTTTCATCCCGAAAGTCCGAGAAATGTCACTCCGGCCTGGGTCGCAACGCAAAAACCCCATACGGCGCTCAAAGTCGGCGTGTTCGTGCGCCAGGATATCCCTGAGATCCGGGCCATAGCCGATGCGGCCGGTCTGGACCTGCTCCAGCTGCACGGGGGGCAAAGCGTGGAGATGTGTCAGGCCCTGGGGCCGCAGCGCGTCATCCGGGCCATGTGGCCCCAGCGCTACTCCAGACTGAACGACTTTATGGCCGACATCGGCCGCTTTGCCCCGGTCTGCCGGGCCCTGCTCTTTGACAGCGGCACCAGCGGCGGCGGCCATGGTGTGAGCCTGGACCCCGCCACGCTGCGCGACCTGGACATCACGCATCCCTGGTATCTGGCCGGGGGCCTGGGGCCGCACAACCTGGAAACCATGAAAA
>CAZYZA010000059.1:0-22267 GCA_964651415.1 uncultured Desulfovibrionaceae bacterium
ATTCTGACCATTCACGTCAGAACATGGGAGATTGATTATGCAGACATGGCAGATTCAGGAAGCAAAGGCCAAGATGTCCGAACTTGTTAAACGTGCGCAGGAAGGACCGCAGAACATCACGGTGCATGGCAAGTCCGTGGCGGTGGTGATTTCGCGAGAAACGTATGAGCGTTTGTCGCAAACCCAGGGCAACCTGGTGGAATTCATGCGGCGGTCACCGCTATACGGGCTGGAGGACGTTAATCTGGAACGGGACAAAAGTCCTGCGCGAGGTGTTTCATTGTGAGTTATTTGCTCGACACCAATGTTCTGTCCGAACTGCGGCGCAAGTGTCCTGACCCTCACGTCGTGTCCTGGCTGGAGCAGCGGCCCGCACATTCTTTATACCTGAGCGTGCTGACAGTAGGTGAAATCCGCCATGGCGTGGAAAACGTGACCGACCTGCCACGCCGTCAGGCTTTGCAGGATTGGTTGGAGCACGAACTCCCCTCCTTTTTCGCAGGACGAATTCTTCCGATTAATGATCGTGTTGCCGATTGCTGGGGGCGATTGTTGACCGAAGCCGGCCGACCCTTGGCGGCTGTTGACAGTTTGTTAGCGGCCACGGCCGTGACGCATGGCTTGACGCTGGTCACTCGCAACGTGAAGGATTTCAGAGGCATCGCAGCGCATATCATCAATCCTTGGGAGAGGTAAAAACAGGGAGAGGTGTCGGCGCTGAATAATGTTTCAGGTTTTCTGAGCCGGTTCGCTGCTCTCCATGTAATTGTACTTTTCACTGAAGTTTATGAAATGCGACCAGTGGCCTTTGGATTTTGTGCATCAAGCCCCTGGGCAGCGCAGCCTCTGCGTCATCTTTTCCAGGCAGGGTAACTGCCCAAGGATAAACTGGAAACTTGCATTTTTTTTCATATGCGGACATGCACAGCATGATACAAGGCGCAGACAGGGCCCGGTGCCGCCGAACCAGACAGCAGGCAACCGCAACGGCCCGCCCCGCACTCACAGCCAGCCCACACTTCAACGGGACTGCACATGATCGACATGTTTGCATTTGAGGCCTTCGACAGCCTGTTCCGACAGATTTCACGCACCTTTGCCGGAAGTGACGCCCGCGAACCGGCGTCGGAACTCCTGCTGGGCACCTTCGCCTTGGTCGGCGTCGCCATCCTGGCCTACAACATCTGGCACCGCCGCGCACAGCGCACCGGCCTGAACGTTGAGACGGGCGTGGCCCTGCAGCCCAAACACATCATGGACATCCTTGAGCAGGTCATGACCCATCGCAGCCGCATAGATCTCAGTTTTCACCCCATCTCTGCGGCCCGGCAATCCATCTCCTGCTCCCTGAGCGACTACTCCAAAACCGAAGTCATGCTGGAGCTGCCCGCCGGCATCAAACCATCGAAGAATTGGATCGGCAGAAAGATGGTTTGTTTCTTCCGCATCCCACGAGAAAACAAGTCACCCCTTTTCTATACGTTCATCACCGACGTCAGCAATGTTCACCGCAGCGGCGAGATTTATCTTCTGGCGCTGGCCTTTCCGGAGCGAGTCGAGCTGGGACAAAAGCGCAAGCACCTGCGCCTTGAACCTTTGTCGCACGATATCAAGGACTTTCGCCTCTGGCCGGCGACCGAGGACAGCTCCTTCCACTTCGAAACCGACCCGGACAAATGGCCCAAGCCCCTGGCGGTGTACAGCCAGAATCGCAACAACGACGTGCACGTCATCGATATTTCCGGCGGAGGCATCCGCCTGGCTCTTGACCCCAGACGATATGCGGACCTGAACGACTTCGTGACCCAACACCCCGTCCTGTTCATGAGTCTTGAACTGCAAAGTCTTGACAATACATACTTTCCGCCGCTCCTGCTTGCAGCCCGCCTGCGCTCCAAAAGCATGGACATGGACCTGGGAACCCTGTTGCTGGGCTATGAATTCGTGGAGTTTGGAGCCCGCAGTGAGAGCGAAAACATCGAATGGGTCAAAATAGAACCGGAAAAAGGCATCGAGGACCTGGCCTCCTGGGTTTTCAAGCGCCATCTGGCGCTTTACCGGGAACGCGAAAACGTTTAGTCGGTCAGACGTTTTTCTCACTTCAACCGATCAGGGAGATTTTGTATTTATGGATGAGGGCTCGGACAGTCGACTTTGGACCACTCTGCGGCGTTTTTTTTCACGCAAGGGCGAATGCCACCTGGAAGATGCCATTCAGGAAGCCAAGGACGACGGCGAACTGCAAAACGATGAAATGTCCATGCTGCTCAACGTACTGCAGCTGGACGACACCCAGGCTTCCGAAATCATGACCCCCCGCACGGACATCGTCTGCGCGGAAATCGACGACACCGTGACGGAAGTCGCCAGAAAGTTCTTTGAAAGCGGGCATTCGCGACTACCCATATACAAAGAAACCAAGGACCAGATCGTCGGCATCCTGCACTGCAAGGAGCTGCTGCGTTTTTTTGTCGGCGATGATCAGTCGCCCACGGATCTGGCCTCGATCCTGCGCCCCCCGCACTTCATTCCGGAAACCAAAAACGTCAAAAACATCCTTTTCGACTTCCAGACCAACAAGCAGCACATGGCCATTGTTCTGGATGAGTACGGTGGAACGGCCGGCCTGCTGACCCTGGAAGACGTGCTGGAAGAAATCGTCGGCGACATCGAAGACGAATACGACCCGCCTCGTCCCGAGGATATTCAGGTCCTTGGTCCGGAGTCATTCCTGGTTTCCGGCCGCGCCAGCCTGGAAGACCTGTGGGAGGAATGTACCATCCGTCTCGAATCCGAACAGGTCGAAACCGTGGGCGGCTACATCAGCGAGCAATTGGGCCGCGTCCCCGAAACCAATGAGTCCCTGGAGTTGCAAGGGTACACGTTTCTCATCAAGGAAGCCGATGTCAAACAGATCCAGTGGGTTCACATCTCCAAACTGCAACCCTGACCCCTTGCCCATTCGATGCGTCCCGGCCCTTTTGGCCTTGATCGGAGCGTGGTTCGGCTTTGCCAACCCCCTGTTTCATTTCCCGCCGGCCATCCTGCTCCTGCCCGGTGCCTTGCTCCTGGCGACAAATCGCGCCGCCACTCATGGACAGGCCTTTCGGGCCGGATTCCTGACGGCTCTGCCCGCGTATTCCGCCAGTCTCTACTGGCTGGCCATTCCCGTCCATGATCACGGCGGCCTGCCATGGATCCTGGCCCTGCCATGCCCGGTGCTGGTGGGCTCCCTGCTCGCGGCTTACGCCGGCTTGTTCACCTTGGGCATGTTTCAGGCCCGTCAACACGGCGGCGGCACGGAGGCCATGCTGCTGGCCGCAACGCTCTGGTCCAGCCTGGAACTGCTGCGCAACCATTTTCTGACCGGATTCTCCTGGCTGACCCTGTCCCAAAGTCTGGCCCCCTGGCCGCAGACCCTTGGCCTGGCGTCCTGGATCGGTGCTTTTGGCCTGTCGGGCGTAGTGGTTGCAGCGAGCCATCTTCTTTTTCAAGGCCGCGGCATCGTCAAGCTGGCGGCCTTGCCCCTGGCTCTTCTCTGCCTCCTGCCGGCCCTGTTGCGCACACCGTCGACTCCGATCGGCACGGCCTCGGTAGCCATGATCCAGGGCAACATCGATCAGGGGCTCAAATGGGACGACGCCATGCAAGCCGAAATCGTGGACACCTATCTGTCCATGTCAGCCCGGGCCATGGCCGAGCATAAACCCGACATCCTGATTTGGCCCGAAACGGCCATGCCCTTCTATTTTCAGGACCCGAGCATCTTGTCCGCCTCGGTGCGAACCGGGATCGCCGAACTGGGAGTGCCGCTGCTGGCCGGATCGCCCGCCTATTCCATGCCCACGGAACCCGGCGCGCCGCAGTACGTCCTGCACAACCGCGCCTATCTCCTGGACACAGCCGGGCTGCCCAAAAGCTGGTACGACAAGGAGCATCTGGTTCCTTTCGGCGAATACGTCCCTCTGGGCCAGTGGCTGCCCTTCATCACCAAGCTGGTGCCCGGACAGTTCGAATTCCGGCCGGGCATCAACAGCGCCACCCTGAACAGCGATCAACTGGCCATGGGCGTGCTGATCTGCTACGAAGCAATCTTTCCTGAATTGGCTCGCAAACAGGTGGCCATGGGTGCCAACGTTCTGGTCAACATCAGCAACGACGCCTGGTTCGGCCGCTCGTCGGCGCCATTGCAGCACCTGCACCTGACCATACTGCGCGCCGTGGAGCAGAACCGAGCCATCATCAGGAGCACCAACACCGGCATCAGCACCTTTATCGGACCAGACGGCTCCCTAAGCCAGACCACCGGTCTTTTCACCACCGCCATTGCCCATGATCGCGTTGCGCTCTTGACAGCGACCACGTTTTACCACGAACATTTGGTTCTTATCCATCTGACCTTTCCTGCCCTGGCGGCGGCCCTGCTGGCCGGCCTCGTGCGGAAAGGTCGCAGACACCGAGCATAACAGAGTACACCATGTTGCAATATTCCGATCTCAAGGCCAGGGCCGCACAACTGGATGATGCCTTCACCGACTTCTGGAGGCGGCTTTGACCTGCGTGGGCACAAAGAACGTTTGGCCGAAATTGAAAAGCAGCTGTCGGCGCCGGGAGCCTGGGACAAGCCGGACCTGCTGACTCCGGTTCTACAGGAAAAAACCCAGCTTTCCACCCGGGTGGAGGAATGGGAAGACCTGGAGCAATCCCGCAACAACATGGCCGAGTGGGCGGAACTGGCCGGCGAAGAGCAAACCGAGGAAACCCTGCAAGGCCTGCACGAAGCCCTGGAGGAAATGGACGCCAAGCTGGAAATCGCCCAGATGCGCACCTTGCTCAGCGACCCCGAAGACGCCAGCGAGGCCATCCTGGAAATCCACCCCGGCGCGGGCGGCACCGAATCCCAGGACTGGGCCGCGATGCTGCTGCGCATGTACCGACGGTTCGCCGAACGCAACGGCTTCAAAGTCGAGCTTCTTGACCTGCTGCCCGGTGACGAGGCCGGCATCAAGAGCGTCACCCTGCACATTCACGGCCCCTACGCCTACGGCCAGCTCAAGGGGGAAAAAGGGACCCATCGCCTGATCCGCATTTCACCCTTTGACTCCAGCGGCAGACGGCACACCTCTTTCGCCTCGGTCGACGTCTACCCCGACGCGGGCCAGGATATTGAAATCGAGGTCCGCGACGAGGACATCCGGGTCGATATTTTCCGTTCCAGCGGCCCGGGAGGGCAGTCCGTCAACACCACGGACTCAGCCGTGCGCATCACCCACCTGCCCACCGGCATCGTGGCCCAGTGCCAGAACGAAAAGTCGCAGCACAAGAACAAGGAGGCCGCCCTCAAGGTGCTCAAGGCCCGCCTGTACGAACTGGAGTTGCAGCGCATCGCCAGCGAGCGCCAGGCCGAATACGTGGCCAAGGGCGCCATCGCCTTTGGTTCCCAGATCCGGACGTACACGTTGCAACCTTACCGGCTGGTCAAGGATCATCGCACCAATACGGACAGCACCAACGTCGACTCCGTTCTGGACGGCAATATCGAAAGTTTCATCCATCATTACCTGTTGCACCTGCATGCCCGGTCCTGACCTGCTCGCGGACGAGACCCTTTTGGCCGAAATGCGGGCCCTGGAGAGTCTGATCGCAACGCACAACGACGGGGGAGGCGAACTCGCCCTGGTGCGCTTGGTCAAGAGCGCCCCGCTCAGCCGCTGGGAAAAAGCGCTGCGTGATCACGATCTCCACAGCTGGCTGGCGCTGCCCCTTGGACAGGACGCCTTTCCGGCCCTGCTCGGCCTCAAGGAGAGGCTGCAGGATCTGTTGTTCCAGAAAAATCATGACAGCCTGACCGGGCTGCGCAACCGCCGGGCCTTTGAGCATGCCCTGGGTCTGGAGATAGAACGGGCGGAACGTTTCAAGACCCCGATCAGCCTGTGCATCATGGATCTGGACAATTTCAAGGCCATCAACGACACCCATGGTCATCCGTGCGGCGATGAAGTTCTGCGGGCCATGGGGGCCGTCCTGACCAGGGAAACCCGCAAGATCGACATTCCTGCCCGCATCGGCGGCGAGGAATTCGCCCTGATCCTGCCCGGCACCGGGCTGATGCGGGCCCAGGCCTTGCTGGAGCGCATCCAGGAAGCTGTTCGGGCAACCACGGTCCACTGTGGCCAGACCAGCCTGTCCTTTACCTGTTCCATGGGCCTGGCCAGCTATCGGGGCAAGCAGTCGCCGGACGGGTCCAGACTCATGACCGAAGCGGACCAGGCGTTGTACCGGGCCAAGGGCAACGGCAAAAACCGACTTGAAGCCGCGCCGCTCCTTGATCTGGGACAGCCGCACGACCAGGGACAGGTCTTGCAGAACGAGAAACGTTTTCTCTTTTCCGCCTTCAGTCCCACGGCGGACAACGATTCAGCACCGGACAAAGCACAGCAATGAGCGAACCAAACAAAACTTTGAGCCTCTCCGTGGTCAGCGGCAAGGGAGGCGTGGGCAAGACCAACCTCGCCCTCAACATCGGCTTTGCCCTGCACGAAAAGGGACACAGCCTCATCTTGCTGGACGCGGATCTGGGCCTGGCCAATCTGGATGTCCTCCTGGGCCTGTCTCCAGAGAAAAACCTGCAGGACCTGCTGGCCGGGGCCAGCGCCGAAAGCGTGGTCGTTCCTTTGGCCAAGGACGGGTTTGACTTCCTGCCCTCGGCTTCAGGCGTGGCCGAGTTGGTCGAGTTGGACGAAGACGTTCGCGGCCTGCTCCTCGGCAAGCTCGACGCCATGTTCCACCGCTACGACTTCCTGATCCTGGATCTGGGCGCGGGCATCAGCCCGACCGTGCTGTCCTTTGCCGCCATGCCTCAGGAACGTATCGTCATCATCACCCCCGAGCCGACCTCCCTGACGGACAGCTACGCCCTGATCAAGGTGCTGTGTTCGCAGCACCAGCTCCGCAACTTCCAGGTCATCGTGAACATGGCCGATTCCTCCCGCGAAGCCCAAACCGCTTTTGATCGGCTGGCCCAGGCCTGCGATCGTTTCCTCAACCTGCCCATCCGCCTCCTGGGCATGGTCCACCGCGACCCCATGGTCACAGAATCCGTCCGCCACCAGGTGCCCTTGCTGAAATTCGCCCCCCAATGCCGGGCCGCCGAGGACATCCGCCTCATTGCCCAGAAAATCATCGAACGCCGAAGCAAACTGCGCGACCTCATCTCGCGCAGCCCGATTTTAAAAACCCTGCTTTAACCCCCAAAACGGCCTTTCCCATGAAAAACGTCTTCTCCATCTCTGTCGCGATAATTCTGGCGCTGACCAGCCTCTCCCGGGCCGCAGCCGAAACGACCCTGATCTTTGTCGGCAACACTTACGGCGAACACGCGCCCTGCCCGTCCTGAGGAAGCAAGACCTTTGGGGGGCTGGCCCGGCGGGCCACCATCTTTGAACACGGCAACGGTTCCGTCATCATCGGCGGCGGCAATGAATTTTCCCCTCCCGGCTTCGAGCTGGACAGGTCGCCGCAAGATATGCTCCGGCTCAAACAGGCCTTCGATCTCCTGAAGTACGATGTCTTTGTCCTCAGCCCGGCCGACATGCTCGCCCTGGAGAGCACGCAAACGCCCTTGTCCGAACGCTGGCTGCGACCCGCGGATCAGCCGCGTCTGACAACCATTGACGTCCCGGAAGGACGGCTGGCGATCATCATCTTTCCGGACCCGGGCCACTCGGACCAGACCCAGGAACAAGCCCTGTTCGACTTTGCCCGCGACGTGCGTTCCCGTGGGGAACACAACCTGATCATCGGCGTCAGCACCTGGGGCGCAGTCCGGGAGGAACGCTTCATTTCCACCATGGAACCGGTCTTTGACATGGTTCTCGGGTCCGGAGAAGGGCCTGGATATGCAGGCCTTTACCTGCGGGACAACAAGGTGCTTTGGGTCAGGACCTTTACCAAGGGCAGAAATCTGCTGACCGTGACCATTCCCGAGTTGCCCAAGCCCGGAGACAAGACGATCTGGACTCCGGAAGCAACGGTCAAAACCAGAGCCATGAACCTTGACGATTCCGTCTATCCGGCACCACAGATTGAAGAAATCTTTCAACCCTAGCCATGTGCTTGCTTTCCAAGGCAATTGCACCTAGTTTAGAAAAATTCAACAGATCAGCACGGGACATCTCATGACCATATTCGAAGGTTCTACGCAAAAATTCTACAAAATGCAGGGCAGCGGCAACGACTTCATCGTCATCGACAACCGCGACCGGGCCATCACGCCCGAAGTCATGCCGCAATGGGCCAAAGCCCTCTGTCCGCACGCCTTCAGCATCGGCGCCGACGGCATCATCTTTCTGGAGACCGACAGCAGCGGCCAGGCTGCAACCCGCTGGCATTTCTACAATGCCGACGGTTCCCGAGCCGAAATGTGCGGCAACGGGTCCCGCTGCGCCACCCTTCTGGCTCATCGTCTGGGCATGGCGCCGGCCCAGCACCTGATGCTGACCGATGCGGGTCCGGTCCGGGCCCAGGTCTATCCGGATGCCGGGGAAGTCGAAGTCCAGCTGACTCCTGTGCGGGATCTTCGCCTGGACAGCGCGCTCAGCGTCAACGGGACGCCGCAGACAGTGCACTTCGCCAACACCGGCGTGCCGCACGCGGTCGTCATCAGCGACAACCTCCAGGATCTGGATGTCAAAAGCCTTGGCGCGGCAATCCGCTACCACGACCATTTTGCCCCAGCCGGCACCAATGCCAATTTCATTCAGGTCCTCAGCCGCAATCACCTCCTCCTGCGCACTTACGAGAGAGGTGTGGAAAACGAAACATACGCCTGCGGCACGGGCGCTGCCGCCTCGGTGGCCGTCTCCCATGCCCTTGGCCTGTGCGAGGCTGCGGCCACGGTCACGACCTCGGGCGGCGAAATCCTGGAGATCACCCTGCGGGGATCAGATATTTTCCTGCGCGGCAAGGCATTGATCGTCTATGCCGGCGAATTCAGCCCGGCCGCCATGGGTTTGTAACAGACGTTTCCGGACGGCAACCCATCAACACACAGCCCCAATCCGGGAGGATGAGATGCAATTCAAAGGAGCCTTCACTGCCCTGGTCACTCCGTTCTCAGGCGGCCAGATTGACGAGGAAGCCTATCGAAAACTCATCGAGTGGCAGCTGGAACGCGGCATCAACGGTGTTGTGCCCTGCGGCACCACCGGCGAATCCGCGACCCTGAGCCATGAGGAGCACAAACGGGTCATCAGCATCTGCGTGGACCAGGTCAACGGACGGGTTCCGGTCCTGGCCGGCGCCGGCTCGAACAACACGGCCGAAGCCGTGGAACTGGCCCGTTTTGCCAAGGATGCCGGAGCGGACGGCGCCTTGCTCATCACGCCGTACTACAACAAACCGACCCAGGAAGGCCTCTACCAGCATTTCAAGCGCATCGCCTCCGAAGTATCCATGCCTTTCATCCTGTACAACGTGCCGGGCCGCACCGGCGTCAATCTGCTGCCCGCCACCGTGGCCCGGTTGTACAAAGACATTCCGGAAGTGCTCGGCATCAAGGAAGCCACCGGCGACCTGAGTCAGGTGTCGCAGGTCCTCGAATACTGCGGACCGGAGGTCCAGGTTCTGTCCGGCGACGACTTCACCGTGCTGCCGCTGCTGTCCGTGGGTGGATGCGGTGTCATTTCCGTGGTCTCCAACATCCTGCCGCACAAAATGAGCGGTTTGTGCGCGGCCTGGTTCAAACAGGATTTGGCAGCCGCCCAGGCCCTGCATTTTGAACTCGCCGCCTACTCACGCATGATGTTCATGGAAACCAACCCCATTCCGGCCAAAACAGCCCTGTCCATGATGGGCCGCATCAAGCTGGAACTGCGTCTGCCCCTGGTGCCCATGGACGAGGCCAACACGGGCAAACTGCGCCAATTCCTGCAGGATAAAGAGGTCATCTAGGGATATCTCCTGGAAAAACCAACGGCCGCCTTCCCCATGGGTCAGCGGCCGTTTTTACGTTGAAGCCCACGCCGGTTCAACTCAGCAGCACCTCGTCACGACCGTCGCGCTCCCGCAGATATACGTTGACCAGCTGGTGGCGATCCGTCGGCACGGCTTTGCCGACGAAATCGGCCTGGATCGGCAATTCCCGATGCCCCCGATCAACCAGGACCAACAGCTTGACGGACCGCGGCCGACCAAAGTCAAGGATGGCCTCCAGTGCGCCGCGTATGGTCCGGCCGGTAAAAAGCACGTCATCGACCAGGATGATCGTCTTGTTTTCCACGGGAAAGGCAATGTGCGTTGCATTGATGTTGGGAGTGGCGGAAGATGTTGTCCAGTCGTCGCGGTACAGGTTGATGTCCAGTTCTCCGCACTCCAGCTCTCGGTCAATCCTGGAGGAAAGATTGCGACACAAACGGCAAGCCAGATCCACCCCTCTGCGCTGAATGCCGATGATGGCGATGGAGTCATGATCGGGAATACGCTCCAGAATTTCACAGGCCAGACGGTCCAGGGATCGCTCTATGTCCGCAGCGGTCATGACGGGCTTCACGTCGTTCATGGGCTTCCTCCAGGAATTCAAAGATCAATTCACTAAGCGCACCACGTTGTAATTGCAAGCGCTTCATCCTATAAGCGGGCCATTGCACAGACCATCAGGAGGCAGCATGGGCGTCAACAACATCTTTTTTCTGGAACTTATCGAATGGTTCGACGACAGCGGCCGGGAAGCGGCCCGGCGTTTCCCCCAGGAAGGATCGGGCGAAATCAAGTACGGAGCTCAAATAGTGGTCCGTGAATCCCAGGCCGGGGTGTTCTTCTACAACGGTCAGGCCGTGCATCTCTTCCCCCCCGGACGCCATACCCTGAAGACCGCCAACATACCCATTCTGAACAAGATCATGGGCATTCCCTGGGGGCTGGAAAGTCCGTTGCGGGCCGAAGCGTACCTGGTCAACACCAAGGTCTTCGCCAGCCTGAAATGGGGAACCCGCCAGCCCGTGGCCTTCCGCGATTCGGAATTGGGCCTGATCCGGCTGCGCGCCTACGGCCTCTTCAACATCCAGATTGTCCAGCCCCTACTCTTCATCAATTCATTGGTCGGGACCATGGCCAGTTTTTCCGTCGACAACCTGGAAGAGTACCTGGGCAAGGTCATTGTTTCCAGGTTCAACGACTACCTGGGCGAAAACATGGACACCATCCTCAATCTGCCCAGCCGGTACGAGGAATGGTCCGTCGGCCTGCGGGAACGCTTGAAAGAGGACTTCCGCCATTTCGGCCTGTCCCTGAACCAGCTGTACATCAACGCCATAACGCCGCCCCCTGAAGTCCAGAAGGCCATGGACGACAAAACCAAACTCGGCATGTTCCAGGACATGAACAAGCTCATGCAGCTCAAGGCGGCCCAGGCCATGGAAAAGGCCGCAGCCAACCAGGGCAGCGCGGGCGACTCCATGGGCCTCGGCATCGGCTTCATGATGCCGTCTCTCATGGCCCAGGCCATGCAGATGGCCGGTCAGACCGCCGCGGCTGGCTCAAACCTGAGTTGCCCTGAATGCCGGCAGTCCATCCGGGAGCAGGACAGATTTTGCCCGTCCTGCGGACATCAATTGCTGGTTTTTGCCCAGTGCTCCGGGTGCGGCAAAAACCTGACCCCGGGTTCACGGTTTTGCCCCAAATGCGGACAACCGGCAGGCAGCGCAGCGCCTACCGCGGCCTGTCCATCCTGCGGGCAGGATAATCTGGCGTCGTCAACCTTCTGCAACAACTGCGGGGAGCGCATGGCCTGATGGGTGACTTCCATCTCTCCCACCAATGTCCGCAATGCGGCGCGCCGGTGGAACTGCAGGAAACGGACAGGATTTTTGCCTGTCCGTTTTGCCAGGTGCGTCTGTTCATCCACAGCAGCGGTCCCTTGCGCTACTACATCCCTCCGCGCATCGCGCATCGCGGCACCCTGATCTACGTCCCCTACTGGCGGCTCCGGGGCAACGCCTTTGTCCTCGGACCGGAAACCATGCAGCACAAGATTCTGGATTCAAGCCTGCTGGCCGCAAACATCCCGTCGCTGCCGCCCTCTTTGGGTCTGCGCGCCCAGGCCCTGTCGTTGCGCTTTGTCGAGCCCACGACCCAAGGCCTGTTCCTGACGCCCCAATGCGACGGAAAAGACTTCAAGAAGCAACTGCTCAGAGCCCTGCCGGGCATGCCGGTCCTGAACGGGCCGCGCCTGACCGCCTGCATCGGAGACAGCATGTCCCTCATCTATCAGCCGGTTTTTCAGGGCCGTGAACTGGTGGACGGGATTTCCGGGCAGCAACTGGGAGCATCCGAATTGGACGAAACACTGGCCGACAAGGCATCAACGGATCTGCGATTCCTGTCGACGCTGTGTCCTGAATGCGGTTGGGATCTTGAAGGTGACCGGCAGAGCATGGTCCACACCTGCCCGCATTGCGACACGGCCTGGCAGGCCGGGGCCGAAGGCGTGACCGGCCTTTCGCTACATTTTCTGCCGACTGAGTCCGAGCCTGTCCGCTACCTTCCCTTCTGGAATCTGCGCTTCAAAAGCACGGGATTTCGGCTGCAAACCTGGGCCGACCTGATCCGACTGACCAACCTGCCCCGAGTCATCTTGCCCTGGATGGAATCGACGGCGTTCACCTTTCGCGTTCCGGCCTTCAAAATCCGACCGGAACTCTTTCTCAACCTCAGCGCCAGCGTCAGTCTGCAACAGGCAGACGCCCCGGCACCGGAAATGTTGCCGACTACGCCCCTGCATCCCGTCACCCTGCCCCAGGAAGAAGCCTTCGAGGCGCTGCCCATCATTCTCGGCCGCTTGGCTCCTGCCCGGAAAAACCTCTTTCCCAAAATCCAGGGCGGGTCTTTCCGGTTCGTAGAGGCCCGCATCGAGTACGTTCCTTTCATCAAGCAGCATAACCAGTATTATCAACCCGAAATGAATCTGGCCCTGCAGGCCAACGCCCTGCACTGGTCGACCACGCTGTAAACGCTTCCCTGAAGGCAACGGCGGGGACAGTTCAGTCGAATTTCAACTCATTTCCCTTCAGCCGCATCAACTGACAGGCCACATGCAACCGTACCCGAACCTCATCAAGGTCATACGGACGGGATACAACGTCGCTGGCCCCGCATTCCATGCTGCGACGGATGGCTCCCAGCGCGCCCCGAGGCACTGCGGCCAGGATATGCAGCTTCCGCAGACTTGCCTTGCGCCGGATCCGCCGGACCAAGTCCTCACAGTCCAGAAAATCAGCATGCCAATCAACCATCAATACGCACGGGGCGGAGGCATTCGTCACCGCCGACCACGCGCTGTCTTCATCCTCGGTCAGAAGACACGGATAGCCCCATTGATGCAACGCCTTGACCAGCACATTGCGGGACAGACAAGATTCTTCGACAACAACAACTTGCAACGTACTGGACACGTTCAATCTCCCTCAGAGGTTTAGCGGTAATTCCACCCGCAAGAGCCCTACTCAACCCGGACAGGATTCGCCGCTGGCGCACACTACGTCTGATCAGCAACGACCGCCTCAGGTTCGACCGGCCGCTGAATGACATGTCCGAAAATATAGGTGCAAATGGGAACACCCAGCACCAAGCCCCAAATCTGGAAAAGCTTGGCCCCGATCGTCAGAATGACCAGCACAATGACCGGATTGATGCGCATGTAAGAGCCGTAAATCCTGGGATTGAGCACATATCCTTCGATCAGATGAATGACCGTGATCAAAATGATGGCCAGCACCATGACCGTCAGCCCGGAGGTCTGCAGGGCGATGAGGCAGATGGGCACGGAACTGATGAACACCCCGAGCACCGGGATAAAGCTGCACAAGAAAACAATGACCGTCAGAAAGGCCAAGGACGAGCCCATACCCAGCAGAGCCACGCCCACGGCGGTCAGCACGGAATTGACGACCGCGATCATGAACTGGGCTTCCAGGGCTCGCCCGAGCACGCTGGCAAAATCGCGAATACTGCCGGCAACCTCATGATAGATGAATCCAAGCCGGGAATTTTCCAGAGAGCAGACGCTGGCGGTCAGGCGCGGCAGGTCCAACACGATCAGAAACGAAAAGAGCAGCGCGAGCAAAAATGCCGAGGCAATGGCTGCCACGCGCCCTCCCACGCCCCGCACCAGTTCAAGCATCTGGTTGACCTTGTGCTGTCCGTCGTGCCCCTCGCCCAATCCGAAAATTTGCTGGACCAAAATCCCGGTCTGTGACTTGCCGAGGGCCGATGCCGTGTGCCCGGCCACCGGGTCAAGTTCCGGAATAAGGTTGCCGAGCATGGGATAACGCTCTCCCAGGCTGAGTAGTTCCTGATCCAGACGTTCCACATATTGCGGCAACTGAGCCACGAACATGAAGGTCTGGTCCTTGGCCCTGGGCACCAGGAAAACACCCACCGCCACCAGCACGCCCAGAAACACGGTCGCCACCAGCACCACCCGCAGGGGACGGGGAGGGATGAAGCGTTCCAGCTTGTTCACGCCACGTACCTGAATATAGCCAAAGACAAAGGTCAGAAAAAGAAGCAGAAAAAATGATCGCAGGATGTAGAGCGCCCCAAAGATGCTGCCCCAAAGCAGAATGCGCAGGAATATGGGCAAGAGCTTTTCTACCAGATGATGATCTGGAACATCGGACCGGTTCATGGAGTATCCTCAAGAAATAAAAGTTGAAATATCTTCGTCCGTCAAAAACGACTGCCCGAAGCCCGTGTCCGCAATGTCCAGAAAATGGGCCACCGAGGCCCCGATGTCGGCCAGGGTCTGACGCCGTCCCATGCTGCCGGGGGCGATACCCGGCCCGAAGGCCAGAATCGGCACCTGTTCCCGGGTATGGTCCGTGCCAGGCCACGTGGGATCGCAACCATGGTCGGCGGTGATGATGCACAGGTCACCGGGAGTCATGCGGCCAAGCAGAGAGGGCAACATGCGGTCGAAAGCCTCCAGCAACCCGGCATATCCGGCCACGTCCCGACGATGGCCATGAACGGTGTCAAAATCAACGAAATTTGTCATGACCAGCCCCCTGTCGCCGGTCTCGTCCCAGACCGCGCAGGTTGCGGCCATGAGCTGGTCGTGACCGTATGCGCGGATGGTCCTGCTGACCCCGCGTCCGGCGAAAATATCCGCGACCTTGCCGACACAGGTCACGCTGCCGCCGGCGTCAACCAGCACATCAAGGAGGGTCGGCAACGAGGAGGCCATGGAAAAATCCCGCCGTCCGCCCGTGCGGACAAACGAATCCCTGTCCTGCCCGACAAAAGGCCGGGCAATGACGCGGGCAATGCGGTACCCGTCCACCAGGCGGCGTGCCGCGCGACAGACCTCATAGAGCCGCTCAAGCCCGAAGGCGACCTCGTGGGCCGCGATCTGCAGGACGGAATCAACGGACGTGTAGATGATGGGAGATCCGGTCCGCACATGCTCCTCTCCCCATCGGACCAGAATTTCCGTGCCGGAGGCCTTGCAGTTGCCAAGCACTCCGGACAGGTTTGCGTCTTTGATCAAACCCTGAACCACGGAGTCCGGAACGGAATCCACGGCTGATTCAAAATAGCCCCAATCCGTGAGGACCGGAGCCCCGGTCATCTCGAAATGGCCGCTCGGCGTGTCCTTGCCCCGACTTATTTCCTTGGCGCATCCGAATTTGGCGATGACCTGCCGCGTCCACTCCAGCCCGGCAGGGACCTGTCCGGTGCTGAGCGCTGCGGCCTGCCCCAACCCCAGGGACAACAGCGTCGGGATGCGCAAAGGCCCTTGCCGCCCGACATCGGCCTGCCCCTGACGGCACGCCAGGGCAATGTGCCCGAGGGTATCCGCTCCCAGATCTCCGTAAGCTTCGGCATCCGGCGCGCCGCCGATACCCAGGGAATCAAGCACCAGTAGGCAGACGCGTTTCACCGGGTCTCTTCCGGGGCCGCATACTGCAACACGTCATCCAGCAGACCGCTGGCCCCGAAGCGAAACGTCTGCGGCCGGACCCAGTCCGGTCCCAGCAGCTGTTCGGCCAGACAAAGATAGGTCAGCGCGTCATCCATGGTCCGCAGACCTCCGGAGGCCTTGAATCCGGTTTTTCCCGCCTGCCCGGCAATGGCTTCGAGCATGACTTTGGCCGCCCCCGGGGTGGCGTGGACTGCGGCCTTGCCCGTGGACGTTTTCAGGAAATCCGCCCCGGCGTCCATGGCCAGCCGGCAGGCATTCCGGATCACGACGTCGTCTGCCAATACTCCGGTCTCCAGAATAACCTTGAGCGGCACCGGACAATTCTCCCGACACACCCGCATGAAATCACGAACCGCAGCTGTTTGCCCCTGCATAAAGGCCGTGTACGGAAAAACCAGATCGATTTCCGCTGCGCCGGCGGCCACGGCGGACCTGATTTCCGCCAAAACCGCAGAGATCGGAGCCTCACCGGCGGGAAAATTGACCACGGTGGCCACCGGAACGGAACTCAATCCGGCCCGGTCCAGACAGTCGCGGACAAACGGCACCCACGGGGCAAAGACGCACAGCGCGGCCACATGTCCCCATGGACCGGAAGCTCGTGCACACAACTGCGCCATTTCTTCCCGCGTTTCCATTCCGGACAGGGACGTGAGATCAACAAGCGATGCGATTTGCCGGGCGCGATCCGACAGGTTCATGGCCCCTCCAACAGTTTGATCCAGGTTCAGAAAATTACAGTTTGACGCCCACGGGCATTATTTCCGGCCGGCAAACCCCACGGCGAGCCCACCACAGCCAGCCGACAGCCAGATGTTTCACGAGCCAAGACATCCCCGGGAGACCGAGGCCCCTTGTTAGGCATCTCAATCCAGGCTATGCACTGTGTATGAACATTCGACACTTACTGCGCAGTTGCCTCTCCACGTTGGCCCTCGTCGCCCTGTTGGCGTCCACAGCTTCGGGCGAAGACATCACAACCACGTCTCCGTCTTGGGCCGGTTTCACCAGCCCGGACAGCCAGGGCCTCTACCACGACCTGATCCACGCCGTCTTTGCCCCGGCGGGCTTCACTGTCCGACACGTGGAGGTGCCGGCCAAACGGGGCATGGTCATGCTGCATGAACTTCAGGCCGACATCTACCTTGGTCATACTGATCCCGAAGAGGGCATCATTCTTTCCAGCCGCCCACTCTACGAAGGACAGTTTCACGCCATCTTCCGGACCGAAGCCTTTCCCGACTGGCATGGCCCGGCCTCCATGACCAACCGTCGCGTGACCTGGCGCCTGGGGTACTATTCCAGCGACGACATCCCGGTCCCGGTACAATTCCGGGAGGCAACGACGGGCGTCAGCGCCCTGCAGCGCCTGATCCAGAATGGGACCGACTTCTATATTGATGACAAGCTCCTCATTCTGGAATCCCTGCGCGAGGCGGGAATCAATCCAGATCCTTCCATCTTCCGCATTGAGCCGATCGGCTTTCGTCAATACTATCCGGCATTTCCTCCCACTCTTCACGGGCAGGAGCTGCGCTCAATCTTTGAAGCCGGGATGGACCGCCTGGCGGCTCAGGACAAATTACGTCCCATCTACGCGAAATGGGATCTTCCGATGCCCAGAATTTACCACAACAAGAGCCAACCATAATATCCGTCATTGCAACGGAAAACGAACGCCGTCCGCCTCGACCGACACGGGGATGTCGAGACGGAAATTACCGACCAGAAACACTGACCCCTTCGCCCATGGTCACTTCCCGCAATCCCGAACCAAAGCGTTCGACTCTGAGGATTCGGAACAAATCATGGTCCGCCGCCTGAGTGTCCCGATATCCGATGAAATAAATCCGCTTGCCGTCAGCGGACCAGACCGGATCAAAGGCCGTGATTTCAACCGGGGTGATGCGCATGTTCTTGCCCCGGCCGGTCCAGCGGTCATGCAGACTGAGGGCCGAATTCGGCTCGTGCATGATCCGTTCGAAAACGGCCGTACCCGGAACCGAGTGGCTGAAAACCAGCAGGGAAGGATCTGTCGGACACGGGACAAAGCGGTCCGCGCTGGTGACCTGCAGGGCCGCGTCGCCCATAATGTCAACCAGAGCCACCTTGTCAACGACCCGCCCACCCCAGTCGAGCCAATAGGCAAATTGCATGTCGTGCACCACCAGACGCACGTCTGCCGAAGAAGCGATGGAGCACAGAAAACCGGTCCCGTTTTTCTTCTCCGAAAAAAGAACCCGTTTTTTTCCGGTAGCCAGCTCAACAGTCATGACCCCGGTCCGGGCGTCATCATCGCGGACCAGAAACGCGATCAAGCCCTGGTCAGGATGCCAGACCGGGGAAGAGCCCGGAAGCATGGAACCCGCCACCCGCGTCTCCCGACCTTCGGCGTGAACCCATAGGTCCATGAAGTCCGGCGAAGTCGAATCCTGACTGGACCGAAAAAAAACAATGCTCCGGCTGTCCGGGGCAACTCCCGGCATTACACCCGGACAGACTTTGCGTACCGATCGCCCGTCGCCATCACAGGTCCAGATCCAGTCCTGACGGCTGAAAACGAGCACATCCTGCCCCGGCCCTCCCGCCAGGGACCAGCCGGCCGGAGCCAGGGTCGTCAAACACAGGAGCAGACACAAACGCCAAGCCGCGTCAAACCGATTCATTCGTCCTCCTCGCCCGATACCGGTGGAAGGGATCAGGCCATAAGCGTGCGAATTTCCCGCCGAGCCGCCTCCAGAAACTTGGGATACTTGGCCTGCAGCACGTCCGTCATTTCCATGGACCAATCGCTGATATTCAATGGCTCGATGCCCAGAACGTGAAGCTCCGGCTTGTTGCCGAGCAGTTCCGCCATGCGCAGGGAGTCAAGCAGGTCGATGTCGTGCAGAGACAGGCTTTGCTCTTTGTTGTCGCGCAGGTTGGCCTCGGTAAAACGGTACATGGTTCCGGGCTCTTTGCCGCCACGAACCGCATCCAGCACCAACACTTTCTCATACTCTTGGAATATATAAAAAATATCCTGGGTAAACGTCGCGCCATCCAAAAAAGTCATTCGGGACTGGTCCCACTCGCTCTCCTTTTCAAGGTCCTGAACCGCGTGCACGCCCACACCTTCATCCGTCAGCAGCAGGTTGCCGACCCCAAGCACCAAGAGCTTTTTTCTCTCATTGTCCACGTTAGTCTCCAGTACGTTTTCGTCATGAAACGATCAAAATGAATTCGTTAAAACTGCACAACCATAAGGGCAAGCACAGACGTAAAACGCCCCTCGCGCCCTGGGGCGAGAGATACGCAGATTGGCCCAAAAACTCCACTCCCGCTTCGGGCCTCCTCGGCTTGGAAACAACCAATTTTCAACGACGCAGTAATAAGACGCCAAGCCAGACCAAGCCTACCGGAAAAGGCCAGAAAAAACCCCTGCCGCACGGAGGCGACAGGGGCATGTCTTTGAATTCAAGGGGCAAATCCGGCTAGGCTATGCCTGGCCCTTCAATCCCGGCGAGACAGCAGATCTCCCAGGCGGTAGGAATCCAGAGTTTTCATCAGCACGTTGGCGGCTTCGGCCCAGACGATTTCCGTGCGGCACTCGTCCGAATCGGGATTTGAGCAGCCAGGGATTGTGTCCTGATTCTGGCCAAAATCACCATCCTTTTCCTCCAACAAACGGACGATCTCGCCGACAGTGATGCTGCCGGCCGATCTGGCCAGTTTGTGTCCACCCAGCGGACCTCGCTTGCTGGTGATCAAGCCGCCGCGACGCAGGCCGGTAATCAACTTCTCGATATACTTCTGCGAGATGTTCTGCCGACTGGCGATTTCCGAAGTGCACACCCAGCCGGCATCCTGATGCCGGGCGATGTCGAGCAGCAGTCGAGTCCCGTAACGGCTACGTGTGGTCAATCGCATCCGATCCTCCTCTCCATTCCCCACTCGCGACCAGAACGATCACTGCAACCAGTGACCGAACTGGAACGCGACACCGAAAAAAAAGGAGAACCCCGGCATCATCCGAAGTTCTCCCCGGAGTTTTATTCTTCGTCCTGGGGCAAGAGATGTTTCGGAACCTCGATCATCTTGATCAGCAGGGGCTTCAAGAAACTCCAGCGGATACCGATTTCGAACTCCTCTTCCAGATCGCGAATGGCGTCCCAGCAGTTGTGGCAGGGGGCAATGACGAATTTCGCACCAGTGGCCAGAATCTGCTCGCGCTTCATCTTGAGCGCGACGTTACGCTGCTTGCGATATTTGCCGATACCGTTGAATCCGCCGCCACCACCGCAACAGTAGTTATGTTCCTTGTTGGGGGCCATTTCACGGAAGTCCTCGGCGATGTGCTTCATGATGATCCGACCGCAATCGCGCAGACCGGCATTTCGCACGTAGTTGCAGGAGTCCTGCAAGGTGACGGGCTCTTTGATTTTCTTAGTCGGATCAATCTTGAGTTTGCCCGTCTCCAACGCCTCGGCCACCCATTCCACATAGTGAATGCATTCCACGGGCGGCTTGCCGTCCGGTCGACCGGCCCAATACGGACCTTCGATGACCGTGGCGCGATACGCGTGTCCGCACTCCGTGGCGACCATGCGCTTGGGACGCAGGCGCTCCATGGCGTCGTAGACTGTTTCAACCTGCATCTTGCAAGCTTCCCAGTCGCCGGCAAACAAAGACAGGCTGGTCATTTCCCAGCCCTCGGACGGTACGGTCCAGTTTTCACCGGCCACATGGAACAGGATGGCGGCTTCAACGATGTCTTCCGGGTAATGCTTGGCCTCGCGGGCATTGATCATATAGATGATGTCCGCGTCTTCCTTGTCGACCGGAATTTCCAGGCAAGGCCATTCTTCCAGGGCCTCGTCGACCATCCATTCGCAGGTGTCGACAAAGTCTTCGGAAGTCACGTCCATCTGCGCCCGGAACAGGCGGTGCATGCCCGAGCCGATCTTCAGTTCCCAAGGCACGAATCCCTGGGAATTGAGCAGGCCGCGCAGATAGCTGAACATGACACCCATGTCGATGCCGTACGGGCAAAACGTGCCGCAGCGGTTGCAGCAGGTACATTTTGACCAGGCCGTGTCCATGCACATGCGCATGAACTCGTTGCTGACATTGCCCTTCCTTTTGACAATCTCGCCCAGGGTGGACTGAATCTTGTACGAAGGAACCTGCTTGGGATCACGCTCGTTGACGCTGTACAAAAAGCAGCTGTCGGCGCACAGGCCGCAGTGGGCACAGATCTCAAGCCAGGTTTTGGTTCGGGATTTCATGGTCTTCTGGATGAGGGCCCAGAGCTTCTCGACATCCACATCCAGCTCTTCCAGCTCCGCATAGTATTGTCTGCCGTTGCTGTCGGCCAAGAGGGCGTCGAGGTCCTCCCGCGTGGCTACGGGCTTCTTATTACAAAGTTTTCCTTCAGGCATAGTGATTTCCTCTTGGCTTACCAGTCAAAATTGGACTTCATTCCGCCGCGCTTGATGCCGAAATCCATGCCAATCTGAATGCGCGTGCAGAAAAAGAGCGCAATATGGGCCAGCTTGGTGAACGGTGCGGCAAACAGCACGATCACGCCGCACAGAATGTGCAGATTGATCCAGAACGAATAGTTTGCGGTATGGTAGGAGGCCATGATGCCGGACCAGAGCAGGGTCAGGGCCAGGGCCAGCAGCAGGATGTCCTTGATGTCGGTCAGGATGCGTACCTCCGGCAACAGCAGACGCCGCAGAGCAATGCCCAGCCCGCCGATAAAGGCGGCGATGGCCAGAACATCAGCCAGAATCTGCGGCATGGCCGGCCAGTCAATGCCCGTCCCGCTCTTGATCATCACCGCGTGTCCTTCCAGAAAAAGGGGCACGATGATCAAACCGATGTGAAAGGCAAAAAACATGATTGTGAATATGGGCTTGGCCCTCCAACCATGGGAGCCGAAAGGTAAAATCCAGCGATACACGGAACGCGCCGCACCTTTGAGGCCGTAGTTCAAGTGCGGTTTGTAGGCCACGCGGTCCAGCCGCCAGTCAAGGCCGCGAAAGTACAGGACCACTCTGGCGCCCAGGCCGAAAAAGAACACTGCGAAGGCCAACCAGAGCAGCGGACCAGTTAATATCTCATACATGGGGTAACTCCTTCATTGGTCGAAAAAAGATCAGATCTATTCTTCTTCCGTGTCCGCGAACTTGTCCTCATCCCTTTCGGTCAAGAACAGCCAGAAGGCCACGAACGCCACCAGACCAATGCCCATGCCGACATAGGCCATGCCCTTGGTCCAGAACATGAAGTCATGATAGGTCA
>CAZYZA010000060.1:0-22138 GCA_964651415.1 uncultured Desulfovibrionaceae bacterium
GGCCTCGCTCGAAGGCATCGTTGACGATCTGGACATGGCCGGCAAGGCCGGGGAGCTGTACTCGAGTATCGATGCGGGCAACGTGCCCGATTCCATTGTCAGCATGGAGCCTCAGCGTTTCGTCGACATCACCCGCCAATTTTACGTTCTGCCCATTCTGCAGTGGTCCCAGACCCAGATTGACGGGGACGATGTTCGTCTTCTGCAACTGGCTGCCGCCGTGCCCCGCAGCCGTGGGGCCGATACCCTGGAAAACACCGAGTACCGCGATCAGGCCCAGGTCGGACGCGCCGAGGGTGGCGCGGTTCTGAGCGACGTCAAGGCCGATATCGTTTTTGTCATCGACACCACGCGCAGCATGCAGCCCTTCATCGACATGACCCGTGAGGCCGTGGCCGGCATGGCCAAAAAGTTCAGCGCCGAGACGGCTGACCGTTTCCGGTTCGGTCTGGTGGTTTACCGCGATTCCCTGGAAGTCGCCCCGCAACTGGAATACGTGACTAAAAACCTCACTCCGGAGCTGGTCGGAGCCGAGGATCTGGCCGGGCTGCTGCAGACCGAAGGTGGCGCGACGTCTGTGGGCAGCGTCGATTATTCCGAGGAGGCCTTTGCCGGCGTGGATCTGGCCCTTCGTTCCAAGTGGCGGGACGGCGCGCTGCGTTTCGTCATCCTGCTGGGTGACGCCAGCGCCCACCCCAAGGGGCACAAGCAGAATACCACGGGCAAGGATGAAACAGACCTGCGCCGCGAATACGACGACGCCCAGGTTCACCTGCTGGCCGTACACCTGCAGGACCCCAGGGCTGAAGAGGATTATGCGACCGCCGAAAGCCAGTTCTCCCATCTGGCCAGGGTGCGGGGCGACGAAGCGAATCCGGCTTTCAAGCAGATCAAAGCGTTTGATGAAAACGAATACCGCCTTTATGCCGAACAGCTGACCGAGCGCGTGACCGGCCTGTTGCGGCAAACCATGGGCGAAGCGCCTCAGCCTGGCGCGGAATCCCAGCCTCTGGCTGAAATCGACAGACTCTGGGAAGCGGCTCTGATCGAATATATCGGCAAGGAAGCCACGCCGCCCAAAGACATTGTCGCCTGGACCCTGGACCGCGACCTGACCAACCCGGCCGACCGTTCCCTGGAAGTGCGCGTCCTGGTCACCCGTGACCAGCTGTCGTCCCTGGCCCAGTCTCTGGATCAGGTCGTGCAGGCCCTGATGCGGGCCGAGGTCACCCAGTCCCAGTTCTTCGAGGCCCTGCAGGGCGTTTCCGGCCAGACCATGAAGCGCCCCGAAGACATCGCCGGCGGAGCCAAGCTGGCCGACACGGGCCTGTTGCCGGCTTTTATCCAGAGCCTGCCCTACAAGAGCGATATTCTGGCCCTGACCGACGACATGTTCGCCAGCATGACCGCCGAGCAGCGCTCGCAGCTGGAATGGAGCATTCTGGCCAAGCTCGATCAGTACCGGGCCATCAATGAGCAGGTCGACGCCTGGTTCCGCCTGAACGACACGGACCCGGATCAGGAACTGGTTTACCCGTTGCATCTGGACTATCTGCCGTAAACGGAGGAGCTGGTGACCGCACCCATGGTCTATCTGGAAGGTCTGGTCAAAACGCGCAGTCAGAGCGAAAGCGTCTTTGAACTGCAGGTGCCGCGTTTTACGGTCCTGCCGGGCCAGTTGGTCGCGGTTATCGGCGAGAGCGGTTGCGGCAAGAGCACGCTCCTTGACATGGTCGCCCTGGTCATGGCCCCGACCAGGGTGGCCAGGTTCGAGGTTGCCTCGTCCTCGGGCCGGATTCACGATGTCGCCGAACTGTGGGGCCAGGGCGGCGAAGGTGATCTGGCCCGCCTGCGCCGCGACTGTTTCGGCTATGTGCTGCAGACCGGCGGATTGCTGCCGTTTCTGAGCGTCGGCCAGAATATCCGCCTGCCCGGCCGGGTCAAAGGCGTGGTCGTCAATGACGCCCGTCTGCGCACCCTGGCCGCGCGACTCGGCGTGGAACATTGTCTGGACCGCATGCCCGTGTCCCTGTCCATTGGTCAGCGCCAGCGCGCGGCCATCCTGCGCGCCCTGGCGCACCAGCCCCGCCTGGTTCTGGCCGATGAACCCACGGCCGCCGTGGACAAGGCCAGGGCCAGGGCCATTATCGACGACATGCACAAACTGGCCACGGAAGAGGGTGTGGCCGTGGTCGTGGTCACCCACGACGTGGACCTCATCGCCAGCCGGGCCGACGTGATCTACTCCTTTGAGGTCTCCCAGATCTCCGAACAGGTCACCCGGTCGGTCTGCCGTCAGGAGAAGAAGGCATGAAGCCGCGCCCTCTGGCTCTCATCCCCGGTCTGGCCGCGGCCCATCTGCGTCACGAATGGATTCTGACCTTGTGTCTGGTCATTGCCCTGGCCGCGGTCATTTCGCCCCTTCTGGTCCTGATGGGGCTGAAGCACGGAACCATCCAGACCCTGCGCGAACGCCTGGTGGAAGACCCGGTTTTCCGGGAGATCCGGCCGGCCCAGACGCGGGAGTTCACCCCGCAGTGGTTTGAAACCCTGGCCTCGCGACCCGGCGTGGGCTTTCTGACCCCGACCATTCTGCCCCTGTCCTCGGTCATCAACGTTGTGCCGTCCGGCCAGACAAAAACCGAACTCTTTGACCTTATCCCCACGGCCCCCGGTGATCCGCTGTTGCTGGAAAACGGCGGGGTCATTCCTGTCGACGGCGAAGTCGTCCTTACGGCCGAGGCGGCCCGGCGGTCCGGGGTCAAGGCCGGAGACGACCTGGCTACCCGTGTCACCAGATCCCGTGGCGGGCGGACCGAAATCGTAGAGTCGCAACTCAAGGTCGCGGCCGTGCTCGACCCGCGGGCCGGTTCCCTGGCCAGGGTTTATGCACCCTTGTCATTCGTGCTGGACGTGGAGGCGTACAAAGAGGGCTACGCGGCCCCGGCCAGAGGATGGAGCGGTGATACTCCGGAGCCATACGCCAGTTACGACGGGGCCGTGCTGCTGCTGGACGAGCCCCTGCCGCCCATCCAGCGCACGGGGTTGATCATCAATACGGGTTTTGGCCGCATCACCGATCTGACCCCGGTCAAGGCCGCCGAGCTGCTCGGCTTTCCCATTCCGGAGCGATTTTCGGCCTATGATCTCGGCGCGCCGGGGGCGTCCATTACCGTTTCCAACCTGCGGGCCATCGACCAGAAACTGCGCGGTCAGACCCGTCTGCTCCTGCCGTACGCCCTGGATGTGGGTCTGATCCGTGACGGCCGGGCCGAGCGGCCCGTGGGTCTGTCCCTGGATAAGGAACAGGCCGCGCTGCTGGATCTGGAGGCCACGCCCTGGGGTGCGTTCGGGCAGACGCTGCCCAAAGGCAGCCTTCTGACAGGTGTCCTCTGGCCCGCAACCCAGCCGGCCGTTCAGGCCGAGAAGGTGGAGGTGGCCAGTTCCGGTTCCGACAGTCTGACCTTTGCCCTGCACACTCTCGGCGTCACCAGCCTGACACGTCCGGTGGTGCCGGTGGAGCTGGTGGGGGTGTTGCGCACGGCCGCCCAGCGTTCCGTGACCTTCAACCCTGAAAGCGGGCGATTCGAGATGGCCCGGGGCGGATACCGGGGCTTTCGGCTCTATGCCGAGAGCATCGACCACGTCCCGGCCCTGTATCACTGGCTTAAAGGCGAGGGCATCGAGGTTGTGGCCGAGGTCGAGGCCATTGAGCGCATCCGGATTCTGGATCAGGGGCTGGGTCGGTTGTTCTGGCTCATCGCCCTGCTTGGCCTTTTTGGCGGCACGGCCGTGTTGGTGGCCAGTCTGTACGCGGCCGTGGAACGGCGGCGGCGCGATCTGGGCGTGCTGCGCCTGCTCGGCTTCGCCCGTGGCCATGTTTTCTTTTTCCCCGTGGTGCAGGGCATCATGATCGCGGCCCTGGGGCTGGCGGCCGGATTCGGCGGCTACGCGTCCCTGGCCCTGGCCATCAACCGCTCCTTTGCTTCGGAACTGGCTCCGGGCGAGTCGTTTTGTGTCCTGCCCGCCGAGTATGTCCCGGTTTTTTGTCTGGCGACCCTTGTCCTGGCTGGTCTGGCCTCCCTGGCCGCGGCCTGGCGGGCGACCTGCATCGATCCTGCGGAGGTTATTCGTGAACAATAGGTTGGCTGTTCTGTCTTGTGGGCCTTTTTTGCGGAATCCGCTCCTGTTTTTTGTGCTTGTGCTGACGCTGGCCCTGCCCATTCCGCTTTTGGCCGAAGTTCCGGCCCAGACCGTGTTCAACCCCAAGCCGGCCGAGGGCGATCTGATTCTGCCCATGCCGGACGACGGACAGATGATCTTTCGGCGGGTGGCTGTGCCCGGCGTGGGATTCTGGGGAGATCAGACCCGCATCATTCAGATCGGCGACGCTGCGGGAGGAATTTTCGAGGGGTTGCAGCGGACCCAGATCAGTGGGTCCTTTCCCGGAGCGGGCGACGCCTGGGAAATCATTCTGGGCAAGTACGAACTGACCCGTGGGCAGTACGTGGCGGTCATGGGCATGGACAGCTTGTTGGCCGCCAGCAAGGATCCCGAGGATCAGAAGCTGCCGACTCTGGAAGGACGTTCCCTGCGCGACGCTCTGATGAAGCCCCTGGCCTTTGTCAGTTATCAGGACGTGCAGGAATTCATCCGTCGTTACAACGCATGGCTTTTCGATCCGGCCCATCCGGAACGCATCAAGGACATGCCGCGTCTGGACGGTGCGCCGGGTTTTCTGCGTCTGCCGACAGAAGACGAGTGGGAGTACTGCGCACGCGGGGGCCTTTCGGCAATCGGCGCCGGGACGTTCGATAACGCCCTGCCGTTTGCCGCGGCCGAAGGAAATGAATTCGCCTGGCATCTGGGCAACGCCAAGCATCAATTGCGCCCCGTCGGTCTGCGCAAGCCCGACGCGGGCGGATTTCATGATCTTTTCGGCAATGTTCAGGAAATGACTGCGGGCCTGTTCCGGCCTGAAATCTGGCAGGGCAAGCCCGGCGGCGTGGCCGTGCGCGGCGGCAGCGTCTCCACGCCGCAAAATGACCTGCGCAGCTCCCTGCGGGCCGAGCTGGACGTTTACGCCTGGAACGCCGACGAGAAAAAGGTCGAGGAGCGCCGGTCTTTCAACACCGGGGCCCGTTTGGCCGTTGGGGCCAATGTCGTGGTCAGCACGGCCCAGCGCTCTCAGATCGAGAAGGAATACGAAGCGTACCGCGCCGACCTCCGGCGGACCATGCCCGTGGGCCGCACCCTGGACAACCTGGTGGCCCAGGCTTCGGTGCAGATCGGCGACACGGACTCCGTGCTTGAACGCTTGATGGCGGACAATCCCAACCTGCGCGAGCCGTTGGGTGCGATCCAGTCCACCTTGGCCACGGCCAGGGAGCGACTGGAGCTGGCCCAGCGCGAAAGTGCGCGCAGCCTGGCTCAGGACGCGGCCCGCAACGGCGTCAATCTGTCCGTGTACCTGTCCCGCCTGGAGCGCCTGGCGGAGACCCTGAAAACGGCCCAGGAATTGGGCGAGGTTTCGGCCAGGTATCAGGAACAGGTTGCGGCGGTGCAAAAGTCCGTGGCCGAACTGCAGACCGCTTTGAGTGACCAGATGCTGGGCTACAAGGACAAGATCGGATCCTTGGGCGGCTACGATCAGTCGCATATCGATCATGCGTTCGCGGAACTGGAGGCCAGGGAGATGACCAAGCGCGAGCGGTTGGTCATGGAACTGCTCAAGGTTCATGTCGCGGCGTTTTCCGAACAGCGGAGGGCGGACACGGACGCGTGGATTGAGGAATTTCGAACACGTTTTACCGGTTTTTCGGATTCATGACATCAACGATAGCAGGGGAAAAGGAGGAGTTTATGAGAATCATGAAAGCCATTGTCATCCTGGCGGTAATCTGCGCCTTGTTGCCGGGGTGCGCGACCACTTCGGATCAGAATCGGACCAAGGCTGAAGGAACGGCTGTGGGCGCTGTGGTCGGAGGCTTGCTCGGCTATGCCGTGGGCGGCGGCCGGGGCGCAGCCATCGGTGCCGTGGCCGGTGCCGGTGTCGGTTTCCTGGTCGGCAACGAAGTGGCCAAACGCAAGCAGGCCTACGCCAACACCGAGGAATTTCTGGATGCCGAAATCGCCAGCACTCAGGAATACAACCGCACGGCCCTGGCCTATAACCAGAAATTGTCTCAGGACATCGCGACCTTGGAAAAAGAATCCACGACCCTGCGCGCTCAGTACGACAAAGGCAAGACCGACAAAAAGACTCTGGTCGCCAAGCGCGAACAGCTGCAAAAGCGCATCGACGACAGCAAGAAGCTCGAAGACAACCTGTCCAAGGAACTGGAAGTGCAGACCGCCATTCTGGATCAGGAGCGCAAGGAACGCCCGGCCGAGGATCAGCGCATCGCCAAGCTGGAAAAGGAAGTGGCGGCCCTGCAGAAGAACCTGGATCAGCTGCGCGACGGCAGTACTCAGCTGGCCCGCATTGATCAGAGGTTGTCGGTATGAAGGGGCGTTTGCTGATCATTGTCCTGCTGATGGCAGCCATGGGATGCGCGGGGAGTCATGACCCGCGCGAGGGCGGTTTTTTTGGCGGCGTGGCCGGTCTTGGCGGCGGCTCGTACAAAAGTCGGGTTGAGGAGCGTGAAGCCCGGCTGGAGGAGCTGCGCGCCACCCAGCGCGATCTGGATATGGAGACAGGCCAGCTCGAAACCCGCAAAAGCGCCGTGCAGGCTCAGGTCGATCAGGACCGGACCAGGGTCAAGGCCATGCAGGCCGACATCGCTGATCTGGAAAAGAAGAACAAGGCGCTGACCACCAAGCAGGGTGCGGATCAAAAACGCGTGGCCGAACTGCAGCAGCGCACCAAAGACCTCAAGACCAAGGTCAACCAGCAGCAGTCGTCCCTGGATGCGCTTGAAGGCAGCGGTCTCGGCGACACGGAAATGGACTTGCGACGCCAGCAGCTGGAAAGCCAGCGCGATGCGCTGCGCAAGGAATACGACCTGTTGATGAAAATGCAGATGGAGTTGTCGCAGTGATCAGGGCGGGGGTCTGGTTTGTGCTGATGATGGTTGCCTGGCCTGTTTGGGCGCAGGGAAGCATTGTCGAGGAAATACGGGATATTCTGCGCAACCACGCCCTCGATCCGCCGTCTGAAGAGCTGTTGGCGTCATTGAATCAAACCGACATGGCCGGGCTTCTCGTTCAGATCGACCCTTATGCCCGGCTTTTCTCCCCCGGAGAGGCCGGCCGTGTCCGGCAGCATTCCTGGATCGGTATCGGCGCGGGCCTGGCGCAACGGGACGGGCAGGTTGTACTGCACGTCTATCGCGGCGGCGGGGCGGACCGGGCAGGCATTGCGGACCGATCCCGGCTGCTGGCCATCGACGGGCAGCCTGTGGCCGGTTTGGACCTGGACAGTATTGCGGCTCGTCTGCGGGGCGAGCCCGGATCGCAGGTGCGCCTCCAGGTGGGCGCGCCGCAAGGCGACGGGAAAATCTACGTTGTCCGGCGCGAAGTTTTCACGCCGCTTGATGTCGAATTGGTGCCACCCGGCACGCAGCAGGTGGTCCGCATTCGAGATTTCAGCGCCGGAATGACGCGTCCGGCCATGCGCGCCACCCTTGAGTTTTTGAAACACACTGCGGAGCAGGCGGCCTTGCCGCTGATTATCGACCTGCGCGACGCTCCCGGCGGCGACTTGTACGAAGCATTTGATCTGGCCGGGATTTTCGTCACGGCCGGAATGCCTCTGGGCACCATTCGGGGCCGCGAAGGTCATATCATGGAAATCCGCGCTCCGGCCGGGCCCAAGTATTCCATGCCGATCATTTTGCTGATCGGCCCGGAAACGGCCAGTTCCGCAGAAATTTTCGCCGGCATTCTGCACCGGCACGCCCGGGCGAGACTCGTTGGTCAAACCACGTACGGCAAGTGTTCTTCCCAGACCGACGCCGTTCTCTCGGATGGCTCCGTGTTGCGGTACACCAACAAGGAAGTCCTTTTTTTCGACGGAGACACATGTTCCGGGGTCGGCCTTGTTCCTGATGTGCAGGTGGGCGACGACGAATTCGATCTCCTGCCTCGTTTGGTGGAACGGGCGCGAGCGGTATTTCCCTGAGACAAGACGGAGTTTGAGTCACAATCTTTCAATGAACCATTTTTGAGGTGAGCGCATGAGCACGACTGCTGGTCCATTCCGATTCTTGTGGATACCCTTTCTGACTGTATTGCTGATCGCTGCGGTCATGTCCTCTGCATTGGCCCAGGGACCTATGGAGGTTGTCGAGGCTGACGGATCCGTGGAATGGGCGCGTGTCATTCCTGATCTGGAGCGTCTTGAATCAGAAAGCCGCCTTACGGTCAGGGCCTTGCGCGGATTTGGACGCCTGCCTGAGTCCTTTGCCCGCCTTGCGCTTGATCTGCGCCGGCATGGCGTTGATCTGCTGGCGGCCGGACCGGAGGAAATCCGGGACTTGCTGGCCCGGGCGGAAAGCGGCGAGTTGAACACGGATCCGGGTCCGCTGCGCGACCTGTTGGCCCTTTTTGAGAATCGGGATTATTACGAGTGGGTCGCGCTCCAGCCCGGCGACGTCTTTGAGCCCGGGGAGAGCGATCTCATTCGCGGCCAGGGTCTGGTCGTGCTGCGGGACGAGGCCGGTCAGGTTTCGTCATTTGAGCAGACCGGAAGCGTGGAAAGCCTGACAGCCATGGTTTACGGGCATTCTCCGGAGGACATGGCCGCTTCCGACGCGCTCCGGCCTTCCACCCAGGATGCGCCCGGCCTTGAGGTCAACGGCGATCAATCCCTTGCCGCCGACGCCCCTGTTCCGGATCTGCCGCGTATCTGGTCGGGCGCTCCGGGCATGCGTCTTCTCGGTCTGAACATTCCTCTGCAGTGGTCGGACATGGAGTGGACCGAACTGGCCGCGATCTGCCCGGCCCCCGATGGCGGCTATGTGGTTGCCGGCAGCATGGATACCCCGGCAGGGCTGCAGGCCTGGGCCGTGCGTTACGACGCCCAGGGCATGCCTGTGTGGAGTCGCGTCTTCGGCGGCGATTTCAATGCATATCTGACCGGAGTGGTTGCCCTGGGCGATCAGGGATTTCTGCTTGGCGGGAGCCTGGAGACTGATCGGCCGGGATTTTTGATTGCCCTGGACAACTCCGGCAATGTCCTGTGGTCCCGGGCTGCAAGCAAGGCTCAGGGCGAAGCGGCCACCAAGGATTGGTTCTACGGCCTGGCCGCCGTAGGTCAGAAGGCGGTGGCCGTGGGTCAGGTCAAGGATCAGAATGACGTCGGTCAGGCCTTGATCATGGCCGTGCCTGCCGATGGCTCCGGTGGCTGGCGGACGGAAATCAAGGATGGCCAGATAGCCTTGCAGGCCGTGGCGGACGGCGACGGGTGGATTGTCGGCGGTCAGGCCGCCCAGCCGGCCGGCGACGCCTGGGTGGCCAAGGTTGATGGGCAGGGTCAGGTGGTCTGGAGCAGAACGTACGAAGGCCATGCGGCCGTGGATGCCCTGGCGCGCACTCCCGCCGGAGAACTGCTCACGGTCGGCGTCGACCATGACGGCAAGACCTGGCTGCGCACCCTGGACAGCAACGGCGAGGTCAGCCGCGAGGTGGCGCTTGATCTCGCTCTTGACGGCATCCAGGTGCCTCACTCGGTTCTGGGCATGTCTCTGGGCGCGGATGGCGACATCTGGTTGGCCGGACAGGCCGTGAGCGAAGATGGCTGGCTGGCCAGAACGGATGGCAGCGGTCAGGTGCGCTGGGTCCGGGTTTACGGCCAGGATGACGCCGACGCCCTGAAGTCCGTGCTGGTCACTTCCGGGGGAGCCACGGCCGTGGGTCGCAGCTTCTCTCCCAGCGGCATGGGCTGTTATCTGTGGCTTCTCAACGTGGACGACGCCGGGCAGCCGCTGGAGGCCGTGGCCCTGTCCGAAGAGGCGCAGATTTTCGCCAAGGCGTTTGAGGCCAACGATACGGCGTCGGTTTTTTTTGATGGTCAGGGCGCGGTTCATCTGACCCAGAACAAAGACGGGTCGGTGGAAATGGCTCTGCCTTTCGCCCTGGCCACACAGGGTCTGCCGGGATTTGGCGGTCATTTGACCGACGCCGGACTTCTGCGCTGCCAGGCCCGTCCTGTGGCCGGGAATCCCGGTCGTTGGGACATGACCGTCGCTCTGCCGGCGCTCATGCCCATGTACGGTGACAACGGCAATGAAATTGGGGCGTTGATCAGTGATGATCCTCAGTTGACCTTTGTCTTTGACGCCAATCTGACCACGGCCCTGGCCTTTAATCTTGCGGTGAAGAATCTGCGCGTGGAGCCGGCGAAAACAGTCAAGCTGGAAGGGCTGTACAAAGATCTGAATCTGGAAACACAGGATGTCCCCATGGAGTCATCCTCTTTTTCCAGCCTGCAGGCGAACATGAAGCTTGATCAGGGCACCGGCGGCCTGTGGGGCGGTCCTTTGACTCTGGAAGCGCGGGATTGGAAACAGGTCAACGCCGATGGCAAAACCACCGGGCGTCTTGGATCTGTCCGGGTCGACGCATCCTATGAAAATCTTGATCTGGCGGCTCTGGGCAACTTGCCGGCTCGGATTGAGGAACTGCTGATGTCCGAAACCGAACCGGACCAGGCCGCGTTTTCGCAACTGGTTGAGTCCTATGTTCGTGGTATCGGCACGGGGCAGGGCGAACTGATTGTGCAGGATTTCTTTCTGGCCGCCGAGGCTTCTGATGACGGCGTAACTATCCGTGAGATCAAGGCTTCGGGTGCAATGGCCTCGCCTGAACCGCAATCGTTGTTGCGCGACATGAGCGCCACCTACCAGGTCAAGGGTCTTGATTTCAAAGCCGATTCCACCCAGGTCGCCTTACAGGAGGTCTCGGCGGAAATGCGTCTTGATCGTCTGGCTCTGGCCACGATCATGAATACGACCTTCGGCAGTCTGTTCGGAGCCGGACAGGATTCGGGCTGGCAGGAGATGGTGACCAAGATGCTCGGCGGACTGGATCTGAATCTTGGCGTACAGGGCCTCGGAGTGACCATGCCCGGCCAGGAGCCGGTTCGCATCGACCGCACTGCCTTGCGTTTTTCCCTGACCGACCTGGATGCTCCGAACATGGGTTTGGCCCTGGCTTACGATCATGAGGGCGTGTCCGGTCTGCCGGCGGTGCCGCCGGAGGTCATGCCGGGCGTGGCCCGTTTCGACGCGAGCCTGACTCAGGTTCCGCTCGTGCCCCTGCTTACAGCCCTGCCGATGCTGGCGGCGGATCCGACTGCGGCCTTCAAGATCCTGGCCGAGCATGGCTCGAAGCTCAATATCAACGCCGTGGACGTGGACGTGCCCCTGGGTGGGCTGCGCTTGTCCGGCCTGGGCCAGGCCGAGGCTGCCGGACCCGCTCCCATGGGCCGTTTGAACGCCGACATCGAAGTGCGCAATTTCCAGGCACTGACCAACTGGTTGGCCGGTACCTTGGACGAAAATGATCGCCAGGGCATGCTGGCTGTCGCGACCATGGTTCAACTGGCCGGGACGGAAGAACAGGTCGGCGAAGGCAACGTGTTGCATCGCTACAAGGTCGAGTTTGACTCTCAGGGCAAGCTCAATGTCAACGGCAAGGATCTGAGCGCCCTGCTTGGAGGTGGGCAGCCGCCTTCTGCGGACAGTCCGATGGGAGCGCAGGATCCGGGCGGCCCGGCGGAACAAGGCGTGGAAGAAGCGGTCGAAGCTCCGGCACCGGTACAGTAAGGGGTGATCCTGTTCACTCCGGATTGATGCATTCCGGGGAGCGAAAACGTCCGAACAATGCTTGCGTCAGACTGACCGCGTCGGAAGCGGCGCGGTCAGCCGGGGGGAAAGTTCAATGAAGACGAGATGCTGTCTGCTGTTGGCTGTATTCCTGATCATGGCTTTCCCGGTTCTGGCCGAGGATGAGCTGTTGTCCGAACCGGATGAGCTCTTTGCGGAATTTCCTTTTCTGGAGGAATGGGAAGGTTTTTCCATCACTGATGAAGAAATTGACGACACTGGCGGCATCGATGATGCCGCCATGCTTGTTTTTGAGGACCGGGATGAAGCGATGGTGTCGCTCTATCCCGACGAGATGGAGCTGCTGCGCAAGCTCGCCAAGGAACCAAGCCCTGAAGCTATGGCCGGTCTGGCCCGAGTTCGTTTCGCCCTGGCCGTGGATGACGTCGGACGATGGCGTGACGGGGGCGATCCGGCGAGCCTTGAATCCGCCCTGGATCTGCTTTTGTCGGCGGTAGACCTCGACCCGACCCAGGCGGTGTACTGGTCATTGCTGGGTTGGGTCCATGCTGTGGGCGCGGCGGATCCGCTCATGGATGCCCTGGCCGAACGCGCTCTGCTGACCGCCCTGGACATCGATCCCAAGGCTCCGCGCGCCCGATTGACTCTGGCCCGCCTGTATCTCGGTCGTGGCGAAACCGGCCGCGCCCTGACCCATCTTCATCAGCTGCTGACGTCTGTTTCGACCGATTTTTCCGCCGAGGCTCTGGCGTTGACCGCTCAGGCCTATGCCGAAAGTGGGCATGCGGCCAAGGGTGCGGCATATCTTGCTTCTTTGAAGTCTC
Organism: uncultured Desulfovibrionaceae bacterium; assembly: GCA_964651415.1. GTDB lineage: Bacteria > Desulfobacterota > Desulfovibrionia > Desulfovibrionales > Desulfomicrobiaceae > Desulfomicrobium. The sequence continues at coordinate 12,614 of CAZYZA010000060.1, forward strand.
CGACCAATCTTGATCCGGTGGCCCTGCGCTTGGCTCTGGGCGGCCTGCGCCTTCTCTCCGGAGACAAGGGTGGTCGGGAAATGCTGCAGGCTGTGCGTGACGACGCCCAGGCTAGCCCCGGAGCGCGGGAGTGGGCCGGAAATCTGCTCGACCCGGCGGCCATGAAAGCTGTTCTGGCCCGTTCCGAGCCCAAGGATTGGCCCTTACAGCCCGGATTCTGGGCCGAAATAGGCCGCGAGGCCGAAGCCGTGTTTCAGGCGGCCCGCTTGCTGGATCTGCCGGTTGACGACGAACTGGAACTGCGCTGCGCCGGACTGGCGGCAGAGGATACGCAGGCTTTTGCCGATCTGGCTGTTGCCGGGCGTTCTCCCCAGGATGTGGCCAGGAGACATGCGGCCTTTTATACAAGCATTGCGGCTGAACTGGATCGTCTGGCTGCGGAAATCATCCGCCTGTTCCCGGAAATTGTGGAACCTATGGAAGCGTCAATCCTGGAAGAGGAGGATGCGGAGTACGCGCTTGATGCAGCCGAAGCCATCCTGGAAGTATATGCGACGATCCTTGATGGGCTAAGCGCCTACCGGGGCTTTGGTCCGGACAATGGGGCCAAGCTTGTGGCGGCCGCAAAGTCGGGCGGTGGAGGCGGCAGCGATGCCGTGCTTGATCCGATTCGCGGCCGGATGGTGGATTGGTTTGATTTCGCCATGGAGCTTCAGATCGGGATACATCAGGTTGAGTCCGAGGAGGTGCAGCCATGATACGTCGTCCACTTCGTCTCGGGTTTTTTCTGGTGCTGGCTTTGCTCCTGCTGCCGGGCGGACAGCATTTCGTCCAGGCCGGGCCGCCGCAGCAGCCTGTGGCCAGGCCGACGGATCCGAGAATCCCTCCGACAGATCCCAAGACGCCGATTCAGGACACCCTGACCCAGATGCGGCCCGACGAGCTGCATTCCCTGGCCAACACGCCGCCCGTGCCCAACGACGGCAAGACACCGCAGCAGCGCACCCAGGAGTTGGCCAAGGAACTGGAACGGCTTGGGGGTGAGGTCAAAAAAGGCGAGCATTATCATACCAAGGCGAAGGAACGTTACGAGGCAGAGGTCAAGGAAGCCCGCAAACGTTATCCCAACGAAAGCCCACAGCAGCGCAAGGCCCTGCAGGACGCCACGGACAAATATACCAAGACCAGCCAGCAACTGGAAAAGAGGTACCGTCAACCTGCCCAGCAAAAGATGATCGAGCTGGCCAACAAAAGTCATGTCTCCGAGATGACCCAGGCCATGAAAAAGGCCGGCATCAACGTGCCCGAGCAGTCCCCGGCGTCGGGCAAGATGACTCCGGCGGAGCAGAGTCGCCGGGTGCAGGAGCAACAGCGGCTGGTCAACGACAAGCTCAATGAATTGAAACAGACCGCCACCCAGGGCAAGACGCCGGCGGAACGCGCCACAGCCCGCCGGGCCCTGCAGACCATCGACAAGGAGTTGCAGGTCATTCAGGCGACAGAGGGGACCAAGGCGGGCAGCGCCGGGCATCGGGGCTGGGAAGGGGACACGGATGCCGGGTCCAGTGCCAAGCGTTCCAATCGGGTGGAAAAGATCGCCAACAAAATGGGACTGACGACCGAAGGAAAACCCGGCTATTCCAATGTCAAAGGTCTGGATCTGACCACGCACAAACAAGGGGCCATGGGGCCTCCCGGCAGCAGCGCGCATCAGACCCAGATCCGGGTCGATGCCCAGTCCAAGGAGACGTACGTATCCTCCAGCATGAAAAAAGGGCAGGTCGGCCGATCGTATGTCGAGGTCGCGGATCACACCAAGAAGGCGCTCCCCGGCCTGAAGCAATCGCCGGACAAATTGTTCGGCAACGCCAAGGATCTGCAGGCCATGGCCAAGGGTACGCTCAAGGCCATTGAAGCCGGACGGCTTTCGGACAAGCAGATCCGGCAGATCATGAAGGACAGCAACATCAAGGGCACGCCGAGACAGTTCAAGGAATTTCTGAAGAATTTGAAGGGAAACGGCTCTCATGCCCCTGACGCCTATGCCAGGAATCTCAATCCGCAGACGACCCGCAATCTGCAGAAGGCCAGTGGCGAGGTGCTCAAAACCGCTCATAAGAACACGTACAAGCAGGCCAAGGCCCAGATTTCCCGGACCGAGACCCAGGTCAAAAATCTGGAGGCCAAGGCCAGGGCGGCCGAGACCAACGCCAAAACCCTCGAAAGCCAGGGGCGCAAGGTTGAGGCCCAAAAGGCGAGGGATCTGGCCGGAAAGCTGAAGAAAAACGCCCAGGTCAAGCGGGCCGAGCTCATTGATTCCAAAACCCGCATGCAGCAGACCCGTGATGCCAACCGGACCACGGTCAAGGCCAAAACGCCGCCTCCCGACCCCAAGACGGCAAGTCAGCCTCCGTCCAAAAGCGGGCAAATCAAAGTCAATCTCAAAGGCGGCACCCCTCCGCCCGGCGGTGGCGGTAAAGTGGTCACAACGTCGCCTCCGCCCAAGGGTCCAACCTCCGGCGGCGTGCGTCCCAAACCGGCCCGGGTGATCCCGCCGCGCCCCCCGGCCACGCCTCCTGCGGTCAAGCCGGGTGTGATGCGTACGCCGATCAAACAGTTGGTGGGGCCACGAGTCACAACGGGATACACTGTCGGCATGACCATACTGAGCATTTACGGCATTTATCAGGGCGTGACCCAGGGCGTGACCGACGCCATCGCCGAATCCGACGCGGCCGGCGAAGGCAACATCAAGCGCGGTTTGCGCGGTGGGGCCTACGCTGTCTGGTATGGGTTGGGTTTCAAAGGCGCGGCCGATCTGGGCCGGGAAGAGGGGAACACCTTTACCACCGCCTATCATGCCGAACTCTATCTGAACAACATCAAGCCCAATTCCTGGGAAGGGCGCAAGCTCTACGTCAAGAACAAGGCCCTGGCCATCGGAGCCGCGTTGACCCGTCTGACCCAATTGGAAGCCGCCTACGAAATGGGCGAGGAGGGGGTGGGGTTGGTCGGCGATTTGTGGACGTGGTTCAATTCGTGGCGGGCCGAACGCGACATGGCCAAGCGATTGGCCGCCAAACGCAAAGGATACCTGACCTCGCGCCATCAGCAGAGCGACTGGTACTGCACCAACCGGCCGGTCATTGACGCGCCGGTGGCATTGCCGCCGATCATTTCCACCGCCGAGGAGAAAAAGCCATGACCATTTTCGTACACAACACGCAATGCCGTCATTGCGAACTGTCTGCAGTCGCCGCCATTCGCATTCTCCTGCTGGCAACTTTTGTCATGGTTTGGTCGGCGATTTCGCCGGCTTTCGCCTCCGGCCCCCAGGTCGTGCACGTCACCGCTGGCAATGGTGAAGCGCTGCGGGAAGTAACCGTGTACCTGGGCGGCCGCCATGCGGCCACCGGTCTGGACGGGGTGGCGTTTTTTGATGGTCTGCCCGCCGGAAAGCATGAGTTGCGTGTTCCCCATCCCGGATATGATCTGATTGTCCGGTCGGTCGAGGTGCCGGCCGGGGCACGCCAGCCGTTGGACGTGCCCCTGAAGCCGTCGCAGCTTGCGCCGTGGACCGGGCGGGTGATGGTTGATGGTTTGGATCAGCCCGTGGCCGGAGTGATGGCCCGTCTGACGCCGGTGGAGGTCAACGCGACCCTGTCCGGCCCGGTAACCCTGGTCAGCGACTGGAACGGATGGATGTATGCGCCGGATCTGGCCGTTGGACGGTATACCCTGGAGCTTACGCAGCCGGGTTTTGACACGTTGCGTCGGGAGATCCGGGTGGAACCCGGACAGACTATAGCCGATCCCAAGGTCGACGGCGTGGCCCTGGACCTGTGCCGGACCTGGGGCAATGAATGCGGCGCGCCCGCCGCGGACGCCTGGTGCCGGGCCAATGGTTTTCTGGTGTCAGCGGGCCATGAGGTCGGCCACGACACGCCGCCGACCAAGGTCATCGGCGGAGGAGAAATCTGCGAAGACCCGAGCTGCGACCGGATTGTTTCCGTGACCTGTCTCGGCCGGGGCGAGAACAGCCTTTTCAAGCTGCGACGGCAATCCAAACCGGCCAGGGTGACGGTTTTTGTCCAAGACAGCCAGGGCCGCCCAGTGCCCAAGGCCCTGGTCACGCTGGCCGAAGTCTGGCCGGACGGCGTGGTCGGCAACGGTACGACCGATGCCAAAGGCATGATTGTGTTCGACAAGATTCCTGTCGGTCAGATCAATCGCCCTGATGCCGATGGCCGACTGACGGTCTGCCGTCGGGCCCTGACCGTGCGGGCCGAAGCGAACGGCTTTGCGTCGAGTGCGGCCAGAGTGCTGCTGGAAAAGGATCAGGTTGAGACGCGCCTGACCCTGGCCCCGCAAGCCGGGGTGCGCCTGGAAAGGTCTGATCCGAACCAACCCGGAGTCCTCACGCCCGGCGTGCCGGTGACCCTGACCATCGACACGGTCGGGCAGCGCCACCGTTTTCGATTGACATTGTCGGAAGCGGCCCTGCTGCGGCTGGCCGTGGCCGAGGGCGCTCCCATTGAAACCCATTTGCGCCTGCTTGATCTCCATGGCCAGCTTCTGCAGGAGCGCGGGGCGTATCATGGGCAGTCCAATGGTTTTGAGACGGCCCTGGCGGCCGGAACCTATTTTGTGGAACTTATGGAGTGGCGCAACGACGGCGCTTCGCCCGATCCCCTGACTCTGACGGCGTCGGTCGATGCCGGGATCGACCCTTTGGAGCCCAATGACAGCGACGAAGCAGCCTCCGTGCTTCGATCCGGCGAACTTATGGCTGGCCGGATCTGGCCCAGGGGGGACCGGGACGTGTACCGGATCGAGATCGAACGTCCTGGGTTCTTGCGGGTCCACGGGCCAGGGCATCCCATGGAACGCCACGTTCTGATCCGTAATGCAGAAGGAAGCCAGTTGGGCGAGGTCGGCGCGTATGGGAACAATCCCATGAGTATCATTGTTCAGGTTCAGCCGGGCCTGCATTACATCGAAATCCGGGAATGGAGGGAGGACAGCGAGTCCCTGACGCCGTACCGCTTGCAGGTCGACGTGCTGCCCGATGACGGGCTCAACGACCCGGCTGTGGCCGAGGGGCAGATGAGCGCGGCGCGGGAGCTGAATCTTGACACCCAGGTCGGCGCGACCCTGCTGCCGGTCGGAGACCATGACGTTTATCGTGTGGCCGTGCCTGGCGCGGGCCGCCTCCATGTTCGCAGCAGCGGTCGCATGGAGCGGCACATGCAGCTCTTCGGGTCCGATGGCACCATGCTGACCGAGCACGGCAGCTATGCTGGAAATCCTGGCAAAATGGAGTGGTACGTGGATGGTCCGGGTACTTTTTTTGTCGTCCTGCGCGAATGGAGAGACGACAATTGGTCCCCCGACGCCTACGCCCTGTCCGCCTGGCTCGAACCGGCGGACATGTTCGATTTTGTCGTCCGCAATGACGATTTGGCCAGAGCCCTACCCCTGGCTTTGGGCGAGACCGTGCACGGCAGTTACCTGCCGATGGGCGACAAGGACGTGTTTGCCGTGGATGTCGACTTTTCCAGCTATCTTCGCGTCGAGGCGCAGTCACCCCTGGAGACCCACGTGCGTATTTTCGATGCGGCTGGTTCCCTGATCACCGAAAAGGGCGTCTATGCCGGACAGACGGCGCTTCTGGCTCCGCCCGTGCAGGCTGGAAAATACTACGTCATGATCGGAGAGTGGCGCGACGATGCCGCCTCGACTCTGCCGTACACCCTCACGGTCCGTCTTGACCGGGCTGAACCCGGCGAGACGATACCTTTGGCCGACGACCCGCCTCGTCCTTTACAGGACGGAGTGGCCCAGTCCTTCAGTATCGATCATCTTGGCGACCGGGACCGCTTTCTGTTCAACATGCCCAGGGCCGGAGAGGTTACGGTCAGTGTGGTGGCACCGTTGGAAACCTTGATCCGCATTTACGATCACGGCAGCGACCAGTTGTTGCGGGAAAGGGGAGTGTACGCGCCGACCATGTTTCAGGAAAAGGTGACCGTGGACAATGCCACCACACTGCGCGTCGAACTGACCGAATGGCGCGACGACAGTGCAAGCCTTGAGCCCGGATTTGTCATGCTCGACACCCAGGGGCGCGGTATCGCGGCGGACAAGGTCGTGGCCGAGATTGATCCCGCTTTGCCCCGACGTGTCATTCTGCGCCGGGAATCCCTGCCCTATGCCGATCCGGCTCAGGAATGCCGGGTCGACTTGACCGGGGATGGCCGCAACCTGATTGCCCTGAGCGGCAAACAGCCGGGCCGGGGCGAGTTTTCGGCTCAGGGGCTGTATCAGGTTCAGGCCGAGTGCAGCGGTCCGGCCGGGCAGAAGTCACGTCAGCGCTTCTGGGTACAGGCCACGGGACAACAGGACCGGGCCGGCATCCTCGTGACCATGAACAACCTGCCCGAAGGCCACGTCGTGGACACGCCGTTCACCCCTCAGGCCCAGGTGGTCAGCTTTGACGGCACGGCCATTCGGCGGGTGGACTTTGCCCTGGACGGTAAGCCCCTGGATGCGGATTTTCAGCCGCCGTACGAGGCGGCCATCAACTGGCCGCTTGTCTCTGCGGGCAAACACGTTCTGACCGTGTCGACAATGGATGATGCCGGGACCAAGGCCAAACTGGAGCGGACCTTCACCGTGTCCGAATATTTTGACCTCAACCCACCCAGCGGCACGACCTTTACCGGCGAACACGTCACGGTCAGCTGGCAGGCTCCGGCCTTTGGTCCGGCGGTGGTCCGCTATCGTCCCCAGGGCAGTGACGACACGACCTGGAAAGAGATCACCGGCGAGTCCGCCCGGCGCAAAATGCTCCGTCTGCCCGGTCTTGAAATCGGCAAGACCTATGAATTCCAACCCATGGGCGGACGCGAACCCGGCCCGGTCCGCACCGTGACTAGGGTCAAGGGGCTGGCCTTTGGCCGGCCGCAGTATGCCGCCAACATTCAGCGCGACTATGACCAGCGGGTCGGGGTCAGCGTGCGCAACAACGGCGAGGCCGAACTCATGGTCCGCCTGGAAAGCGGCCAGCCGGCCGATCCGGACATGCTGGCCAGCTTTGTCGGCACGGGGTCCGAGGACAAACCTTTTGCCCTGGCTCCTGGCGAGGAGCGCGAATTTCAGTTCGCCATCAGCGCCCAGAACGTGAACATCGCCGAACACCGCATCCCCATCCGCATTGTCTCGGATTCGGGCCTGTCGGACGAAAGCGAGCTGTTGATCAATGTCCGTCTGCCCCACGTCGAGATGCAGTGGGCCGATATCGGACCGTCGGCCGGCAACATGGGCCGCGTGCTGCGCCTGACCAATGTCGGCGACGCCATCACCGATCTGTCCGTGACCCCGTCCGAGACCCATGCCGTGGTCCTCTCGCCCACCGTGCGTCATGGCTTGTTCCCGCGCGGCACGACCATCGATTTCACGGTTACCCCGCGTTATTACGACGGTTTCAAGGGGGTCAAAACCCGAATTCAGGCTTTTGGGCTGGAAAAGCGTTTTGACTATCCGTTTGAAATGACCCTCGCCCCCGGCGAGTCCATGCACCGGGTCTGGCTGGTGCCGGGGCTTGATCCGCACGGTTCCGGGGCGGCCGAAGTGGAGAAGGCCGTGCAGGCCGGGGTGGACAAGGCCAAGGCCGTCAAACTGGACAGCCTGGATTGGACCGCGGCCCAGTCCTCGGACATCATCGGTTCAGGTCGGCCCAATCGTTTTGTCCTGGTGTCCGACGGCATCGAATGGGTCGGCACGGACGGCGACGGCGACGGGGTGGTGGATCACGTCTTTGCCGATGTCGGGCAGAACGGGGTCAGCGAATTCGCGGCCCTGCGCAGCGGTGACGGCTGGCGGCAGACCAACGTGGTCGAGGCCTGGCTGGAAATGACCTTTGCCCTGCGCGGCAGTCGGGACAGCTACAAGACCCACGATGTGGAAGTCATGCTCAACGGCGTGGCCCTGGGCGTGCTCAAGGACATGCTGCCCGAAGGCAATTTCAGTTTCCGCATTCCGCCCGGAGCCCTGCGTTTCGACGCTTCGGGCCTGCCCGGCGACAACCGGGTCGGTCTGCGCACCACCCATCTGCGCGGCGGCCATTACGCCGTCAACAGCGACTTCCGCTTCAAGTTCCGCCTGACCGCCTCGCCGGTCTGGACTGCGGCCGCATCCAAGGACGAGGCCCTGGACAAGGCCTTGGCTCTGACCGGCGTGTCCCTGACCGCGCCGGACCTGAGTCTGTCCTCATCCCAACTGACTATAGCCGGGCCGGATGCGCCCAACGCGGGCGACGAGATGCGGGTCGACTTCCCGGTGCGCAACTTCGGCGCGGCGGCGGCCGGGAACGTGGTCGTGGCCCTGCAGCGCATTCTGCCCGGCGGCAGCCGGGAGGAAGTGGGGCGGACAGTGCTTGATGTGGTCGATGTGGACCAGGCGGCCAGTGCGTCGCTGACCTGGAAGATCCGGGGCGGCATCAACAATCTGGCTCTGGTCGCGGACCCGGACAACAGCCTGAACGATCCGGACCCGGCCAACAACGAAGCTCTGTTCATGCTGACCGCCACCGGTGACGACTCGCCGCCGACCCTGCGCATCGCCCAACCGGCCCCTGGCGCAGTCCTGCAAAACACCGTGGTCATGTTCGAAGTGCATGCCGATGACGACGCCGGACCCGTGGCTCCCCTGGTGTCCATTGATCGGGGCCTGTGGCACGAGTTGCCCGCGATGCAGGGCGGCACGGCCGTGCCTCTTCTCCTGCAGCCCGGTCGGCACAGTGTGGACGTGCGGGTCGTGGACGCAGCGGGCAATGAGGCGGCCCAGTCTCTGGAGCTGACGGTTGAGCGCAAATTGCCCGAGGCCAGGCTGAACAGTCCGGCCGAGGGAGCCAAGGTCGCCAATGCAACCGTGATTGTCGATGTGGCCGTGCCCTCGGACGTGGGACTGGTTGCGGCTAGAGCCGCCGGGGGAACATGGCACAAGGGAAGTTTGCTCGGCGACAACGCCCGGATTGAATTGCCGCTTCGTTTCGGCCCGCAGGCCGTGGAAGTCATGGTTGCGGACCGGCATGGCGCGGTGCGGATGCTGACCGCCCAGGTCACGCGCACGACCCAGCCCCAGGCCGGAGAGACCTTGTCCGGCCCGGCGGCCTCGGATCAGGGGCTGCTCTGGCCCGAAGGCCATGCGTCGCTGGAAATCGACCTGTTCCGGTCGCACAGCGGCGTACTGCGTCGCCTGAGCCTGGACCCGGAAAACGAGGCCACACGCCTGTGGGAAGAGGCCCGCCGCCGGCAGGCCCATGGCGACTACGCCGGAGCCCTGACCCTGTACCGCGACAGCCTGATGCTCAAGCCCGACCCCCAGACCGATGAACGCATCCGCAAGCTCGAAGTCTATCTGGGCATCAAGCGCATGAACAAAGGGGTGGTGCAGTGAGGCCGGCAATGTTCAATTTTGCGGCGCTCGGAACTGTAACATGATCATATGTGCGAAGATGGAGAC
>CAZYZA010000061.1:0-21905 GCA_964651415.1 uncultured Desulfovibrionaceae bacterium
TGAGCCTTTTTGCAGTAACGTCAGGAAGGGCGGTTGCAGATTATTTGCAACCTGACCCCGTCTAGGCGATGAAAAGCAGCGGCCCCCGGACGACAGTCCGGGGGCCGCTGTGGTTCAGGGCGTGGTCTGGATGGCAGGATTAATCGCCCAGGGCATCGGCCCACAGGGTCAGGGCCTCGGGGTATTCGAGGACGCCTGAATCAACATATTGCGGCAGGACGTACACGGCCTGGTTTTTGATGGCCGGGACTTGGGCCAGGGCCGGATTATGACGTGCGGCCACGGCCAGGGCTTTTTGCACGGCGTAGGCATTGCCGAAAATGGCGATGACGTCCGGGGCATCGGCCAGCATGGGATCAAGATGCGCGCCGTGTTTGCGTTTGGGGGCGGTGAAATATCCCTTGCTCGCGGTGGCATTGTTCACGGCAAAGGCGTCGCCGACATTGGTCGCTCCCATGTTCGCCAGGATGAAGCGATCGGTGTAGCCGCCGGGAGCTTCGATCTGGATGGTCACCTTGCCGGTGCCTTTCTGCATGATGCCGCTCATGATCAGCACTTTTTTTCCGGGTTGGACGGCCCGGGTCTTGTCCTTGGCCGTGGCCAGGTTTGCGGCGTATTCTTCGATGATTTTGTCCGCCCTGTCCTCTCGGTCCAGCAGCTTTGCGGTCTGGCGGACCGCAGCTTCAAGCCCCTGGTTGAAGTCAACGAATTCCACGGTCAGGCCCTTGCCTTCGAGCAGGGGGACCGCTTTTTCCGGGCTGACTGAAGGCATGTAGGTGCAGAACTCGGCATTTTTCTCGATGATGATCCGGGTCACGCCCAGGCGTGCGGCCGCATCGGGCACGGTCTCGGGTTTCTTGACCACCCGGCCGGGGCAGCCCAGGATTTCGGATCCGCCGCGAAATGTTTCGGTCAGGGGCCATAAGGTGGCGCGAACGGCCATGGCCTTGGGCAGCACACCCAGATTGTAGGCCACGTCGACCAGTCGATCACCGATGATGATGGCTTCGATCCGCTCCGGGGTCTGGGTTCTTTCGGTGGCGTCTGCATCCACATGGGCAAGTGCCAGCAGCAGGGTCAGGGCCATGGTCAGAATTGTGGCCGTGGCCTTGTTCATATGGATGCGAATCGGGGTTGCGGACTGAGTCGGTCTGTTGAACATGGAAATGGCTCCTGGTGTTATGCGGTGATCCGCTTTCGTTCATGGCGCGACGGGCTCGCTACGAGCACAGGAAAAGCCTGGCCCGCATCCTGAGCGTGTCGAAGGACAGTCACGGTTTCCTCAGAATTTCATGGTCAGACCGGCGTAAACGGTGGCCGGTTCGATCTGTTCCACGTCGTTGCGATTGAGGCGGGTGCCGAAGATGTTGTCGACTCCGGTAAAGACTTCCAGATTGTCGTTCAGCCCTTTGGCCAGATAGACGCCGCAGATGGTGTAGGATTCCTTGCCGCCGTCGGCGTAGGTCATCTGGTCGATAAAGGTGGCGTGAATATTGGCGCGCAGACGGTGCTCAGGCAGGGCGTAGCCCAGCTTGGCAAAGGCCTTGAATTCCGGTTGGCCGCCGACGTCCTGGCCGGACTTGGTGTCCACGTCCAGCCAGATGGCATTGGCGTCGAAAGAGAAACCCAGGGGCAGCTTGGCCCCGGCCTGGACTTCAACGCCCTGCAGGGTGGCCTCGGCGATGTTCCTGAAGATGTAGTAGTCCTTTTTGTTCTGCCCGCTGCCCACGGATCGATCGAAAACCGATTCGATCATGTTGTCCACGTCGGTCCGGAATACGGTCAGACCGCCGTACATATCGCCGTACTCCCCTTCGACTCCGAGTTCGTAACTGGTCGATTCCTCTTCCTTCAGATCTTCATTGGCTTCGTACACCTGCTTGCCCTTTTGACGCAGGGACGTGACGTAGAGTTCCGACAGGGACGGGGCGCGGAAACCCTGCCCGAAGGAGCCTTTCAGGCGCAGCCCCTCAAGTACGGCGTAAACCAGGGATGCCCGTGGGGACCAGTGATCGCCGAATTCGGAGTGGCTGTCGTAGCGCAGAGACAGGGTCAGGGTCAGGGGATCGAGGATCTGGAACTCGTCCTGGAGAAAGAGGCTGTAGTTGTCGACATGCTTGTCCGTGCGCAGGCTGTTTTGGGTGTCGTCCAGACCTTCGCGTCGGATTTCTCCGCCCACGGTCAGCAGGTGATTGCCCGCAAACAGGCCGGAATAGCGGGCTTCCAGCTGATTGGCGTACTGCTCGGTGTCGCGCTGGCCGGAAGCGGCGTATGGCGAGAACCCAAGTTCATTTTCGAATTCCGAACGGTTCAGGCGGAGCATGATGTTGTGGATGTCGTCAAACGTTCCGTCGTACTGCAGGAAATATCCCTTGCGCTCCTCGTCGGCGGTGCGGGTCCGGGTCAGCCCTTCGTACGCCTGTGCGCCGTCATAGGTGTTCTGCATGTACTCCGCCCCGGCGGTCAGGGACTGGGTTTCGCTCAGGTCCCAGGCCAGGCGTCCGGCCACAAACGCCGGTTCTTGCGAGAACCCGTCGTCAGGAGCAAGGCCGTTTCTGTCCCAACCGTTTTCGTGTCCGGCTTCCAGGGCCAGCAACGAGCGCACCGGGCCGGAACCGCCGCCCAGGTAGCCGCCGACCGTGAACCGGTCATTGTCGCCGTCGACCTGGCGGCCGTACTGGCCGCTCAGTTTGGCCGTCAGGTCGGAAGATGCCTTTTTGGTGATGATGTTGACCACGCCGCCAAGCGCGTCGCTGCCGTACAGCGATGAGGCCGGACCGCGCACGATTTCGATGCGTTCGACCATGGTTGTGGGGATCTGGCGCAGGTCGACCATGTCGTTGAAGCCGAAAGCCAGACGGCGTCCGTCGAGCAGAACCAGGGTGTGCTTGGCGCGTGCGCCGCGAATGGAGGGGACCTTGACCCGCCCGGATTCGTTGCCGACCACCAAACCGGCGGCGGATTCGAGGGCTTGGGCCACGGTCAAGGCGTTGCGGTCGGCGATGTCCTCTGCCGTGATGACTTCAATGCTGCCTGGGGCATCGGCGATGCGCTTTTCGGTCATGGTCGCGGTGACGACCATTTTGTCCATGCCCTGATCGGCGCCGACAGGAGCGGCTGCGGCCATGCAGAGCACGGCTCCGAGCAGGGACAGGGAGAACAGGTGTCTGGGCATTTGTTCCTTCCTCTTTTTGCCCGCACGGCCGGTCCGGCGGCGGTGCGGCTGGTTTGTCAAGTGTTCGGACGCTTAGAGATTGGTCGCGACCTGAAGCAGGGCCGTGGCCTGGTCGCGGTGGGCCGGGAATTGCCGGGCCTGTTCCAGTGCGGCCAGGGCCAGGTCGCGTTTTTTCAGGCGCAGGGCGCAATGGCCGCGCAGGAGATGGGCCGTGCCGTCCTTGGGATTCAGCAGGGCGCTCTGTTCAAAGGCAGCCATGGCCTCCAGGTATTGCCCCTGGTCAAACAAGGCCCGGCCCAGGGCCTGCCACAGAGCGGCGCTTGGCGTGCGCTCAATGGCCTGGCGCGCGCTCTGGGCCGCCTTGGCCGGATTGCGGGCCGCCAGGTGGGCGTTGATCAGCTTCTCGCGCAAACGCGAGCATTCCTTGCGGGTCAGGGCCTGTTCGTAGCTCTGGGCGGCCTTCACCGGCACGCCGACGGCGGCGTAAAGGTCGCCCATGAGAACCAGCTCCTCTGTCGTCGCCTTGCGCATGCCGGTGTAGATTTCCCAGGCAGTCAGACTTTTTTTGTACTCATTTTGCCTGGCCCGAAGCTGGGCCAGAAGTTTCCACAGGTCCGGGCTGTCTCCATCCCTGGTCACCATGCCTTCCAGGGTCTGGGCCGCCTTTTTTTCCTGGCCCAGATCCAGGTAGACTTTGAGCAGGGCTTCCAGCCATGGGGCCTTGGGTTTTCCGGCCTGACCCGAGGTCAGGGCCTCCAGACCGGGCAGGGCGTCCTTGGATTTGCCGCCGAGGATGTACGCCAAGCAGCCGTTGAAGAGCAGATCATGATTTTTCTTGCCTTCCAGTTCGTAGGCGCGGGTCAGGGCCTTGCCGGCCAGGGCGTGGTCGTTCAGGTCCAGTGCGGTTTTGCCCAGGTTCTGCCAGGCCGGAGCGTGGCCGGGCTGAAGCTCGACGGCCTGCTTGTAGCGGTTCAGGGCGTCTTTTGGTTTGTTCTGCATGGCCAGGGCGTTGCCCAGGGTGAATTCCACCAGATGGTGCGGGAGGTCGGCATGGTCCTGGTGATAGCGGGTCAGAATGCTTTCCGCTTCGCTGAATTTTTTGGCTTCCATGGCCTGACCGCCCTCATACAGCGCTTTCTGGACCGCCGGCGGCAGTTCGGCGGCCTGAAGTATTGCCGTCTGAAGGGTCAGGACGACTGTAAAGATGGAAAAAAACAGGGAACAGACAACGACTTTCATTGCTTAGCCCTCGAATTTGAATTCAATGGTGGTTACGAACCAGGTGCGGACAGCGGCGCCCCCTTTCTTGCCCGGGGTGAACTTCCAACCGGCCAGGGCCTTGCGCACGCTGTCTTCAAACACGCCTTCGGGTCGGGCCGAGACGATCTCGATATTGCTGACCGATCCGTCCTCGCTGACCAGGAAGCGCACATCCACGGCTCCGTTCAGACGCATGCGCTTGGCCCGCTGGGGATAGACGGGCTTGATTTGGCTCAGAGGAATCGGGATCTGATCGACTTCGCCCATGGCGTAATCGCGGCCAAAGGCGGCCACGGGCGCGGCCGGAGCGCTGGGTGGCGCGGCCACGGGAGCGCCTGCGTCCAGCTTGGCATTGATCTCGAAACTCAAGGCCGGGAGGACTAAATCCATTTTGGGGATGTCGGGCCGGGTGGTGGGCATGGACATGGGCGGCAACTCCTGTGGCGGCTCTTTGGGCGGTTCTTCCTTGGGCGGTGGCGTATCTTCCGGCGGCGGGTTTTTTTCCCGCCGGATCTCCACCAGGTTGACCGCGTTCAGGCTTTCCAGATCCATCTTGACGCCTGGCTTGCCCACCGTGGCCGGCAGCAGGGCGAACAGGGTCAGGTTGACCAGCAAAGCCCCGGCCAGGGCGGCGTACATGCGGGACCGGGCGGTCATGTCAGCCCTCCCCGTCAGTCCGGGACGCGGCGATGCTGACGTTCTGGGCTCCGGCCAGGCGGCATTGGTCCATGACCTGGATGACCACGCCGGTGTTGCTCAGCTTGTCGGCCACGATGACCACCGCGCCTTCGGGATTCTCGGCCAGGGAGCGTTCGATGTGGGCGCGGACGCTGCGCACGTCGATCTCCTTGGATTCCAGGAATATTTTCCCCTCGGACGACACGCCGATGAGGATGTTGCCGGCCTCCTTCAGAGTGGCGGTGGAGGCCTGGGGCCGCTGCACGTCCACGCCGGTTTCCTTGACGAAACTCGTGGTCACCAGAAAGAAAATCAGCAGCAGAAAGACCAGGTCGATGAGCGGAGCCATGTTGACTTCGGCGGTCTTGCTGCTGCCGCGCAGGGTATGGCGGATGCTGATCACAGGCACCTCTTGAGGACGGATATGGTTTCGTGGAGCCGGCCTTCGAGACGGGTGGCCCGGCGATGGAGGAAGACGCTCATGAACAGCCCCGGAATGGCGGCCAGCAGTCCGCTCTGGGTGGTGATCAGCGCCTCGGAAATGCCTCCGGCCATGGCCTTGGCGTTGCCCGTGCCGAACAGGGAGATGACGTCGAAGGTCGTGATCATGCCGGTCACGGTGCCGAGCAGGCCGAACAGCGGGGCCACGGCGGCCAGGGTGGTGATGATCGCCAGGGATCCCCGGATAAGGGGCCGGGTGCGCATGAAATGGCGGTCCAGAATGCGGCGATCGATGTCGCGGCGTCCGGTGCGCTCCTGCAGAAACTGCCGGACCAGATCGGCGCGAAGTCCCTGACTGTCCGGCGGCAAGGGTTGTCCCTCCAGGGCGTCCATGGCTTGGCGCAGCGTCACGTCCTGTCGGGCCTGTTCGGCGAACCAGAGCAGACGTTCGATGATCAGGATCCACATCCAGCACGACGCGCCGATGAGGGGGATCATGATCAGCCCGCCGGGCCGCAGATATTCGAAGGTGGAGCTGAAAAGATCCATGACCGTCAGCTGCAGGCGGATTCGCGGTAGATGATGTTGGTCAGGGCCACGGCTTTTTCTTCCATGTCGCCGACAATGTGATCCACGTGGCGGCTCAGAAAGGTGTGGGCGAGCATGATGGGAATGGCCACGGCCAGACCGAGCATGGTCGTGATCAGGGCCTCGGAGATACCCCCGGACATCATGCGCGGGTCACCGGTGCCGTGCAGGGTGATGACATGGAAGGTGCTGATCATGCCGGTCACGGTGCCGAGCAGGCCGACCAGCGGCGCCACGGCCCCGAGCATGTTCAGCATGGGCAGAAAGCGCTCCAGGCGCGGCAGTTCCTTGAGGATGGCCTCCTGCAGGATGCTTTCCAGGGTTTCGCGGGCCTCGCCGCGTGCGGTCAGTCCGGCGCGGAGCACATTATAGACCGGTCGGTCTTTTTTCTCCCGGACCATGTCATCGCATTCGTCCCAGCGTCCCTGCTGGGCCAGGGTGTTGACCTTGCCCATGACCCGGTCGGCGTTGTCGTGGACGCGTTTGAGGAAAATGGCCCGTTCCACGGCCATGAGCAGGGCGAAGACGGCAATGGCCAGAATGGGCCAGACCAGCAAACCGCCGTTCTTGATCTGATCAAGCAGGGAGTTGGTGTGCATGATCTGGCGCAGGGCCGCGCCGCCGGTGATGTCCATGGGCGCGCTGTCGGTCTGGCCCTCGAAGTAGCGCTGCAGGGATCGGCGCACCAGCCAGTCGGGCAGGGCCGAGAGGGCGAAGAATTGCCTGGTGTCCTCGGAATAGCGCAGGAAGCCCGTTTCCGTGGAGGTGCGGTAGGCGGCGGTGAACGGGCCGATGGTCAGGACGTCGCCGTCCACGGCCTGGCCGTCGCGTCCGACAAAAAGGCGTTTCTGCAGGGATACGCCCCCGGTGTAGTCCATTTCGCCGAACAGCAGATCGGCCATGTTGGCCGCATCGGTCAGATCGGGAAAACGGTCCTTGTCCATGAGCGGTGTCAGAAGTTCACGACGATGGGGGTACAGGGCCGTCAGGGGAGATTGGGCCAGGGTGGCGTCCAAGTCGCGGGCCGTGATCCGCAGAGATCCGATCAGCTCGCGCAACCCCAGTTCGCTGTCCGAGCGCTGGGCCTCCAGTTCCAGTTTCTGTGCCGCGAGTTCCTCGATCTGCGTAGTGTAGCTCTCCATTTCCGCCGCCAGCCTGCCGACTTCGCCTTCCAGCGTCCTCACTTCTCCTTCCAGGACCTTGCGATCGTCCTGGATACGGCGTTGGACTTCCCTGGCCTGGATGTCGGCGGCCTCGTATTCCGCCTTGGCCTTGCGGGCCGCGGCGCGCATGTCTTCCGCCGTGGCCGGCAGGGTCAGAAACAGGGTGAGCAGCAGCCCGCAGACAAGCTGAACGGTCAGGGGTATGGAATGGTTGCGCTTCATTGTATTTCAATCCTTCCGATGGGGAGTTCGAGCAGCTCGGCCGTGCGTTCACGCCTGGCTACTTCCATGGCCTTGGCCACCTGTTCGTGCGTGTCCTTGGGCAGGGCCGTGAATTTTCGCGCTTCGTGGTCGAAATGGCCGACCACGCTGCCGTCGGGAGTGCGGCAGAACAGGCTGACCCGGCCCAGACGCAGGACGTCGACCAGCAGGGAGACGTCGTCCACGCCGACCGTGTCCTGATAGACTTCGACACTGCGGCCGTAGTCCGCTTCTATCTGTAGGGCCTCCATGACCCGGCGCAGTTTTTCGGCGGCCGTGGCGTCGGGTCGGACCAGGATTTCGCGCAGTCCGCTCAGGCGCAGGGCTCGCTCCCGGGGCAGGAAAGGCAGGTCGCGGTGTACGAATTCCTCCAGCCGGGTCACGGTTTTTTCCAGAAAGGGCATGAGATCATGCTCGAATTCCGTCGCCCCTTCGATGCTGCGGCGGGTTTCGGTCACCAGCCTTTCCTCCAGGTCGCGGCGCTCTTTGGCCAGGGTGCGGGCGGCCTGCAACCGCTCCTTTTCTTCCAGCAGAAACTGGTATCTGGCCTGCAATTCCTGCTTGCGGCCGGCCCATTCGTCGGTCTGCTTCTGGGTCTGCTGCTGCAGTTCAATGGCCTGCTCCATGGTGCGCTGCACCTGGGCCGGATCGTCGGCCCGGGCCGGGGAGAAGGCTCCAAGCGCCAGACAGAGGGTGATGCCCGCCAGCCCGCAACGGAGAGTCTGCCGGGCGTCGGTCGGTATTACGCTGTCTCGAACTGCTGTCAGGGATTTGCCCCCGTAAAATCTGCTTTTAAATTGATGTGGCTGTTTTATTGTCATATTTTAAATCCGGAGCATTTTTGTAAGAAATGCTTTTAAATTAATACGTTGTGGTGTTAACGAAGAGGAATCCCTACATGAAAATTTAGTTTTGTCTAACGGCTGCGGCCAGGAATTAACGGTAGAAGCCAGAAATTGACGGTGAAAGCCAGAATTGTTGTCAAAAGTCGGCGACAGCCGGTGGCGGCGGAGCTGTCGCCACCGGCTGTCAGGATGTCGGTTCTGCCGGGCAGGGCGTGTTGAAAGGCGCGGCAACCCCGGGGCGGTCGGCACGGACTGCGCCCAGAGGCTCTGTTCTTTCCGGCCCAAAGGGACGCAGCCGGTTCAGCAGCACCGGCGTGACAAAATAGTCCGCCGCCAGAGCTGCCAGGATGCCCGTGGCGACCAGATAGGACATGTTGACGAAGACCTTGGCCGCCGAGGCCGCGTAGGCCGAGAAGCACAGGATGAGCACCAGAGAGGTCAGCAGCAGGGCCGTGCCCACCGAGCCGAAAACCCGCCGGATGCTTTCGCGGTAGCTGCCGGTTCGGGAGAATTCCAACTGGCTGTGATTGAGGAAGTGGATGCTGTCGTCCACGGCCAGTCCGAGGAGCATGGGAATGATGGTCACGGTCATCATGTCCAGGGGGATGTTCGCAAAGCCCATCACTCCTCCCACGGCCAGGGCCGGAGCAATGTTGGGAATCATGGCGATCAGGCCGGTGATCAGGCTGCCGAAAACCAGGGACATGAGCAGGGCGATGACGACCAGGGCGATCAAGAAGGATTTGAGCTGGCCCCAGGTCACGTAGTCCTGCATGACCGTGAACTGGGAGATGGAGCCGATGAGCAGAACCTTGGCGTCGGGAAAGAGGTCGCGTCCGCGCTCCTGGATGAGACGCAGTTCCCGCACGGCCTCGCCCGAATTGTAGTCGTCGATCTCGACCATGAGCCGCAGGCGTTGGTATTCGTAGTCGATCCACTTCTCCGCCTCGGAACCGCCGGCGTTTTCATAGAGCAGCAGGAGCTGGGCCACGGCCTCGCGATCATCCGGGACAGTGTGGAAGGCCGGGTCGCCGTTGTTGATGACCTGATGCATGTCCTTGACGATGTCGACCAGGGAGGTGGTTTTCTTGGTCAGGGGCAGGGTATTGATCTCTGCGATGAGCTGGTCGAATTTTTTCAGGTTTTCCGGGTTCTTGGCTTCTCCGGACTGGTCGAATTCCACGGCCACCCCGTAGGAGTAGAGTGAGCCGACCCGGGTGTGGCCGATGTAGTCCAGGCGCTCCACATAGGGCACGCCGAGGCCGAAGGTCCGGCGGACGTCAAAGGAGACCTCGAAGCGGGCGATGCCGAACAGGCACAGAACGCACAGGAAGCCAAAGATAGTCATGGTCAGGCCCGGACGGTTCAGGACGCGCTCACCCAGGATTTCCATCACCCTGTCCAGGCCGGCCAGCACCCCGGATCGCTGCCGGCCCCGGGGTGCCTGATCCCGGCCGAAGCTCAGCAGGGACGGCAAAAGCACAATGACCAGGACATAGGTCACGCCGACCAGACAGGCTCCGGTCAGGCCGACCCAGCGGATGGGGTGCAGGGGGATGAGGAGAAAGGAGCACAGGGCGGCCATGGTGGTCAGGGCGCTGAACAAGAGGGGCCAGCCTGTTTCGGCCACGGCGTGGATCAGGGCCGGTCGCCTCTGGCCGCTGATGGCCAGGCCGTGCTTGAAGGCGTTGAAAACGTGGATGCAGTAGCCGATGGCCTGGGCCAGACTGAGGAACACGGGCAGAAAGATCATGGATGGATCGTTGCGGATGCCCAGAAATCCCTGAGCCCCGAAGACCAGCATGATGGAACTCACCGCCGTGACCAGGGGGAAGATCACGCCGCGCGCGCTGCGCAGGGACACGGCCAGGATAAGCGCGGTCAGGGCCAGGGAAATCCCCAGCAGGCGCGGGGTTTCCACGGCAAAGAAGTTACGCTTGTCGACATTGATGACCGGCATGCCCGTGGCCTTGGGGCGGAGAAAGCTGTATTTGTCCTGGCTGATGATCTCGTTGACGATGCGACCCACGGACAGGTCCGGATTTTCCGCGACCTCCTCGTGCCAGTTGTCCGGGATGGGTTTCATGCGCAGCATGATCCAGCTCTGCCGGCCGTCTTCGGACACGATGCGGTTTCTGAGCAGGGGCTTGGCCATGGCCAATTCGCGGATGCGGGCCAGCTCCTGCGGGCTCTGGGGGATGTTCACGGGCACGAGATTGATGATTTCCATGCCGTCTGCCGTGCCCAGGGTAAACTCGAAGTCGGTCAGACCACGTCGTCGGCGTACGGCACCTTGGCGGTCAGCTCCCGACCCATGTCGCGGATGGCTCCGAGCACTTCGGGGGTGAAGACGTTGTCGGCCTCGACCAGGATGGCGCAGAAGTCCTCGTTGCCGAAGATGTCTTCGAAACGTTTTTCGGTCAGGCGCAGGGCGTCGTCCTCCAGAAACCAGTTGTCCTGGTCGATATCGCTTTCCAGTCTGCCCAGGCCCAGAACGGCCAGAAGCATGAGGAGGGCGAAAACGGTCAGGTTCAGGCTTCGCAGGCGGATGATGGTTTCAGCCAGACGGGCAAAGCGGGCATTGATGCGTTGGATGTCGAGCATAGTTTCCTCCAGTCGTTTCAGGATGCTCTCAGAGGGTTGGGCGTTGACGAAAAGAGCGATGATTTTCCATCCGCAAATGATGTGTCGGTTTGATGACCGGGGTGCGGGCCGGGTTTCGGCCCGCCGTCAGAACGTGTATTTGACCCGGAACCAGACCTGGCTGTTGTCCTCGTAGCGGCCGAACTGTCCCGGCGGCCCGCCGAAAAGATCAAGGCCGGCGCTCAGTTGCAGGGCGTCGGTCAGCAGATATTCCGCCTTGGCCCGGTTGAAGAAATCGCCGAGGCTCAGGCTCCAGTAGACCATGTTGGAAACGGTCAGGGTCTGATGCAGCAGCTTCTTGGACACATTGCACGTGACCATGGCCGAGAAGGCGTCATCGGCAAGGCCGGAGTCGTGTCCCAGGATGTGCGTGCCGATCAGCTGGGTGGTCACGGTCCAGTCATTTCCGGGCGTCCAGTCCAGCCCGGTCAGCCATTTCAGGCCGTCCTTCTTGCGTGGATTCTCGAAGATGGCGTCTGTTTCCCGGTATTGGCCGGGCGTGTAGGCCGTTTCTGCCCGGAAAACGAAATCGGACCAGGGCCGGGAGCACTCCAGGCCGAAAATGGTCAGACGGTGATGTCGGGGGGCATATTCGACGTGCACGGCATCATCGTGTCCGGACACGGAGCGGTGCATGGTCGCGAAATCATCCCAGGTGTGAAAGACCGATGCGGCCAGGTCCAGGCCCGGCAGGTAGGCCGAAACCTTGAGGGCCAGTTCGCTGTTTTCCAGGGACGATTCGGGCTTGTCCGTTGCATCCGACCGGATATGCAGTGAGTCCGGAATGGTCTGGGTCATGGCCCAGGGGTTGTCGCCTTCCGGCAGAACTGCGGCCTTGAAGACCGGTATCCAGACCAGTTCCGTGTCGAACCATGTGTTCAGCAGGCGCAGTTTCAAGGCGTCCACGGGCATGCGGATTTCGTCCAGGTTGCGGGTCATGGACTCGGTGTAGTCCGGCGGGGAAAGCAGGTCCGTGATCTGGACCCCGTCGGCTTTACCCCAGATGACGATCTGGCGGCCCAGGCGCAGGTCCCAGCCGGAACCGACGTATTCCATCCAGGCTTCATGCAGTTCGGCCTTTGTTTCCGAGGGAATCTGCCAGTTTTTTTCCGCGTCGGCCGAAACGAACGCGTAGACCGGGCCGAGGTCGGCCCCGACTTCAAGCCGGGTGCCGATCCTCGACGTGACCTGCTCGTCTGGGTCATTGATCCGGGCCGACTGTACGGTCTCCACCCAGCCGGAGAAGGCCAGGCGTTCGGACCAGGACCCCGGTTCGGTTTCGGCGGCCCAAACCGGGACTGCGGTCAGGATCAGAAGAAGCAGACAGACGGGCATGAACGTGATCAGCGGATGCGTCCGCGCTGGATGGTCGAGACCTGAAACAGGCTGTCCTCCAGCCCGGTGTCGTAGCGCATGGACTCGATCTGCATCACGGTCGTGTGGTCGCGGGAGACGTTGTCCATTGTCGAGCGAAACAGGGTCCAGAATCCGTCCTGTTCCCGGACATCTTCGGCCGTGTAGATTTTCACCAGCCCGTCCTTGTCAAAGTATTCGGCCTTCAGCGCCATCAGCGCGACCTGGCTGATCCAGACAACACGCCTGGTGTAGGGTTCGTCGGAATCCACCGGCACGCATTCGATTATCCAGCAGGGCTGGTCCATGACCGTGTCTTCGCCGATCAGGGTGTGGCTGTCCTTGTCCACGGCACGCTTGCCCATGTCGTCGTATGTGAAATCCGAGCCCATGAAAAACTCGTTGCGTGAGGAGCCGCTGATGCGCCGGACTTTCTTCATGGCCGGCATGTACAGCCATTTGTCGTCGTCGCGGCCCGGTTCCTCGTATTCCCAGGACAAGTAGGCCGTGCCCCGGACATCGGCCGGTTCGGCAAAGACCATGACGGACTTGCGATCCGGTCCGTAGTCCCTGGACCAGCTTTCCATCTTGCGGACTCGCTCGCTGCCGCGCTTGTTGGTCAGGGTCATGGTCAGGGTCGAGACCCGGTCCTCGCCGTCGGGGCGGTTGTAGGCCAGGGCCATGATCTCCCGGCCGTCGGGCTCGTCCGCCAGGGCCGGGGCCGCCAGGAGGCAGAGGCTTGCCAGGCAGAGCCAGAGGGTCGGGCTGCGAAAGATGAGGGGCATGTTATTCTCCGTGTAATTCGTTGTGCCAGAGAGCGCGGTTCTCAATGGCGTGAGACCAGCATTCTTCCTGAACAGGGCCGACGTGCAGACCGCGTGGCCCGGTCATGGTGTTGCGGCCTCATGCCTTGCGGGCGATATCCAGGTCCATGTCGCCCATGGGGGTCGTCACGGTACGCGAACGCACGGAGCGAACTCCGCAACGCAGCATGGACGCGGCGATTTCCCCCTGGTCGAAATAAAAGGCCTGCCCCGTGCTCAGGGCCGTGCCCAGGTGGCCCAGAAACATGTCGGGCCGGGTTCGTTCGTGGGTCAGCCCGTCCTGAAAGGCCATGAACACCCCGCCGGGGTTCAGGGCCGCGTGGACTTTGGACAACAGACGATCCAGATCGTGGCGGGCGAAGTTCAGGGTGGCGCAGGCCCAGATCAGGTCGTAGCCTTCGCCGAGATCGTCCTGAAAATAGTCTCCGCTTCGGGTGGTGACGCGTGCTCCGAGTCCGGCCGACTGGATGAATTCATCGGCCACCCGGGTCACGGCGGGCTGGTCAAAGACCACGGCCGTCATGGTCGGGTGGGCGCGGACAAAGGACAGGGCGAACATGCCGTGGCCGCCGTCCAGGTCGAGCATGGTCCGTAACGCCGGAAATTCGGGCTGGGCGGCCAGATGTCCGGCCATGAGGTCGCCGACGCCGCCGCTGACCCAGGCCGCGCTGGCTCTGGCCGACTCGGCCCATAAATTTTCCGAGGAAAAATGGGCGTCGGCGGGATTGGGATTGGGTCCGCCGCGCACCAGTTCGGTCAGGTTCTGCAGCGGTTCGATGCACATGGCATGGACCAGCCCGAGCAGGCCGCCCAGCCAGATCGGGCTCTGCGCGCGCAGATAGGTCGCGGCCTCCGGGGTGTTGCGGTAGACGCCGCTTGTCTTGGCAAGGAGGCCGATGCAGGCCAGGGCGTCGAGCAGCATGCCCGTATTGCCGGGATGGGTCTTGAGCAGGGCCGCCGTTTCTTCCGCCGAGCGCGGGGTTTCCAGGTGATCGAACAGCCCCAGCTCAAGGCCGGTCAGAATCAGCCGGGACTGAATTGGCGCGGTGATCATGGCGTACAGTCGACTATAATCGGGAGTGGCGGGTGTGTTCATTGGGACCTCGCGAAAGGATGGTTGTGTGGAAGATGTCGCCAGACCAATAGACGAGTCCCGGCCGGTCGTCTCCCCTGGCCGGGAGAAATGGTGCCCCGAGCGGGAAAAAGCGGGCGTATGGCAGCGCTGTCGAGGAAGACGAACCTGCCAAGAGGCTCGTCCATCATACCTGAGAAGGTGCGTCCTTCAGGACAGGCGGGTGGTGGCGATTAAATCCGTTTTTCCAAAGAAGCGAAAGAAAGACGTCCCTGGGGATGGTTGCGCCTGTCGGCAACTCCGGCTGATGCGTTGAGCGAGGGACTGCGGCCCGGCAGATTGTCTGCCGGGTTGGTGGAAGGGGAGCAGGTGTGTGGACTGGGGAGGTTTTGGACTCAGAAAGATCGTGACTCAAACCTGAAGTTTGGCCAAAACGTCCGCGAATTCCGCTTCACTGGCAACATCGCCGTCCAGGCAGGTGTCGCGTTTGTCCTGCCAATAGGGCAGCATGTTCATGTTTTTCCGGGTCACTCGTTCGGCCAGGGTCTGGTCAAGTCCAACGTGCTGCATGAAGAACTGGACCCCACCGTTGAAAATATCCGCACAGGAGCGGACCGCTTTGTTGTCATCGACGCAGTGAATGCAAAATGCGTCAGTCTCTGTTTCCAGCCCGATAAGCTCGCTGCTCTCAAGCGGCATGCTGCATGCCGCGCAGAATTTCATTTCCATGAATCATCTCCTGGTTGATTGTTGAGGGTGGTGATTGCCGCCGATGCGGTATGCCTATCCAAGAACCTTGGCCATGAACACGCTGCAGTCCGTGGCGACATACCCGCCAAACGGGCCGCATAACGCAAATCCGTTGCGCAGATAGAGTGCATGCGCGGGCTCAAAGGCCCGCCCGGCACCGGTCTCCAGGCAAAGGCGCGAATACCCGCGCTGACGGGCCGTGCGTATGATCTCGTCGAGAATGGCCTGCCCAACACCTCGACGCAGAAACGCCGCGGCCGTGCGCATTGACTTAACCTCCCCGGTGAACCGATCCAACTCCTTTAACGCTCCGCAACCGCATACCACTCCGTCCGACCACGCGGACCAAAAGGTGACGTCCGGCCTTCGAAGAGTATCGAGGTCGAGCGCATGCACATGCCCTGCCGGGGTATTGCTGTGCATGCCTGCAAGATGTTCGGCGATGAGCGCCTGGACCTGTGCCGAGGAGAGATCGTCTTGATTGATAGTGATGGACATGGGTGAGCTCACAGCGTTTGAAACCAGATTTTGATTTTATGCGCCATAAGGCTGCGGCGTTGGCGGAGGAAGTCTTCGTAGTCGGGAATCACGCCATCGAGCAGGGACTCCGGCAGGCAATTGGCGCGGAGGTTGGCCTTCATTTCGGCCTGGTCGGTGATGCCGCCGTATTTTCGATCACCCCCAGCGCATTGTTCCGACAACTCGCTGAAATAAACCTGTGGGTCCTTGTCGCCAATGGCGATGTTGATCTCACTCTGGGCAACAACGAAATTGGCAATCTGGTTGTAACGGCCCTTGGACAGCTTGTGTTTCACCTTGAGATGGTTCTTGGGATAGACGTGGTGCACGTCGCATCGGTTCAGCAGCAGGTCGCGCACGGTGATGTCGCGGGACAGGAACCCTTTGTCTCCCATGCTGACCTGGGCCGCGCGGTAGCAATGGAAATAGGGACTGTTGCCGGAGGATGTGTCCATCTGCTGCGGCAGAAGGCCATGCCAGAAGTCCTCGCCCAGCGTGGCATCAATGACGGACTTGGTGTGGGCGAGCAGGCCATTTGCGCCAATCTGGCGGATGTCCTGGTCGAAAGCGGTTTCCGGGTTTCCTGAATAGCGACCCGTGATTACGGACATGACGTACCACCGGCGCACGAGGCGCTCCACGTCAGCGGCCGGTATGTTCTCTGCCCGTCCTCGTAGATAAACGATGTAGGCGAAGTTCACGCCATTCTGGCCGCCGATGAGGCTGCTGTCGATAAATCCGGCCGAACGCAGGATCATGACCAGACGGTCGTAGTGGGTTTTGTTCATGAAGTTGAGAATACCGGATTTCAGGCGCGCAAAAGACTGTTCGGCAATTGATGCTTCGTATTGCTTGGTCTCGAAGTTTCTTCCGGACAGAAGGGCAACAAGGTCCTGAAGTTTACCGCGTTTGAACTCCGAGGTGAAGGCGACCCGGAGCATATCGGTGTACGTAGGATCGTAGAGATCGTCGTTGACATCCTTCAGCCAGGCGAGCTTGGGGAAGAACTCGGACTCGGCAAAGGCCTTGTCGCCGTTTTTGATTTTCGAATGAAATTCGGGGGCAACTGCCAGATGACAGAAGTAGTCAATGGCCTTGCGCAAGAGATTGCCCCCGTAGCTTTCGTTGGCGGCGATCTTCGACATGGCGAAATCCGCTTGGCTGAGCGCTGTGCCTGCCGAGTTAACGCGGATGAAAATCTCAGTGACCGTTTCGATGTCAAGGTCTTCGGCCAGTTCGATGATGCCAATGTGGTTGTTGGTGATTTTTTTGAGTCTTTCTAGTGCTGAGAAAATCGCATCTTCGTCGCTGTCGGGGTTTTTTTGGACATAAGCCTTCGTGATCTGGAGCAGTTTAGCGTTGGGCGAGAAAATTTCGGCCACATCGGATATCCACTTGGAATCTTTGGTAATGGCTGGGTTGCTGACCTCGAATTTTTCCTCCAGTGGGTGGAAGGCAATGCGAATACGGATGGTTTCGTAATCCTTGGTAAGAACTTCCTGTCCTAACAGACCGGCCATGAGCGCGGTGACACGTTGCTGGCCGTCGATGAGAATCCGTTTCCCCGTCGAAAGCGAGCTGTCCTTGAGCTTCACGGTGGGATTGCGCCATGCGATGAGATAGCCGACGGGAAAGCCCGCGTAGAGGGAGTCGAGGAGGTTGCGAACCTTGGTGGGTTCCCACACAAAGGGGCGCTGAATTTCTGGGATGGCGATCTCGCCGGATTTAACCCAGGCCAAAAGAATTTCCAGAGGCTGAGGAACAACGGAATATCTTTGAGTGGACATGCTGAAACGGTGGCTCCTTGCACAGGTTTCGCAGTGGGGCGGACTGAGTTGCCGTGCTTGTTGACCATTTTGATAACGGAGGGATCGGTCCCTCCGCGCTGGCTTCCGGTATCGGCAACGCGGATATGCTCGGTCGCACAGAATTCGCTATCGAGGATGTTCGCGTCTTGGATCAAGTGGTGATGTCTTTCACGTGGCGTCCACGGTTTATCGGACGCCTTGCCCGAAACTTTCGGCGCACGGTAGCCGCGATGGGATCGTGATGCAACTGATCAGATTATCTGATGGACTGCCGTGGACGGGCGACGATCAGTGAGAACGGCGTTTCATAATTGGGAGGTATGCGGCAGAGAGCCGAGCGGCATCATGGCGTGCCGGGAGGCTTTTGGGCAGTGCATTTTCCCGGCAGGCGTCCGGTCGTCTTAAACTTTCTTCACGAATTCGGATTTGAGCTTCATGGCTCCGAAGCCGTCGATCTTGCAGTCAATGTCGTGATCGCCGTCAACAATCCGGATATTCCTGACTTTTGTGCCCACTTTGAGCGCTTGCGACGCGCCTTTGACCTTCAGATCCTTGATGACGGTCACGGTGTCGCCGTCCTTGAGCACGTTGCCGTTGGCGTCGCGGACAACGCGTTCGTCCGGGCCTTCGCTCCGGCTCGCGCCGGGCGTCCATTCATGACCGCATTCCGGGCAGACAAAACGGGCGCCGTCTTCATAGGTGTAGTTGCAGTCGCATTGGGGGCAGTTGGGAGATTCGCTCATATTTTGACCTCTGTTGTCATGGTTGGGGAAGGGAATGCCTCGGGCGCAAATATCCCCTTGCCGGAGGAAGCGGGGTGCCTCTGGGTTTCTGGAGAAAAGCGGAATTGGCCTATGCGTGTCTATTTGAATTTTATCGTCCATGTCGCCAAAGGTAAAAACAGAACTTGCGGGGAATCGGGTAGGGGAATGAAGCCGTGGTGGCGATAAAAGGCCGAGGCCGCTTCGTTTATGGCGTCGACCATCATGGCGTATGCGGCGATCTCGGAGCGGGCGGCGCGGTCCAGGGCATCGGCCAGCAATGCGCCGCCAAGACCTTGCCTCTGGACAGATCGATCCACGGCCAGGCGGCCCAAGCGCACCGCCGGCACGGACGGATAGCGTGGGAGTCTTTTGCTCGTGTCGGTCGGGAGATCGGCCAGCATCAGGCCCGCCGAGGCCAGGGTGTAGTAGCCCGCAATGCGGTGCTGGTCGCCCAGGGCTACGAAGCAGGCGCTCATGCGGCGGCGGATGTCCTGAAAAACCTGCTCGCGCAGATAGCGGTCCAGTGGTTCCGAGCCGCTGTTGAATCCGGTGCGGTCATGGCCGACACCCAAGGGCGCGAGATGGAACGGCGCGTTCACGAGGCGTCCAAAAGTCGACGTCGTCGCTCCGCTGCGCGTTTCAGGGCCGGTGCTGGTTCGGGCGGCGAGAGTAGGGCCTGGGCGAAGCATTCCTGATCGGCTAGCGACAACCGTACGATCTCGGCCTGTTCGATGGCCTTTTGTGCGGCGTCCTGGACAGCGGCGATTACGAAATCGGTCATGGTACGTCCCTGAAGCTCTGCGGCGCGTTTGAGCAGCGCATGCAAATCTGGACTGATCCGGGCTTCCAGGCGGGCGGTAGTGTTGGCTGCGGGCATGGCGAACTCCTTTTTAAGAACAATACGGCAGATTGCCGTAAGGGGCAAGCGGTTGCCGAAGAAGGCGTTTGAGCCACGGGGCTGCTGGGCTTGATCCGAAGAGAAGGTCGTGTTCCTGAAATGGTTTCGGGGCCGGTCAATGCGGTAGCAACGACGGAAATACTTAAAACAGGATGGTTTCGGGGAGCGGGGTTTGGCGTGATCGCGGTTGGCGTCGAGGTGATCAGGAATGCGCCCGGCCCGGCCGCGCTGGGCGGTCCGGACCGGGCGTCGTGAACCGGGTTATTTGACCGTGAAGGTCAGGCTGGCTCCGTGGTAGACCTGATCGGCCTTGCCGACCAGATCCTTGAGGGGGCCG
This sequence comes from uncultured Desulfovibrionaceae bacterium, assembly GCA_964651415.1. Classification (GTDB taxonomy): domain Bacteria; phylum Desulfobacterota; class Desulfovibrionia; order Desulfovibrionales; family Desulfomicrobiaceae; genus Desulfomicrobium. The sequence continues at coordinate 19,380 of CAZYZA010000061.1, forward strand.
TCGGGAGTGACGTCGTCTTTATGGCTGACGCTGATCATCCACTGTCCGGCGCTCTGCACCCGGAACTGGGCCTTGCCGTCCATGATGTAGGAAAACAGACTGAAGCCGTCGCTCTGGCCAAAGCTCTGGGAGTGAGCCGTGATGTACTCGATGCTTTTGGCCGTGGCCGTCAGGGGCTGGCCATAGAAAAGCACGTCGACTTCCACCAGATCGCCGGCATGCAGGTTGCTCAAATCCGTGCGGGGGATGATTTCCAGGCCGTGTCCCAGAGGGTTGGGATTGGTCCACTGACCGATGGTCAGGAAGGATTTGGCGAAGGCTTGGTATTTGACGGACATCAGCACCTTGTCGATGTCCTTGATGGCGTCGCGGGCCTTCATCTGCAGGCGTCTTTGCCGTTTTTGTCGATGTACTGGGTGAAAAAGGACGGGGTGGACACGGCCGCCAGCTGGTAGACCCCCGGCAGGCCGTCTTTTTTCAGCGCCACCTTCTGCAAGGCCATGTCCGCCGCGACCACTTCGAAGCTGTCCGTGCTGTGCACGGTTTCGGCGGGTTTGGATTCGGGCAGGCGCAGCGGGGTTTTTGTCATGGCCGGGTCGATCAGATCAAAACTGTCCAGGGCGATATTCCCGTTCGGCGAGTTCAGAACATCGTCCATGGGCAGGGCGTGTCCCCAGCCCAGGGAGACCATGGCGTGGTGCGCACCATGGGCATGGGATTCAAACGCATTGACCCAGATGGAATGAGCCTTTGCCGAAGTGGCCAGCAGCGTCGCCAGGGCCAGGAAGAGCAGTGTTTTTTTCATGATGGGTTACCTTGGTCCTTGTCCCGGTTTTTAGAAGTAATACGTCACGCCGAGGCCGAAGGTGCGTGGCTCGCCAAAGGAGATCATGGAGAACGAGGAGCTGGACATGAACATGTTGACGTATTCCTCATCAAGCAAGTTGCGGCCGTAGACATAGAAATCCCAATTATCCAGGCGGTATCCGAGCTTGGCATCGACCAGGGTGTAGCCATTCTGTTTGGCGAATTCCTTGTTGCCGTCGTCGTAAAAATAGGTCGCCCCTTGGTTTAGCGCATCGATCCGGCCGTAGAAGCCGCTGGGGTGAGTGTAGGCCGCGCCGGCGCGGATGGAGTAGGCGGGAGTCTGTTCAATGTTTTTGCCGTCGAAATCGCCGCTGCCGGTGTCGTAATCATCGTATTTGGCCTCGATGAGACCTAGTGCGCCGGTCAGTTCCAACCCGTCCAACGGACGCCAGCTTGCTTCCACCTCCACGCCCTGGGAATGGGCTTTTTTGGCATTGTCTGTCAGCCACATGCCGCCCACGGTTTTGTAGACATGGATGTCTTCGATATCCATGTAGAACATGGACGCGGCGACAGACCACCTATCGAACCTCCCTTTGACGCCCCATTCATAGTTGGTGGAAACCTGCGGTTCGAATCTGTTTTCCTCTTCGCCGCCGCCCATGGCGAAATAATTGAATCCGCCGGGCATGTAGCCCTGGGAATAGGACACATAGGTGTTCCACTGGTCCGTGAACTGCCAGGACAGAGCTGCCTTGGGCAGGAAAGCGTCCCAGGTTTTGTCCGCGTCCAGCAGGTAGCTGGCCGGGCCGCTCACGCCCACGGGTAGCATGTACATGGCCAGATCAATGGTCTTGGTGATGCGCTGATAGCGTCCACCCAGGGTCAGCTCGAACTGATCGGCAAAGGGAATCATAACCTGGCCGAAAGCGGCCATGGTGTCGGTGTCCGTTTCGGATTCGGCGTTCATTTCGAAGTTTCCGAACGGCGGGTAGGGCGTTTGCATGCCGTAAGGGCCTTGCTCGCGCTTTTCGGTGTCTACGTAGACGCCGGCCACCCAACGCAGCCCCTCTGTGTTGGTGCTGGACAGGCGCAGTTCCTGGGTCCAGCTTTCCACATCCGTCTTGTCGAATTGGCTCAGACCCGCCAGCAAGGGGTTATTATCGAAGCCGAAATCGTATTTCGCGTCCAGATTGAGCAGTTTATGGGTGGTCACCGAATCCAGCACCAGCGGTCCGAAGTCGTAACTCAGGCCCAGACTCTGGGCGTTGTTTTCCGTGGCGATGCGGGTTGGCACGTCGATATCGACGTGTTCGGCGTCACTTCTGGAGAAAGCGCTCATGCGGGAACCACCGGGCAGGCCATACCCGTCGAGGCCATACTCCTGTGTGTACTCGTTGGTGATTGAGAGTCTGGCCGTGAATGCATCCGTGGGCGTGGCGGTCAGGTTCAGGTTGATCCGCCGCTCGCTCTCTTTGTTGAATTCGTCATTGCGCTGCGGGTTGTCATTGGTGATCCAGCCGTCGTCCTGGCTGTACTGGCCGTTCAAGCCCAGAAAAATTTTGTCGTCGAGCAAAGCGCCACCCGCGTTGAATACGCCGCGCATGTAATTTTCGGTGCCGTACTCAGCGCCGATCTTGCCCTGCCAGTCATTGTCCGGTTTCTTGGTCACGATGTTGATGACCGCACCGATGGCGTCCTTGCCGTACAGGGTGCCCT
>CAZYZA010000062.1:0-21796 GCA_964651415.1 uncultured Desulfovibrionaceae bacterium
ATGTTGCTTCTGCAAAAATATGCTTGAAGGCAATGAGCTTCGACTTATCCATAAAAAAACGTCCTGGGCTAAAGGCTGCAAAACAAAAAGCGGGACCGGGAGATCAGCTTCCAGTCCCGCTCGCACGGCGAAATCTTCTTGGTATCACTCCAGGTACGGAGATGAACCAACTCCATTGGAATGACCGGGCATCTCGCTCAGCTTCATAATCAACTCGTCCCGTTGTTGTTTGTAAATAAACCTTTCCGAATGACTGCGGATACGGGCGACCAGCTCGGTCTTGTCAGGCAGCTTGATCATGTAATCGTTGGCACCAAGAGCAATGGCTTTTTTCTTTAATTCCGGCTCTTCTCTGGCCGAAAGCACGATAAGCGGCACATCCCGGAAATCTTCACTGCTTTTGAAAAACTTGACCATGGTCAGCCCGTTGACTCCGGGCATGACCAGATCAAGCATGATTACTGTCGGCTGGGCCTCTATCGCTTTTTCCAAGGCACGATCAGGCTCTTTGCAATAATGAAAGGTGATGTCCGTTTCAGACGAAAGCTTGATCCGGATTGCCTCGCCGATCAAAAACTCGTCATCAATGAGCAATACAGAAATGGGAATGTGGCTCACGTACTTGTACGCAATGGAATCAACATCTTGGATATACATACTTAACCTTCCCGCGTCACAACGCGAACCCGGTCCAGATATCTGACCATATCGCCCAACAAAGCGCGTACTTCCGCATCATTTTTCTGCATGCCGGCCGCCTCAATCTTTGCGCCGACAAGACCCAGATAGTCAAAGCCGTACGTGCTGCCTAACCCCTTTTGACTATGACCATGGCGACATATGACGTCATAATTTCGTTCCACCAAGGCATCCCGCATCTCGGCAATATTGGTGCGCATTGTGTCCATGAAAAGTGGCACCAGTTCAACCAACTCAGCATCAACCTCGACCGTTACTTCTTCATCAGACGCTGACTCCGTAACGTCCTCTCCGGAAATTTCCTCCAGCGCGTAGTCTTCAGAAATTACCTCAGCCTTGCTGTCAAAAACAATGTCTACTCTTTCAAGATATTCGCCAAGTGAATCAAGCAAGCCGCGCAGACGTCCCTCATCCCGCACTTCAGCGGCATGCTGAATCATGCGTCCTGCAGCAGTGATATAATCAAATCCATACGTGCTGCCGAACCCTTTATGACTATGTCCGAAACGACGCACCGTTGGATAATCCCTGGCGGCAAGAGCCTTGTTCATCAGTTCCAGATCTTTTTGCATGGCGTCCATCAAAAAGGGAATCAGTTCCGACATTTCAGGAGCCACATGAACCTGGAAACGACCACCGGTTGGCTCTGGAAGATCTTCGTCAAGAATCACGGCCGCATCATCCAAGGCCTGAATTTTCGGAGTTTGGCCTGTGTTCATGAAGACAGACAGATGATTGAGTGCTTCACGGACAACCGACCCCTGGCGACTCTTGGCGGCAGCCTCAATTGTTTTGCCGGCCTGACTGATTTCATCCACAGAATAGGTGCTGCCCAGTCCTTTTAAACTGTGACCGCAACGTTGCAGAGTCGGAAAATCCTCTGTCACGATAGCATCGGCCAACTTGGTCTGAAAATCGCGGACAGTGCGCAAAAAGAGTGGACGCAAATCCTCCAGTTCAGGGTCAATCTTGACCGGAGAATCGTCAACAGCATCCTCTTCTTCGGGTACGACTGGCGTGGCAACAATCGGGGTCGATGCGCCCACCAATGGTTCACGCTTCCCTGCGTACATCTCGATGATATCAATCAAAGCCTGTTTCTTGACCGGCTTCGCCAAAAATTCGCTGCATCCGGCCTCTTGGGTCTTATGTCGATGCTCCTGAAACGCATGGGCGGTCAGAGCAACAATCGGAGTACGGTATTCGCGCTTCTCCTGCTCCCACATGCGTATCCGCCGGGTGGCTTCCAGCCCGTCCATAACCGGCATTTCCATGTCCATAAGCACAAGGTCATAAGGATGCTCTGTAAAAAGCTCCACCGCGATCTTGCCGTTTTCCGCATGCGTCAGCGATACGTTACTGGATTTCAGGAAAAGTTCGACCACCCGTCTATTGGCCTCCACATCATCAACAAGCAGAATCTTCCACTCCTTATCGCGGAAGTCGGTCATGCGTTTACGTTGAAACTCGGCGATGGCTTCTTGAGTCTTGGTCAACAACTCCGCATTGCGTTCGTTTTTCAGAACACAAGTCAATCCCGGCAAACCGGCAGACTGAACCTGTACGATCTCCTCCGGGGAATCCACGAGCAGAATCAAGCTCGGGAGCGGCAGACCTTGACCGACAAGGAGTTGGGCGACTTCAAAACCGGGCTCATAGTCTACCATGGAATCAATAATAATCGCCTGAAACCCACCTTCGCTCCTGTACTCATTGAGGACATCCACAGCCTGAGCTGCAGTCTTGCGAAAAACAGGTCCAAGGCCCCAACTCCGGACCAAACTGGCTATGCTGGCCCGATTTTCCGACTGGTCCTCAAGAATCAGCAGTTTGGTCTCAGATGGCAGACTGGACTTAAATTCCGCCTGCTGCGCCTGCATGTCTGGAGCCAAGGGAAGTTTGATATAGAATGTCGTCCCAACGCCGGGCGCACTCTCAACCCAGATCTTGCCCCCCATCAATTCCGCGAGCTTCTTAGAGATGGCCAATCCCAAGCCAGTACCTCCAAATTCTCTGGTGGTGGAAGAGTCCGCTTGGGCAAAACTATCAAAAATCGTATCCAGTTTGTCTTTGGCAATGCCAATACCGGAGTCCTTGACCGCAAACAGACAGCAGGGGGCACCGTCGTCCATGACCGACTCTGTCACGGACAGCTCAACTGAACCTTGACTGGTGAATTTAACGGCGTTGCCAAGCAGGTTGATAATAATTTGGCGAATTCGAGTTGGATCGCCATTATAACGGGGTGCAAGTCCAGAGGCAACGCTGGCCTTTAATTGCAGCCCCTTTTCTTCAGCACGATAAATGAACAGTTTGGAAACATCCGTAACCAGATCGCGCAGATTGAACGGGATGGACTCCAGCTTGATCTGCCCAACTTCGATCTTGGAAAAATCAAGAATATCGTTGATAATCCCCAGGAGCAATTCACCGGCCGAGCTGAACGTTGAAACGTATTCCCGCTGATCCTCGCTCAAACCAGTTTCCTGGAGCATTTCGGCCATGCCCAAAATCGCATTCATGGGAGTACGAATTTCATGGCTCATCCTGGCCAAAAATTCGCTCTTCGATCTCGTGGCCTTGTCTGCATCTTCCTTGGCAATACGCAAGTCCTCTGCATGCTGTCGCAGCAGCTCACTTGCCTTTTTCCGGTCAGAGATGTCTTCCAGAACAAAAATGATACCTTTGGACAGATTCTGCGGGTCAATGGCCTTGGCCGAAACCTGACTCCAGAAAACTTCCCCGTTCTTCCGCCGAAACTGATATTCAAGCTGGACAATTTCCGTTTCAGCCAAACGATTGTAAAACCGTACGTTGAATTCATCAAATTCCCGTCCTGATACATGAAATTTCTCAGGACTAATCTGGGGAATCTCTCGTACTGTGTAACCAAAAATCGCAGCAAACCTGCTATTGGCCCGTATTACCCGGTGATCAGAAGACAACGTGGCGATGCCCACCAACGAGTTGTCGAAAATTGCCTGCAATTCGTGGTAAGCGTTGTTGAGATCTTCGGTTCTGGCTTCGACCTTCTTTTCCAGATTCTTGTACAATTCCTTGAGGCTTCGGCTCATGTTGTTGAAGCCGTTGGCCAAAACACCCAATTCATCTCTACGCCGGTCCAGATTGGTCGTCACAAATTCACCGCGTGACAACGACTCGGTCAAAATAGACAGGTTAACAACGGGCAAAATAAGCAGTCTGTTGAGAAACACGTAAAGAAAAACCGCAATAACACCGAGAACGACCGCAAAAGCAGCAACCAACTGCACTGTTGTGCTCTGCACCTCATGGCGTGCCTTGTCGATGAACATGCCCAGCTTGACTTGGCCGATGGTTTGGCCTGCCAGCGAAACATCCCTGACAATCAGCGAAACATCGGCTTCGCTGTACGCACTCATAAGATCACTGCGTGTCAACCCCGCCTGAACAGAACCTTCAAGAAAAGACTTTCCGGTTGTATCAACGATGTCGCAGTAAGCCACCAGTGGCGAGTACTCGGCTTTTGTCGCCAACTCCTCCAGCAAGTAATAACTTTCGCGCTGTATTGGAACAACGCTTGACTCCGCCACCATTTCAGCTTGCTGAACTCCTTGGCGTTCAATATCTGAAATCAGAAAATCCAATTGTGTTAAGTAAATAAAATACCCAAGAGCAAAAAAACAGACTGCAAGAATAAACTGAATTCCAAGATGAATCTTGAATTGCAGCAGATTGAAAAAGGTTTTCTTTCTTTCCATGTCCTAACTCGCCTACTGCCTTGCTCGGCAGAGAAAAGGTGATTATTGATTCGCCAAACTCTGCCCTTACGGCATCTCAAGCACGCTGGTCACCGCATTCAACAATACTTCGCGCGTAATGGGCTTATTCAGACATTGCTTGGCCCCCATCAGACGCGCCCATTTCAAATAGTCCGATGCGCCACCCCGCCCACCAGCAGACATGGCGATAATCCGAATGTCGCTATTCTCTTTGCGCAATTCTCGGATAATCTGTATTCCTTCCTTATCAGGCATGATCAAGTCTGTGATGACTAGGTCAAATTCTCCTGTCCGATACAAGTGCAACCCTTCTTCGCCATTTTCGGCCTGGGTCACGTTATATCCTGCGGAAATTAAAATTCTGGCCACAGCCAAGCACATGAGCTTGTCATCATCAATGACCAAAATACTACGCATTTTATCTTCTTTAGTCGGCCCAGCGTTCATACCCTGACTCAACTCCGTTACTTCATCCATGTTTCCACCCGCCTATTGCGTTCTCTGCCCGCTCGCGACTCATTGGATTCCACTGCCTCCTCTTCTCCGGCTGAGACAATGCGGACATCTTTCACACCCTGGAGAGCAAGAGCTTGGGCCACGGCCTCGGCCCGCTTTTTGGAAATATCCAAATTTGCCTCATAAGCTCCCATTGAATCCGAAAACCCAACCAATATAATTTGCTTCCCGGCATGCGTCTCTTCGCGCATCATCTGCGCCAAAAGAGCAACATCCTTAACCGCTTCAGGTCGCAGTGCGTAGCTGGCTCCCTCGAAGTTAAACACCATAGGGAGCTTCTCAGCTCCTTGGGTTGCAGACCGATATTCCTGCAACACCCTGCTGCGAAGATCAGTTGACACGACTTCGTTTTCATATTGAAAAATAAACGGAAGCTCTTCCTCGGCTTCGGATGCTTCGTGACTATCCGCGGATGCCGTCTCATTCCCACCATCATCCATTTTCAGCGGCAGACCATTTTGCACATCCGCGGCGCTCTCATCCTGAGGGCTCATGAGTACCGGCCCTTGAGAATCGTCCTGATTGATGTCCTCAGCCCCTCCCACAAATCCGAATTTCCTGACAATGGCCTGCCCAGCAGGGCTACGGCTCACCGATATGAAATCCTGAGCAAACACATTCTTCGAATCAGAACGGGAGTAAAGATATAAATTTCTGTACGCGGGATAATGCATGGCCCGGATGGCTTGAGGACTGGGCAGGACCGGATCGGCGTCACTCGAAACTTTAAGCGGCATCTCCCGGCACTGGTTGGCCAATGCGATGCTGCAATAACCAATGGCCCATGGATCCTGCGTCACCAGCTCCGGCAACTGGCTGTGAATGTCAATTTCACGGGCATATTCCGTCAACGCCTTACCGCGCAAGAACACGGCATCAAAAAAGTTTCGAGTTCCGTATGTATCCTTCAAAGCAAAAACCTTGATCGGAGCCGTCGGCCCTCCGACTTCGTTCCAGTTGGTGATTTCTCCATTGAATATCTTTCCAACTTCAGCCACGGTCAACGCGGGCACAGGATTGGCTTGATGCACAACCACGGCCACGGCATCCATGGCCACCTTGTAACCGACCAACGAGTCAAGACGTCCAGGAGCTATGTCTCCCGCAATCATGGCCACGTCACAAGAATTATCCCGCAAAGCAGCCAGTCCACCCGGAGTGCCCTGGCCCTGGATATGAATCGTGCGTATTTCTTTGGTTGCATAAAAAATACCCTGGACGGTCAACTCATCTGTATTTTTCCCCGGCAACTTGCGGATTTCATTAGCACCTATATGAGTCAGATAAAATTGAGCCAACTCAGGCGCCAGACGATTTGCCATCGTGCTGGCTCCGCCCAGAGTTAAGATCGTCTGCTCCACATACTCCATTGGAGTATAGACACCTTCGACAACGGCGCCGGCCTCCCCCTTTTTGAGCACAACCGGCGATGGCGCAAGCCAGCCGGGAATGGATTTGAACTCCACAAGATATAGCGACTCTGAATCTTTATGCGCCCCAGCGCCTTGCCACTGGGTTACCAGGCGCCACTGCGCACCCATCATCAAGGCCTCACGGGGAGTAATGGACACCTGGGCCAACTGCCGAGTCGACCCAAGGAAAAAAAGTTCCGGCTTCAGTGTCAGCGCCACGGCGCCACCAATGAGTCCCACCGCCAGAAGCACGAGAAACCAATTCATCACCCTGCGCTTGAGCCGAGTTCCACCCACATCAACCATGCCAAAAACTCCTTGTTGTCATGACTGGCCTAATTCTTTCTGCCCAAAATAAAGTTACTCAGCACTGCGTCAAATCCTTGCACCCCAGTAAAGCTGGCACCTATTTTTGAAGCACGCACAGATTTGACCGAAACATGACGTTCGAATTCAAAATTTGATTCATCGTCAAGCATAAAGCGCACAACAAGGTCTTCACCGGCTTGTGGCATGTATTTTTTGACCTCAAATCCAATCCCCATTAACGAAATATCTGTAACCAAAATTCTATCTAAAATTTCATCACGATCTGACGGATAGGAAATATAACCGGAAATAGAAACTTCTTTTCTATAAAATTTTCTAAAATTAAAAGAAACACAGAACTTATGGTCACAGCGCTGGCATGTTGCCCCTATATTCCAATGATTAACATTCTTAATATCGTCAACTTGAATCTTCTTTTTCAATTTGCACTTTGGACAAAAGAATACAACATCATCATTTTTATAGACGAAAATTTCCACATCAGAGACTTGACTTGCACTCATGGTATTCATTTTTTTGACCGCAGTTGTTAGTTCTTGGTGTCAAGCAAAGCACGAAACATCCCGGGTTTCGCCGCCACAAAGCCACAACCCACCTCGCGTCCAACAGGCTTCTGCGCAATGACATGCATGGCCTTTCGTTTCAAGCGAAAGTTTAACATAGCCTATCAGGACGATCTGTTGCGAGGTAAGCCAATTCAGGCCGACAATGACGTACAGCCGCCAAAAACATCGCGACACATAAGAGCTGGCCAAACAGGTTGGCTCCATCATGAAACACTTGTGGTTCGGGTAAATATTCTTACAAAATTCAACCAATAATGCAATCCATATGATCAATCTGATCCATGATCGTCTCAATCCACCCCGAAAGCACTTCCAGACCACTGGACAGGCCTTCCGTATCCATCTCTTAGCACCTCACCCGACAACCGACTACTGGACAACACGACGAATGACGGCAACAACTCCATCATGAACCACACAACCCCACGCAACGAATCTTTGCCGAAATCCTTCATGCCCGATCCGCCACTGTGGACCGGTTCAACCCTGTCCGTGAGGCGACGACAGATCTCGGCCGATGGCACCCTCAAACTGCTTCTCACTCTTCCCGACAAAAACACCGTTGAATGCGTTTCCATGTCCATGCCCCAGACCCGTTCCATGTGCATCTCAACTCAAGTTGGCTGCCCAATAGGATGTACATTCTGCCAGACCGGCCGCAGCGGATTTATCCGCAATCTGACTGGAGATGAAATCATGGCTCAGGCCCGAACTCTGGCCCGGGAAAGCTATCTTCGGCTCAATTCGTGGCCGACACGATGCGTGTTCATGGGAATGGGTGAACCCCTGCTCAACTTCGACGCGCTTTGCCACAGCCTGCGGTCGTTGACGGCGGGACCAACAGCCCATCTCTCCTGGAGAAAAATTCTGGTATCCACCGTCGGCATCCCTGATCGACTGAAAGAGCTCGGACGGTTGCGACTGGCCCTTCCGGCCATTTCGCTGCACGCCCCGACCCAGGAACTCAGAGACCGTCTCATACCCGGCGCAAAAAAATGGCCGCTGACAGAACTGCTCCAAACATTGCGCACCTATCCTCTCCCAGGCCGCGAACGTATCACCATTGAATACATTCTTATTAGCGATGTAAACGACAGCGACAAGCATGCCAGACAACTGCACGTCGCGCTGCAAGACATTCGCTGCAAGGTCAATCTCATTCCCTGCAATCCGGTAATCGGCAACCACTGGACGCCTTCAAGCCATGAACGTGTGTCACAATTTGCGCAGCAGCTCAAAATCTCAGGCATGACGGTATTTGTCCGACGTGGTCTCGGACCTGAAATTCTTGCGGCTTGTGGTCAATTGCAGGCAGCAGAAAACGGCTCTGGCTCATTGATCCCAGCCGCCGCGAGCAGTTTGCATGACATGGAAAGAAAATGAGTTTCCGGCCGCCAGCATTGCGAGTCACCGGGCAGCTCCATGCATCAGCCATGGCCCACGAGCAGTCCACTGCGGACATGGCGTCACCACGATACGTATCAGCAATCAGCCTGACGTAATAGAGTTCGCGACCGTGGCTGGACGGATCGTCCGGTTTTCGGCACACTCAGCCCGTGAGCCTTGCGGGAGCTTACCGAAAATGGATAATGACCGCCATGTCCGCTGGTGGATTGGCCCGCAACCTATCCACCCAACCTGATCACAGGAACCGCTCATGCCGCTTGTGCAGGCCTCGATCTTGCTGACTTTTTTCCTGGCTTTGAATGCGCTTTTCTTTGCCGAACCAGCGGGCGCAACGTCCGCTGAATACACCTTCACGCTTCCGACACTACCAGACGGCCTCACCCCACTCCTCTTGTCCGTGTCCGACTGCGCCAACCTGCAGGACAGCCCCCCCGAAACCATTGGGCTGTTGCGCAAACGTATGAGCAATGATGTCACCACATTCGACCAGGCCCTCAAGTCCCGGGGCTATTTCAAGGCTGTAGTCGAGGCGGAACTTGATACGGCCCCAACGCCTCCGGCCATCCGATTCAACATCATACCAGGGCCTCGTTTCACCTACGCAGATCGGGAGCTCCAGCTCATTCCGGACAACCGGACCATACGCGCTCAGCTGCGTGACATCCTCGGACGCCTGGGCCGCGGTCAGGCGTATTCTTCCAGCATGGTGCTGGACGTCGAGACAGCCTTGCTCGAACGTCTGAAAGAGCTCGGATTTCCGTCCCCAACATTGCAGGCCAGACATGTTGTCGCCGATCACGCAACCGATATGGTCAATGTGCGCTACGAACTGACCACGGGTCACCAGGCGACATACGGCGCGACGCTCATCGACGGCCTGGAATCCGTGAATGAAGATTTCATCCGCTCAGAGTTGGACTGGCAGGCAGGCCAACTCTACGATCGCAGAAAGACCGACGCCACCCGCGAGCGTCTGGTGCGCACCGGGCTGTTCCGCTCTGTCCGCATTGACGCAGATCATGACGGCAAAGACATGGTCACCATGCGCCTGAGCCTGCTTGAGGCGCCAAAACGCAACGTTCGGTCCGGCCTGTGGTTCTATTCGGACCAGGGGCTGGGTATTGGAGCCGGCTGGACCCACCGCAACCTGTTCGGCGGCGGTCAGGAACTGCGTCTGGACGCGGAGTTGTCTGAAAACATCCAATCCCTGCAGGCAGCCCTTATCCTGCCGAACTTCGGGCATCCTGGACAAAGTCTGTCCCTGGGCAGCCAGTACGAACACGAAAAAACCGACGTCTACGAGACGACCAACCTCTCTCTCTCCGGCATGGTCCGTCGTCCGTATTCGGACCTGAATCTCGGTTATGGATTGAATTATCGGCTGTCCGAGGTGGACAGGGATGAGAAAAGACGATTCAACCTGCTCTCTGTCCCCCTGATCGCAGAGTATTCGAGTGCAGATCATCCGCTGGATCCGACATCCGGCCTGACCCTGGCCGCACGCATGGAACCTTTCACCGACATTGAAGACCGCAATACCACATTTGTCCTTTGGAGTCTGACCGGACGGCACTACCTGCCTCTGCGCAATGACAAATCTCTCATCCTGGCGACGCGCGGACGATACTCCGTGCTGGCCGGAACAAGCCTGGACAGCATCCCCGAAGACATGCGCCTCTACGCCGGCGGCGGCGGTTCCGTCCGCGGCTACGCCCATCAGTACGCAGGCGAACTGGACGATGACAACAAACCCCTGGGCGGAGTCAGCGCCGTGGATTTTTCAGTTGAACTGCGACTACGCATGAACAATGATTTCGGCTGGGTCATTTTCGGCGACGGGGGAGCCGCCTTCACGGGCCGAAATCCGACAGACAAGCAAGAGCTGTTCTGGGGCGTCGGCACCGGCTTGCGTTACTTCACCCCTATCGGCCCGCTCCGACTGGATGTGGCCCTCCCGCTCAATCCGCGCAACGACGTGGATGATCCTTTCCAGATTTACGTCAGTCTGGGGCAGGCCTTCTGATGATCCGATCTACCGTAGCCAAAAAAATTCGAGTCGTGTTCTACGCCACCTTGTCCGTCCTGACAGTTCCGGCAGTGCTGGTGGCGTTGCTCCTGGGTACATCCTTTGGCCGCCAGGCGCTGCTCGACAGGATTGCCCAGGCGGTGACCACACCTGATTTTTCCCTGGCCATGCAGGGATTGCATGTAGGATCTAGCTGGAGTCTTGATCATCTGACCATCGGCGACCACGAAGGCATCTGGCTCGAAGTGGCCAACGCGTCCATCACCCCATCGCTGCCGGCTCTGCTCAGAGGCATGGTCGTGATAGACCGGCTGGCCATCGAAAGATTGCGGCTGGCGAGGCTGGCAACACAGGAATCCGAAACCGACGGGAGCACGACGGATATCGTCTTGCCACGGGTTCACGTCCGCTCCCTGGAGGTCGGACACATCCATCTCGGAGCTGACCTCCTGGGGCAGGAAGCCCTTTTGACCGTGGCGGGAAGCTTTCGGTTCGACCATCCCAGCGCTTCGAGCACATTGTCCATTGCCCGGCTGGACAGGCCCGGAGACGAGCTTCGCTTCGACCTTGCCTACCACGACAGCACCCGCTCCCTAGATTTGGATCTTCGGCTTTTCGAGGCCGCGGGAGGTCTTTTGCATGACCTGCTGAGTGTCAACGCCACGGACGGCATCGCCCTCACGGCCACGGGCCAGGGCCGATTAGCCCACTGGCCGCTGACTCTGCAGGGGCAGATTTCCGATCTGGCTCAGATTGAAGCCTCAGCCATCATCACCGACGCACAGGATATCCGCATCAGGCTGGAGGCAGCTGTCCGACCCGGTCCGTCCTGGACCGGGATCACGGCCTTGCCCGAACGCCCACTGGACATCAAGGCCGATGCGGTCTGGTCCAGCCCGCATCTGCATCTCGACCGGCTCGATGTTCGCAGTGCAACAGAAGTCGTGACGGCCGCGGGCGTCTGGGACTCCGAAGCCCAGACCATGGACCTTGAAATCGAGCTCGACACGCCTGACCTTTCCTGGGCCCTACCTGCGGATATCGTTTCCGGCCCGACCCGGAGCCGAATTACCGCCCGGATTGATCAGGCCGGCCTGGCGGCGGATTCCTTGCTGTTCCTGACCGGCTGGAGTCTGTACGAAGTGCCGCTGGACCAGGCCACAGCCCGCATCCAGCTGGCCTTTCCCTTTACGGATACCCCCTGGCAGGTTCGGACCGATCTTGAACTGCATCTGCCCTCCATGCCGCAGGATCTTCAAAACTGGACCGCCAATGCCACGGCCAGCGGCAGTGCCTCGATCCTGACCCTCGATGCCCTGACTCTGACCTCCCCAGCCGTGACGCTGGAAGCGAACGCCTCCCTGACCGACACTCTCGTCGTGAACAGCCGCGCACAGCTTAGATCTTTAGGTGGCCTGGAGAATCAGCCGTTTTCCGCAACACTGGACGCCAAGCTTTGCACCCAGCCTGCCGACGACTCCAGCAACGTGGCCGGAACCGTGGAGCTGCACCTGACTGATCCCAAAGGCCTGCCAGCGTTTGCCGCCGACCTGCTCGGACCGGACATTCTTCTGACAACCGGATTCGACCTTGCGGGCAACAGGCTTAGGCTGGCGGACACGGTGCTGCGATCACGCACCACGGTTTCGCTTCATGCGGATCTTGATCTGGACTCCCAGGCACTGCATACCAGCTTTACAGCCACATTGCCCCAGTTGCTTGCAGGCGGCCTGGCTGTACCTCAAAACAGCCAACTCGCCGGGCTGGTTTCCGGCACCCTGACCAATCCAGACCTGAATCTTACCGCCGACATCGTCGGAGCGTCCATTTTCGGCTACGATCTGCGCAACATCCGCGTGACAACCACGGCCGTATCCCTGACCGATGCCCCGCAAATCACGCTCCAGACCTCTGCCCGGATGCAGAGCCAGGATGTCGCCCTGTCGGTTGCCGCCAGGAATGCGGGGCAAACAATCACTTTTGAACATTGCACCCTGACCCTGCCGGGAACGAACGTGAAGCTTGCTGGCGTCCTCAACCTCGCCAGTCTTGTTTTTTCAGGTGAGGCAGACGCCGACAGCACGGACCTGAGCTTTTTGGGCCAGGCGCTCGGACTGGAAATGCAGGGGCAGGCACAGATCAAAACGCACCTGCGCGACGTCGATAGCAGACAACGGATCGAAATTAACGCGCAGGGACAAAATCTTGTCGCGGGAGGGCTGAGTGCAGCCAAGGCCGATTTTTCCGGCGGACTTGAGCCATTCGACCCGATCGGCACGGGCAGCGCGGATCTGGCCTGCCACTCCGTGGTCATCGCAGGACAGACAGCAGACCAAATCTCAGCACGAATCCGGCCTGACGGACAAAATATCAATGTCAGGCTGGAAGTGTTACAGGCCGCATCCGATACCAACTTGGCCATAGCGACGCGGATCACCCCAGCCCAGAACCGCTTTAGCCTTTCCGGGCTAGAGGGTTCCCTGTTGGGCCAAACGCTCGGGTTGGACAAGCCGCTTGACGTGATCCTCACCGACAAGGACGTCAGCTGGAACCATTCAGCCATCTTCTTTGGCCCGGCCACCCTGCAGACTCAGGGGCGTAGCGGACGCGAACGTACGGACATCACCGCTCGCCTCGAAAATCTGGAGACGGGCCTCTTGGACCGGCTTGTCCCCGGCCTGCCCCAAAGTCGCATTGATGCCGGTCTGCATATCACCGGTACCGAGCAGGCCCCGCAAATTCGCCTGAATGTGACGGCCAACGACATCGCAATCACCAATCCGGGGCTTGATGAACTCCCGGTCATGAACGCCACGCTACTCCTGCAGTGCAGCGCCACGACCCTGGAAGCAAAGGCGGCGCTTTCCGCCGAACAGGCCGCAACCTTGGAAGCCCGGCTGACCTGTCCTGTACAGGCTGGTCTTTTCAACGTGCACGTCCCTGAAACCACACCTCTTTCCGGCCACATCCGTGGGCACGTCGCCCTGGCCCTGCTTCCCCGACTTCTGAACCTGGACGACCAGATCCTGAGCGGCAGCAGCCAGAGCGAGTTCACTATCGGTGGAACATGGAAAGACCCTGCCCTGCACGGCGCAACACGCATCAATGGGGCGAGCTACGAAAACTTCCGCACCGGAACCATCCTTGAAAACCTCAATCTTGAAGCCCTGGCTCAGGGCTCCCTGCTGCAGGCAACCTTCGGGGGCACAGACGGCAAGAATGGGAAGCTCACGGGCCAGGCCACCCTTGACCTCGACGACTTCAACTATTCGACGTCAATCAAACTCAATCAGTGCCAAATCCTGCGCCAGGACCTGATCCAGGCTTCGGCCAACGGGACACTGACCATAATCGGCTCCGCAGACAGCGCCCAGCTGCGGGGCAGCCTGCAGCTGGAGCCCGTGGCTATCCACCTGCCCAGGTCCACCCCACCGGACCTGGCCCACATCGACGTCGAGGAAATTAACGCCGGCACTCCTCCTGCCCGGACAGCAGTTCCCACCCGGGCGTACCCGGTGGAGCTGAACCTCACGGCGTCCATCCCCGGCCGCCTGACGGTACAGGGAAGAGGCTTGGATTCGGAATGGGCCGGCAATCTGATCATCGAAGGCACCCAGACCAATCCCATTGTCCGGGGCGAGATTTCTCTGCTCCGGGGACGATTTGATTTCCTGGATCGTTCGTTTGACCTGACTCGGGGGGTTCTGGCTCTGAGTGGTGAAACGCCGCCGAATCCATATATCGATGTGCTGGGAGAGACGCATGTGCTCGACAACCTGATCCAGGTTCATCTGCACGGCCCGGCGCGCAGTTTCCGCCTGGATCTGCTGTCAATACCGCCGCTGCCGCAGGACGAATTGCTGGCCATGATCCTCTTTGGCCGGTCCATGAGTCAGATTTCACCATTGCAGGCCGTACAACTGGCCCAGGCCGCGGCAGAACTGACCGGGGCATACACCGGCCCAGGCCTCCTGGACTCTCTCAAATCCAGGCTGGGCCTGCAGGAAGTCGACGTGACCAAAGACGAGCATGACAACACTTCCGTAGGCATCGGCGGATATTTGGGCGGCAAGTACTACATCCGAACCCAGAGCAGTGTCTCAGGCCGGGACAGCACCAGAGTCGAAATTCAGCTCACTCCCAAAATCAGCGTGGAAACCGAAGTCGGAGCCGATTCCCGCCAGGGCGGCGGAATCAACTGGCAGTACGATTACTGATCCCCGGACCAGAACAAGCCGCGCCGGAAAAGCACAATGTAGTACACGACCGGAAGTGGAAACCCCTTGCGCTGAACACCCCATTGCATATATCGGACGCTATCAGGCTGGCGCGACACGACTCATGAGTCGTTTTTCCGAACACAGCGCCCCCGATCCAAACGCCCGAACAACATCAATTCCCGGCAACGATTTACGTGAACGAACCTCCCTTCAAAAGCATCCTGCACACTACCCTGGAGCAGCTATCCAACCCGGCATTCTGGGACACATGGCAAAGCGCCGTCCTGCACGCCAGCGCGATCATCATCATTCTGCTGTGGGCAATTCTGTGTCTGATGCGCGCCAACCGCATGAAAGCCGAGGCCATCATCGCCGCCGACCAGAGCGCGGCCCGGCTGCATCTGATCGCCGACAACGCCCCACTCATGATCGCGGCTTACGATCCAGCAGGCACTCCCCTGTTCTGGAACAAAGCCTGCGCGGCGATCACAGGTTATGCTGCTGAGCGCATCATCGGCAACACAAACGCCTGGACCCTGCTTTACCCGGAGATCGAGGCCAGAACCCAGACCCTGCGCATGCTCACCGGGCCGCCAACAGACTACGCCAACCGCGTCTCCGTCATCACCTGTGACGACGGCTCAAAAAGAATCATCTCCTGGAGCAGCGTCAGCCTGTCCAGCCCCGTACCCGAATGGCACTGCTGGGAGGCAGGGGTTGACGTCACCGCACAACATGCAGCCGAAAAGGCCCTCATGGAACAGGACCTGCGGCAAAAAGCGATCCTGGACAACATTCCGGATGTTGCCTGGCTCAAGGACAAAAACCTGCGATTCATGGCGGTGAACAAAACCTTATGTCGCCTCGCCCAGCGTACCGAAGCCGACCTGCTGCGCCGTACCGCGCAGGAAATCTGGCCGCCGGAGTTTAGCGGACCGGCTACGGAAAACGACCGCCGGGTCCTGCGCGAGGGCGTCCCTTCCTGGAATGAGGAAGCGGCTCCCGGCCCCGATGGAGCCAGAATCTGGCACGAAACATTTCGGGCGCCGATCATAAACGCCCACGGCGAAGTTATCGGCCTGGCCGGGATCGGTCGCGACATCACCGAAAAACGCAAGGTCGAAAACGAACTGCTGACTGCCAAAAAGAACGCCGAAGAAGCCAGTAATACCAAAAGTGAGTTTCTGGCCAACATGAGCCACGAAATACGTACGCCCATGAACGGCGTTCTCGGAATGCTGCAGCTTCTGCAAACCACAAGCCTCGACGACGAGCAGAGCAACTACGTACGGACGGCCATGTCCTCATCGACCCGGTTGTCCCGCCTGCTCAGCGACATCCTGGATATTTCCAAAATTGAAGCGGGCCAGCTGACGATAATGCCCGAACCTTTTGACAGCGGGGAACTCAAAGACTCTATTCTGGATATTTTTCAATTCACGGCAGAGCGAAACAACGTTGCTCTTCAGGTCTATCTCGATCCGGCTGTGCCCCTGCGCCTTGTCGGTGACGTGGCCCGCCTCAGACAAATCCTCTTCAATCTTATCGGCAACGCCCTGAAATTCACGCACCATGGCCGCGTTACCACGAGCATCAGCCTCGCCCACCGTCGCGGCCGACAGGCCCGGCTCGTTCTTTCCGTAGCCGACACGGGCAGCGGCATTCCCGATGCCATGCAGGACAAGGTATTCGACTCATTCACCCAGGTTGAAGGCAGCCTTTCACGCCGCCACGGAGGGGTCGGTCTCGGCTTGTCCATTGTCAAACGGCTGGCCCGCTTGATGGACGCCGACATGACCATCGTCAGCGAAAAAGGCGCGGGTACAGAAATCTGCCTGTCCGTGCCAATCTCTCTTGCCGACGGTCTCAGAGAAACCACTGACCAGACCGACTGCCCGGACTTGCCGCCGTTACGTTTTCTGCTTGCCGAGGACGACCCCGTCAATCAACTGGCCATCACCGCCATGCTGGAAAAACGAGGCCACAGTGTCGCCTGCGCGCACAATGGACTTCAGGTGCTGGAGCTCGTCACCGCCTCTGCCTTTGATGTGGTGCTCATGGACGTACAGATGCCGGAAATGGATGGAATTGAAGCCACAAGGCATATCCGGCTGCTGCCGGAATTCTCCTGCGTCCGCGACATACCCATCATAGCGCTCACGGCCTGCGCCATGAACGGCGACAGAGAACGCTTCCTGGCGGCCGGAATGAACGAGTATCTTGCCAAACCCGTGGACTGGAAAGTCCTCGACAAAATCGTCAAGACCGTACTTTAAACCCATAACGTTTCCTTTCAAAACCATACATACAATACACCCAATAGCTGCGGTTATGACACTAAAGGCGAGAGCATGAATTAGCCACCATTGACGGTCCATGCCAGGAACGCGAACTTGCGATCCCGGCATGATGATTTCATATCAAAACGCTTCGATGCTTCCAGCCAAATTTTTGAGATTAACAGACAAAAGATCCACGCTATCAGCGTCAACGGGCAGGTAACGGTCATGATATTCGGTGGTGGACGAGACAGCCCAGGCCAAAAACGACGAACTGCTTTCAAACTGGCCAAACTGCGATTCCCAATAACGTTGTCCGGCCAAATCCGCGTTCCTGTCGAGCAATCCAAGATACAAACTGTCGGTCATGACTCGCGCCGACAATGCCGTGTGGGTAGTGTGCGCCTCAGCCAGAGCGATCACTTCGGTCATCCACGTGCCGCGATCCTGTCCCCCATCCGCCGCCTTCCCGATCCGTCAAGTCCCGATACAACTGACATACAAGAAGATCGGAGTCACTTGGTTAGCAATACCCCGTCAACAGCAACGGCCTAGCGTCACAGCACCCTAAAATCGTAATCGATAATCCATAACTTGCAAGCAAACTTCGCGCTTCAATTCCTTCAAAATTTTTGGCAAAGTCTCTGCCGCTGTATGAATTCATGCACATCGACGCTCACCGTGAAAAACCCGGCGGGATGTTCCCCTGGGCAGGTATATTGGTCACCCTTTAGGAGGTTCATCGTGAAAAAACTGTTTTTCCTCGCTCTGGCCCTTGTTTTCCTGGCCACGGCAGCCCAGGCCAAGACACTCAAGATGGCTCTGGACGCCGACCCCGAGTCCATGGACCCGCATGTCCAGCTGTCCGGCGGCATGCTGCAGTACACCCACATGGTTTTTGATCCGCTCATCCGCTGGACCCAGGACATGAAGTTCGAGCCGCGTCTGGCCGAAAAATGGGAACGCATTGATCCCCTGACCGTGCGCTTTTATCTGCGCCAGGGCGTCAAATTCCATTCCGGCAATCCCTTCACCGCAGCCGATGTGGCCTGGACCATGGATCGCCTGCAAAAAAGCGAAGATTTCAAGGGCCTGTTCACCTCTTTCGCCGAACCCAAGATCATCGACGATCACACCATCGACATCATCACCACCGAGCCCTACCCCCTGGTTGAGGCCATGGCGACCTACATTTTCCCCATGGATTCCAAGTTCTACACCGGCACCGACGACAAGGGCCTGCCCAAGGACGCCATCGTCAAGACCGAATACTCTTTTGCCAACCAGAATGAATCCGGTACCGGCCCCTACACCGTCACCCACCGCGAACACGGCGTGAAGATGGTCTACACCCGCTTTGCCGACTACTGGGACACGCAGAGCCCCGGTAACGTCAACGAAATCATCCTGACCCCCATCAAGGAAAACGCCACCCGCACTGCTGCTCTGCTGTCCGGCGGCGTGGATTTTGCCGCCCCGGTTCCGCCCCAGGATTACGAACGCCTGGAGAACAACAAGGACATCAATCTGGTGACCATGGCCGGTTCGCGTATCATCACCTTCCAGCTCAACCAGAAAAAGAAACCCGAACTGGCTGATCTGCGCGTGCGTCAGGCCATCATCGCCGCCATCGACAATGCCGGCATCGTGGCCAAGCTGATGAAGGGCACGGCCACCGTCGCCCACCAGCAGGGCCCCGAAGGTTTTGACGGCTATGTGGCCGACCTGGCCCCACGCTTTGACCTGGAAAAGGCCAAGGCCCTGATGAAGGAAGCCGGCTACGAAAAAGGCTTCGAGGCGACCATGATCGCCCCCAACAACCGTTACGTGAACGATGAAAAGATCGCCGAAGCCGTGGTTTCCATGCTGTCCAAGATCGGCATCAAGGTCAGCCTGAAGACCATGCCCAAGGCCCAGTACTGGGATGAATTCGACGCCCAGGTCGCCGACATCCAGATGATCGGCTGGCATCCGGACACCGAAGATTCAGCCAACTATTCCGAATACCTGCTGATGTGCCCCAACAAGGACACCGGCAAGGGTCAGTACAACAGCGGCAACTACTGTAATCCCAAGCTCGACGAGCTGGTCAACCAGGCCAACGTCGAAACCGACAAGGCCAAGCGCATCGCCCTGCTGCAGGAAGTGGAGCGCATCGCCTACAACGACGCCGCCTACGTTCCCCTGCACTGGCAGAACCTGTCCTGGGCGGCCAGAAAGGGCGTAAACATCGAACCCGTGGTCAACATCATGGACTTCCCTTATCTGGGCGACCTGGTCATGGACTAGCCTGATAACGGGCAACTTGATTCCATTGACGTGAACGTGTAGGGGGGGCAGGCTTTTTGTAGAGCCTGCCCCCTTTTCAAGACAAGACCGGACCGCCGGAACTGACCAATCTTTCCGGCCGGACCGGATACCCACGGATCAACCATGTTTGCTTTCATTGTCCGCCGCCTCCTTCAAGCCATTGTCGTCATGCTGGTCATCAGCTTCATCGGTTTCGCCCTCAAGCAGAACATCGGCGATCCGGTCCGCGAATTGACGGGCATCTCCGTGTCGGCCGCCGAACGCGACGCCATCCGCGAAAAGCTGGGTCTGAACGATCCTTTTCTGGTACAGTACGGCCGATTTATCAAAGGGGCGGTGCTCGAAGGCAATATCGGCCAGTCCTTTTTCTACAAAAAACCGGCCATGGACGTGATCCTGAGCAAGGCCCCGGCCACTCTGGAACTGGTTTTCTGCAGTTCCCTGCTGATCATCCTGGTTTCCATCCCGGCCGGCATCTACTGCGCCATCCATCCCAAACGCTGGCTGTCCCGGCTGATCATGGGAGCGAGCATTGTCGGCGTGTCCATCCCGGTCTTTCTCATCGCCATCATGCTCATCTATCTTTTTTCCATCAAACTCGGCTGGATGCCCTCGTACGGCCGCGGCGCGACAGTCAATGTCCTGGGCTGGGAATCGGGCCTGCTGACTCTGGACGGCCTGCGGCATCTGGTCCTGCCGACCCTGGCCCTGTCGTCCATCATGCTGCCCCTGTTCATCCGCCTCATCCGCTCGGAAATGATGGAAGTCCTGGAAACGGAATACGTCAAGTTCGCCTGGGCCAAGGGTCTGCCCCGGCTACGCATCTGGTTTGTGCATGCCTTCAAGAACACCCTGCTGCCGGTCATCACGGTCGGCGGCGTGCAGATCGGCACCATGATCGCCTTCACCATTCTGACCGAGACCGTTTTTCAGTGGGGCGGCCTGGGCTTTTTGTTCCTGGAGGCCGTGGAGCGGGCCGACACCTCGCTGCTCGTGGCCTACCTGATTTTTGTCGGCACCCTATTTGTCGTCGTCAACACCGTCGTTGACCTCATCTACGGCCTGGTCAACCCCATGGTCCGCATCACAGGCAGGAAATAATGAGCCGCTGGCACGCCTTCCGCAATTCGTATTTCGCCCACAGTTTCCGGCACGATCCCGTGGCCATCGGCAGCTTCGCCCTGCTGGTTCTTCTGGCCCTGGCCGCCTTTGGCGCGCCCCTCATCGCCCCGCACAACCCCTACGACACCACGACCATCGACATCATGGACTCCGAACTGCCGCCGGTCTGGCTGGACGGTTCCGACCCCTCCTTTCTGCTCGGCACCGACGCCCAGGGGCGCGACATGCTCAGCACCATGCTCTACGGCATGCGCATCTCCATGATCATCGGACTTGGCGCTGTCCTCTTGCAGGCCACGCTGGGCATCGTCCTTGGCCTGCTCGCCGGTTACAAGGGAGGCAAGATCGACAGCTTTCTGATGCGCATGGCCGATGTGCAGCTCAGTTTTTCAACCCTGATGGTCGCCATTTTTCTTTCGGCCATATTCCAGGCCATCTTCGGCGTGGCCGCTTTTGAACGGCTGGCCGTGCCCTTTCTGGTCCTGGTCATCGGCATCGCCGAATGGCCGCAGTACGCGCGCACGGTGCGGGCCTCGGTCCTGGCCGAAAAGAAAAAGGAATACGTGGAGGCGGCCAAAGTCATGGGACTGCCCTCCAGCCGGATCATGTGGCGGCACATCCTGCCCAATGCCCTGTCCCCCATCCTGGTCCTGTCCACGGTGCAGGTGGCCAACGCCATCATGAGCGAGGCGGCCCTGTCCTTTCTTGGTTTGGGCATGCCCATAACCAAACCGTCGCTGGGATCGCTGATCAACGCCGGCTTCGAGTACATTTTCAGCGGCGCGTGGTGGATCACCCTGTTTCCGGGCATCCTGCTCGTGGTGCTGATTCTGGTCATCAATCTTCTGGGCGACTGGGTCCGCGACGTCCTCAATCCCAAACTCTACAAGGGCTGAGCATGAGCACGCTTCTTCATGTCCAGGATCTGGTGGTCAAATTCCGGCTGCGCTTCGGCGACCTGACCGCCCTTGACGGCATCAGTTTCACCCTCGACCCCGGCCAGCGCATGGGACTGGTCGGCGAATCCGGGGCCGGCAAGTCCGTGGCCGGTTTTTCCATCATCAACCTGATCAGCAAGCCCGGCTTCATCGCTTCGGGCCGCGTCCTGTTCGAAGGCCAGGAAATCAGCAGCTACCCCCTGGAAGAAA
>CAZYZA010000063.1:0-9052 GCA_964651415.1 uncultured Desulfovibrionaceae bacterium
CCCAGTCGGCCAAGTGCATCTCCTGCGGAGCCTGCACCTACATGTGCCCGACCTGTTACTGCTTCAACATCACCGACGACGACCTGGGGTTGAACAGCCGGCGCATCCGGACCTGGGACAACTGCATGTCCCACACCTTTACTCTGGAAGGCAGCGGACACAATCCGCGCACGACCAAGGCGCACCGCCTGAAAAACCGGGTCGGGCACAAGTTCAGCTACTATCCGGACCTGCATAAGGGCGTCATCGCCTGTTGCGGGTGCGGCCGGTGCATCAAGCAGTGCCCCGCCGGAGTGGACATCCGGCAGATCGTGAACGCAGCACAGGAGTACTCCGAATGAACGCCAATCCCTATCTCCCGGACATGGCCACCATTGTCGAGGTCATCCAGGAGACGCACAATATCAAGACCTTCCGCGTGGTGCTGAACAACGAGCAGCGCATGAAGGACTTCACCTTCCGGCCCGGACAGGTCGGGCAGCTCTCGGTTTTCGGCGTGGGCGAGTCGACCTTTGTCATCAACTCCTCGCCGACCCGCATGGACTACCTCCAGTTCAGCGTCATGCGCGTCGGCGAGGTCACCACCCGCCTGCATCAGCTCCAACCCGGCGACCAGATCGGCGTGCGCGCTCCGCTGGGCAATTCCTTTCCGGTCGAGGAGCTGAAAGGCAAGAACATCGTCTTTATCGGCGGCGGCATCGGCATGGCCCCCTTGCGCACGCTCTTTGTCTACATGCTGGACAACCGCAAGGACTATAAGGACATATCCCTGCTCTACGGGGCGCGCAGCCCGGCCGACCTGACCTACAAGGCCGAACTGCCCGAGTGGACGAGCCGCAAGGACGTCAACACCGTCCTGACCATCGACAATCCGGCCGAAGGCTGGGAGCACAAGGTCGGACTGATCCCGAACGTGCTGCTGGAAATGAATCCGTCGCCCAAGAATACGGTGGCCGTGACCTGCGGGCCGCCGATCATGATCAAATTCACCCTGCAGGCCCTGAAGAAACTGGGTTTTGCCGATGAAAACATCATCACCACCCTGGAAAAGCGCATGAAGTGCGGGGTGGGCATTTGCGGCCGCTGCAACATCGGCACCAAATACGTCTGTCTGGACGGTCCGGTCTTTACCTATGCCCAGCTCAAAGAGCTGCCGTCGGAACTGTAGGAGGTTGTATGGCAGGAATATTCAAGGCGACCGACATCTTGCTGGCGGCTCAGGAAGTGGAGACCCGCGGCGAGGTTTTCTACAATCGTCTGGTCGAAACCACGGCCGAGCCCAAGCTCAAAGAATTGTTCTCCTTTTTGGCCGGTGAAGAGACCAAGCACCGCGAAATCTTCCGCAAGCTCTACGAAAAGGTCGGCGAGGTCGAGTTGCCGGCCTGGGCCGAGGAAGACGAGTACGTGGATTATCTCAAGTACCTGCTCGATTCCCACACCCTGTTCCGGCTGGGCGATGTGGAGCACCTGAAGCAGTTCATGGGTTCGTCGCGGGAAGCCATCGAGACGGCCATGGGATTTGAAAAGGACACCATTCTCTTCTTTGTCGAGATGCACGAGTTCGTGCCCGAAGGAGAAAAGAAATACATCAAGGCCTGTATCGACGAAGAGCGCAGCCATCTGCGGATGCTGGCGGCGATGCTCAAGCAGCGTTGATCGGCCATCACCTCGCCTCCTCCTTGCAGGGGTTCCGGGCGTCTGTCCGGGGCCCCTTTTTTACTTCGGTTCATCCGTGCAAGCCGGTGGGCGGACCGAGGGCTTTGGCCGGATTGCGGTCGAGGCATTTTCTTTGCGTATTGATCGAAATCAGCCGAGGTCCGGGGGCAATGACGGTTCGGGCAGCGAGGCGGCTTGAAGGTTCGGCGCAAAAGGGCAGGGGGCGGTAAAGACCAGCCATTGTTCGGAATAGGGATGGAATAGGCCGAGCCGGCTTGCGTGCAGCATGAGCCGCTGGGCCGGCTCGGGATCGGGGCCGTAGAGGTTGTCGCCAAGAATGGGGTGTCCGATGCTGGCCAGATGGACGCGCAGCTGATGGGACCGGCCTGTGTGGGGGATGAGGCGGACAAGGGTCGTGGCGGAACTGCGCTCGACAACCTCGAACTCCGTCAGGGCCGGCTTGCCGTTGACGGGGCAGATGATCTGCCGGGGCCGGTTGGGCCAGTCGCAGATCAGAGGCTGGTCGATGCGGCCGGAATCAGGCTCCAGGTGTCCATGGACCAGGGCCAGATAGACCTTGCGGGTCCGGCGGTCCTGAAATTGCCCGCGCAGAGCGGCTTCGGCCTTGCGCCGGGTGGCCACGACCAGCACGCCGGAGGTGCCCAGGTCAAGACGATGCACGGCCTGCGCCTGGGGGTGATCCCGGCGGATTCGGGTCAGGACGGAATCGGCCAGATCGGGCGTGCGTCCCGGCACGGACAACAGTCCGCTGGGCTTGTTGACGACCACCATGTCCCGGTCCTGGTGCATGATGTCCAGCCAGGGCTCGGTGGGGGGAGCGTAGTTCAGTGGAGCCAGGGTCATGGCTGATTGTGATCCGGCAGAATCGCAGCCTGATCGGTGTGCTCGGCAATGGCGGCGTTGATCTTGTCCAGAAGTTCCATGGGTATGGATTTGTTGAACATCAGATAGCGCAGATTGCCCTGCGGCGCGTCGGTCATGGCCAGGGTGGTGAACAGGGTCGGGTCCAGTCCCGAGATCAGCAGGAGTGTCTCGACTTCTTCCGGCGCGATGAGCATGTAGGTCGCCCGGCCCTCGGCAATGAGTCGGGGCAGGGTTTTCTGCCCGCTGGCGACAACGATGGTCCGGACAGCGTGCTGCTGGATGAGGTCGTCCACGATGCGGCCGTGGGAAAAGGACGAGACCTGGGCCATGGTCTGACGGAAGTCGCTGAATAAATCCGTCAGGCTGGAGTGTTGTCGCAGATCAGGGGCCAGGGTTGTCGTGGTCAGGACCACAATGGGCTTGTCGCGGTAGATGGGCCGGCTGAACAGGGCGAAGTCCTCGCGTTCCGGCGTCCGGAACCATCCAACGGTGCATGTTGGCTGGTTGTCGGCCTGCAATGTCGCCAGGATGCGGTTGGGAGGCATGGGGGTAAAGGTCGCGGAAATTTGGGCGCTGTCCAGAATGTCCTGCGTCAGGCTGAGCAAAAACCCTTCGGGCTGATCATTTTCCGTGAAGTAGTAGGGTGGGCGTTCCAGATAGACCACGGTCAGATCCTCTGCCCGGCCGGAACACGGCCAGGTGAGGATGATCAGCAGAGCCAGCAGGATGGGCATGGCCGGGACCTATTGCAGCCGCCTGGAGGCGGGTTCGGGTTCATGGACGCCGAATTGATCCAGCTGCCAGCCCACGTCCTTGCCGATCATGCGTTTTTTGCGCACGGTCATCCACCACAAGCCTTTCCATTGCCATCCTCCGATGGAGGCCACATATCGGGCCTGGCGCATGAGGGACCGGGCGATCAGTTCCGTCGTTTCCTCGGGTCGTTCCTGCGGCGACAGGCCCGTGCGCCTTTCCAGGGTGGAAAGACCTTCCCGGTGTCGGGTGTACAGATCGGGCAACGATTGGCCGGGAAAGCTCTGGATGAAGGCGCCGGGCGCGGCGGGCAGGGTGTGGGCGTCGGGAGCGTTGGTCGTGGTCACGCCGGTCTTGTCGTCGTAGATGGTCACCAGTTCCAGAAAATGGCGGCCCAGGCCGAAGTAAAAAACAAGATACGTACGCTCCACAGGATTTTTCCAGGTCCGGCAGAACAGGCCGTGCTCTTCGCTGACCAGGAAAAAATCAAACATGATGTCGTCCTGGTATCCATGATCCCCGGCCCATTCTTCGGCCTGACGCATGGGCGGACGTATTTCCGGAGTGGACGGGACATGGTTGCGGAGCCGGATTTTGTCCAGGGGTGTGGACAGCGCTTCCAGGGTGGTGCGCATGATTTTTGTCGAGAGGTACCACAGACCGCACAGTACGGCTAAAACAAAGAACGGCAGGACATTCATGACGGCTCCGATGCGTTCGCGCGGGGGTCAGTCGGCGGTTTGGGTCAGGGTCTGCAACTCTGTCGTGACCAGGGGCAGAATGCCGTCGACGATTCCGGCGACTCCCCTGGCATTGGGGTGCAGACCGTCGTCCAGCAGCAGAGACGGCTCCGACAGCACGCCTTCCAGGAAAAAGGGATAGAAGGCCAGACTGTATTTCTTGGCCAGGTCCGGGAAAACCTCCTCGAACGCGATGCGGTAGGCCGGTCCCCAATTGACCGGAGAGCGCATCCCGGCCAGAATGATCCTGGCTTCAGTCGCCTGGATTTTGGCGATGATGGCTTCCAGGTTTTCGCGCATGCGCTCCGGCTTCAGGCCGCGCAGGCCGTCATTGGCTCCCAGTTCGAGGATAACCAGGTCGGGTCTGTCCTGCAGGGACCAATCCAGCCGGGCCAGGCCGCCGCCGGAAGTGTCTCCGGACACGCCCGCATTGGTCACCCGGACCTTGTGGCCGTTTTCCCGCAGACGGCTTTCCAGCTGGGCGGCAAAGGATTCGGATGAGGCCAGGCCATACCCTGCGGTCAGGCTGTCTCCAAAGGCGAGGATATGAATTTCGGGCTGAGCCCAGGCCGAGCGGGCCGGAAGGCACACGGCCGCGACCACGACGATCACTAACGACAGGAAATACGACATGACGACTCCTTCTGTATGGCTGCACGATGTTCACCTGACGCTAACCGCCGGCGCCGGGCCGGTCAATATTCTGACCGGCGTCAACCTGCAGGTCGCTGCGGGAGAGACCCTGGCCGTGGTCGGACCGTCCGGCTCCGGCAAAACGACCATGCTGATGCTGATGGCCGGTCTGGAGCGCCCCAGTTCCGGCACGGTGCACATGGCCGGAACAGAGCTGACCGCTCTGAGCGAAGACAATTTGTCCCGGTTCCGGCGCGAGCATCTGGGCATCGTTTTTCAGGCCTTTCACCTCATCCCGACCATGACTGCCCTGGAAAACGCGGCCCTGCCCCTGGAATTCGCCCATCATTCCCAGGCCCGGGAACTGGCCCTGGCCGCCCTGGAGCAGGTCGGGCTCGGGCATCGCCGCAACCACTATCCGGGGCAGCTCTCCGGCGGCGAACAGCAGCGGGTGGCCCTGGCCCGCGCCTTTGCCCCCCGGCCGGGGATCATTCTGGCCGATGAGCCCACCGGGAACCTGGATCAGGACACGGGTCAGAAGGTCATGGAACTGCTTTTCGGCTTGCAGGCCGAGAAGGGCACGACGCTGATTTTGGTGACCCACGATCCTGCCCTGGCCAGGCGTTGCGGACGGACCGTGACCATGCTTTCGGGCCGACTGGAGGAACGATGAGCATCCGGGACTGGGCCTTGGCCCTGCGTCTGTGCCGGCGTGAACTGCGGGCCGGCATCGGCGGCTTCGGAGTGTTTCTGGGCTGCCTCTTTCTCGGGGTGCTGGCCATCAGCGCCGTGGGTTCCCTCGGCCGCGCCCTGGAAGAGGGGCTGGCCAAGGACGCCAAGGCCATTTTGGGCGGCGATCTGAGCGTGGCTCTGACCTCGCGCGATCTGAGCGCTGCCGAAGAAACGTACCTGCGCGGACTGGGCGAGGTCAGTCGGACCTTGAACACCCGGACCATGGCCAGGGTGGAAAATCCGGCCGGGGCGGCGCGGTCCCTGCTGGTGGAACTGAAAGGTGTGGACCGGCTCTACCCCCTGTACGGTCAGCTGGAGGTGGACGGCGGCGGCGAGGTCCAGGACTTGCTGGCCGAGACCGGCGGGCTGCCCGGCGCCCTGGCCGGGCCGGATCTGCTGACGCGGCTCGGGCTTGGGATCGGCGACGAGATCGTGGTCGGCGAGGTGCGGTTTCAGCTGCGGGGTGTCATTGCCCGCGAACCGGACCGGGTGGTGGAATTTTTCAGCCTTGGTCCCCGGCTGATGGTCGGCGCCGAGGCCTTTGAGGCCACCGGGCTGGTTCAGCCCGGCAGTCTGTTCCGGGCCGAATATCTGCTGCGCATGCCTGGCGGGGACGCGGTGCGTACGGCCGAGGCTGTCCGGGCCGCCTTTCCCGAGTCCGGCTGGCGGGTTCGGGACTATCTGCACGCCGCTCCCAGGGTGCGGACCATGCTTGAGCGCCTGAATGTCGATCTGACCCTGGTCGGCCTGAGCGCCCTGCTGGTCGGTGGGCTGGGTATTGCCGGCGGGGTGCGCGGATATCTCGGGGCGCGGTTGACCCACATGGCGGCCATGAAATGCATGGGCGGCCCCAGCCGGGTGCTGTTCGTCTCCTACCTGCTGCAGGTGCTGGTCCTGGGGTTTGCCGGGGCATGCGCCGGATTGGTTGGCGGGGCCGTGGTGCCGTGGCTGGTGGGCGGCTTTTTCGCCGACGTGCTGCCCATCCAGGCCCGGGTCGGGCTGTACGCCGAACCCCTGCTGCAGGCCGCGTTGTTCGGACTGGTCACGACCCTGGCCTTTTCCATGCCGCCGCTTTTCCGCGCGGTCATGGTCCGGCCGTCGGGAATTTTCCGGGGCTACGTGTCCGCCGATCTGACCCGCATGCCCAGGGCCGCCATCCTGCCGACCGGGGCCGCCTTTGTCCTGCTGGCGGCCATGGTCTTCTGGTTTTCGGGGGATTCCAAGCTTTCGTCCTGGTTTGTCGGCGGCACTCTGTGCGCCTGGGTGCTGTTCACCCTCATGGCCCGGGCCATCCGGTGGCTGGCGGGCCGGGCGCCGCGCCTGCCCCGGCCCAGTCTGCGCGTCGGCGTGGCCAACATCCATCGGCCCGGTTCTCCGGGCGTCAGCCTGGTCTTTGCCCTGGGGTTCGGTCTGACCGCCCTGGTGGCCGTGGTCATGGTCAACGCCAGTCTGTCCAGGGCGCTGACCGCCGAACTGGCGGAGGAAGCGCCGGCCTTTTTCTTCATGGACATCCGTCCCGATCAGGTCGGGGATTTCCGGGCCATGGTTCTGGAAACGCCCGGCGTGTCCCGGCTGGATCTGCGGCCCATGATCCGGGGGCGCATCGTTCTCATCAAGGACACGCCGGTGGAAAACGCAGTCGTGGCCGAGGACGTGGAATGGGCCGTGCGCGGCGACCGCGGGTTGTCCTAC
This sequence comes from uncultured Desulfovibrionaceae bacterium, assembly GCA_964651415.1. Classification (GTDB taxonomy): domain Bacteria; phylum Desulfobacterota; class Desulfovibrionia; order Desulfovibrionales; family Desulfomicrobiaceae; genus Desulfomicrobium. The sequence continues at coordinate 7,092 of CAZYZA010000063.1, forward strand.
AGCCAGGACCTGCCCCCCGGCAGCACCCTGGTGCGGGGGCAGTGGTGGGAGCCGGATTATGCCGGGCCGCCGCTCATTTCCCTGACCTCGGACCTGGCGCGCGGATTCGGCGTGGACGTCGGCGACACCCTGACCGTCAACGTGCTGGGCCGCAACCTGACCGCGACCATCGACAGCATCCGCGAGGTCAACTGGCGGACCCTGGCCATGCAGTTCGCCATCCTCTTTTCTCCCGGCGTGCTGGATGCCGCTCCCCAGACCTGGCTCGGCGCGGCCTACGGCGTGGATCAGGAGGACAGCCTTTTTGCCCGGGTCACCGGGAGGTATCCGGACGTGGCCGTGGTCACCATCCGCGAGGTGCTGGACAACGCAGCCCGGATCATGAGCCGCACCGTGCTCATTTTCCAGGTCATGGCCGGGGTGGCCCTGGCGGTCGGATTTCTGGTCCTGGCCGGGGCCTTTTCCGCCGACCAGCACCGACGCATCTACGACAGCGTCATCTACAAGGTCTGCGGGGCCACGCGGCGGGACATCCTGGCCATTCTCGTGGCCGAGTTTTCCCTGGCCGGACTGTTCACCAGCCTGGGCAGCCTGCTGCTCGGCACCCTTGCGGCCTGGGGGGTGGTCAGTGGATTGCTGAAGATGAGCTTCACTCCGGATCTGCTTATCGGCCTGCTGACCGTGCTGGCCGGAGTGGCCGTCTCCTTGGTGATGGGGCTGCTTGGCACGTGGCGGGCTCTTGGGCGCAAGGTGGCGCCGTTTTTACGCAACGAGTGATATGAGGCACTTTATTTGCCTGACTGCCGATAAGGAGGAGCGCGATGCGGTTTTATAGATATTGGGTGCGGGAGGAAGGTGAACTCCTCATTGACGGCATGCCCCGCAAGGCCGGTTGCTACGGGCGTTCGGATCTTTCCGAGGAACACGCCCGTCAGCAGGCCAAGGAGCTGCTGGCCGCTCTCCAGACCAGGATCGACAAGGGTCAAAGACGCCTGGAAGGGTATGAGACCAGCATCCGCGAAGAGGTGGTCCGGGTGGTCGACGACCGCAATCTGATCTCCCGCAATCGCTACGGAGCGGAGGTTCTCAATTCCGAGCATATCGTTTTCGTTGATATCGACCGGGTGCGCGAGGGGGTGCTGGGCGGTCTGAAACGGTTGCTGTTCGGCCCGCGCAAACAGTCCATGCAGGACCGCATCGTGGAGATGGTTGAGCGGCAGGCGGCACGGCCGGAATATCGCGATCTGGGCATCCGGATCTACGCCACCCACAGCGGGGTGCGGCTGATCGTGACAGGGCGGGACTTTGCGCCGGACAGTGCCGCGGTCGCCCAGCTCTTCCGTGATTTCCAGGCGGATCACCTCTACGCCTGGCTTTGCGCTCGCCAGAAATGTTACCGCGCCCGACTGACCCCCAAGCCGTCGCGCATGAAGTGTCGGGGTTTCAAGGTCAGTTTTCCCCGCAGCGCGGAAGAGGAGGCGGCCTTGCAAACGTGGCTGGCGGACTACCGGCGTCAGAGCGATCGGTTTGCGGTCTGCAAGCTGCTCAAGGTGCTGGGGCTGTCCCATTCCCACCCGGTCATCAGCCTCCACGACAGCCTGACCAAGGCCGGCTCACGTCTGAACCTGGCGTGAAAAGGCCTTCGCACTCGCGGGCGTTCCTGTGCGGACTGAGGTTTGGGGGTGGACGGGCCATGCCCGCGAGTTTGCCTTTGCTCCGGGTGCGCCTGGGTGGGATCGCAGGACAAGATCAGCCTGTCTCACACTTTTGGCCCATGGTATGAATTTCAGATTCATGCTTGCCAAACCAGGTGCGATTGCTGATTTTGTTTCACAAAGATGGTCGCGATTTTTCAACGAGACGACTGCGAGGACGATACCGCCGGAAGCGCCGGCTGGAGGAGGAATTATGAAGGCGAAAACGTGGGCTTTTGTGATGCTTGCGCTGATGGTGTGGGTTGG
>CAZYZA010000063.1:9152-21560 GCA_964651415.1 uncultured Desulfovibrionaceae bacterium
GTCCCTGTCCCCGCAGCTGTCTGGATGCTGGGTTCGGGTTTGTTGGCAGTGGTTGTCATGCGCAGGAAGCGCCAAGTCTGACGGTTTTCGTTTTCTTGCTGAAACATGGGCGCCTTGGGCGCCCTTTTTTGTGTCTTGTGTCGGACATGCAGCGTTCATTCTTGACAGTGGGAAAACAATATTTCAAACGGCGTTTGAATCTGAGGTGATGATGGAGAAACAGAGCATTGGAAAACGCTTGGCCCAGGCTGTCAGGCATGGACTGGAATCCTGCACGGTCTGTTGCCACGAACCGGCCACGTCGGCGGACCCGGCGACCCGGCAGCGTTTGCTTGTCCAGGCGCGGCATGTCTTTGCGACCAAGGGCTCCAGTGTGACCGTGCGCGACATCTGCCGGGCAGCGAACGCCAATGTGGCCGCCGTCAGCTACCATTTCGGCGGCAAGGACGGCCTGCTGGCCGAGGTCCTGGGACGGCATCTGGACGATTTGTTGGTCCTGTACCCCATGGACGGCGGGATTCCGGCAACAGCTCCGGCCAGGGAGCGCCTGCACGGATTTGTCCGCGGCTTTCTGTGCCGCATTCTGCTGCCCACAGACCAGCGCGACGACGTCTTGCTCGGCCAGATGCTGTCCGACGCCTTTGTCCGTCCAAGCCCGGCCTTTGAGCCCTACGCCGACCGGCACAGGCATGCGGTCGGCGAATTCCTGATTCCGCTCATCCGGGAATTGGCGGGGAACCGGGCGGAGATATCCTTTGATACCGCCATGCTGATTGTACGCTCCATTGTCTCTCAGATTCTCTTTTACAATCATAACCGTGACAAACTTATTGCCCTGCGGGGTGGTCAGGCCTTTTCGCCCGAGGATATCCGGGACGTGGCCGGGCATATCACCCAATTCTGCCTCGGCGGAATCAGGCAGGTGCTGGAGCAAGGGACGTGCGAAGAATACTACAATGGTGTCTGATGGTTTTGCCGGTGTTGCTGCTGTTGGCCGGGTGCAAGGAACAGGCTGCCGACGCCAACGCTACAGATGACGGGCCCAAGGAATTCGTGGTCAATGTCCGGGTGGAGGCGGTTGTCGCCTCGCCCATGCAGGACATTCTCATCCTGCCCGGCGAGACCGAGGCCGCGGCCGACATCCGCCTGGCCGCACCGCGCGGCGGACCCGTGGAGTGGGTCGGGGTGACCGAGGGAGACCGGGTCGGCAGAGGCCAGACCGTGGCCCGCATTGATCTCAAGTCCCTGCAGGCGGCCAGAGACCGGGCCAAGGCCAATCTGCATCTGGCCGACGAACAGCTCCGGCGTCGTCAGGCCCTGCACGAACGGGAAGTCCTGGCCCGCGAGGAACTGGATCAGGCCCGGACCGAGCAGGCCGTGGCCCGGACCGTGCTGCAGGAGGCCGAGGTCGGACTGGGGCACGGCAGCGTGGTCTCGACCCTGGACGGAATCGTCAACGCGGTATTCGTCGATCCGGGTGAATTTGTCGGCGAAGGCGACCCCGTGATCGAGATTGTCAATACCTCGACCATGCGCATCAACTTCAACGTGCCCGAGAGTGACATCCGTTTTCTGACCACGGGCCAGCCGGCCGCCGTCAGCATGGATGCCTGGCCGGACAGTCGGTGGAACGGCCAGGTCGATTTCGTCGCCTGGAAGGCTGACCCGGCCACGCGTACCTTTCGGGTCCGGGTGATTGTCGACAACGCCGACGGCCGCATCAGACCGGGTATGATCGCCCGCGCCACCTTTTTGCGCCGCACGGTTCCCGACGCCATGACCGCGCCGCTCTTTGCCATTCAGGACAAGGGTGGCGAGCGGGTCGTTTTTGTCGAAGAGAACGGCGTGGCCAGGGCCCGCACCGTGGCCATCGGCATCATCGAGGGCGACCGGGTGCAGATCATCAGCGGCCTGCAGTCCGGTGACCGGCTCATTGTCGCCGGTCAGGCCGAGGTCGAGGATGGAACCAGGGTGAACGTGCGATGATCATCAACCAAGGGGCGGTCAGAAACCAGCCGCTGGTCATGGTTTTCCTGGTGCTGATCGTGGTCGCCGGGCTGTACAGTTACGCCAAGCTGCCGCGCGAGGCTGCGCCGGACATTCAGATTCCGTACATTTTCGTGACCACGGATTACGAGGGTGTGGCCCCCGAGGACATGGAAAAACTGATCACCGTGCCTCTGGAGCGCAAGCTGAAAGGCCTGGAGGGCGTGGAGGAGCTGACCTCCCAGTCCGACGACGGGTCGTCGACCATTGCCATCAAGTTTCTGCCGAGCGTCGACATCGACGACGCCCTACAGAAAGTCCGGGACAAAGTCGATCAGGCCAAAGGCGATCTGCCGTCGGAGCTGGAGGACGACCCGGTCATCAGCGAGATGAATTTCTCGGACATGCCCATCATTCAGGTTGTCCTGTCCGGCCCGTTCAGCCTGAAGCGGCTCAAGGTCTTTGCCGAGGAGCTTGAGGACCGGTTCGAGTCCATTCCCGGCGTGCTCGACGCCCGCATCATCGGCGGCCTGGAGCGTGAAATCCATGTCGAGTTCGATCTGGACCGGGTCGGAGCCTACCGGGTGCCGTTCAGTTCCATGCTGCAGGCCGTGGAGCGGGGCAACGTCAACATGCCCGGCGGTTCCATGGATATCGGCGACGCCCGCTATCAGGTCCGTGTGCCCGAGGATTTTCAGCATCCGGCCGAGATCGACGCCATTGTCGCCTTTGTCCGCGACGGAAAACCCGTCTATCTGCGCGACGTGGCCGCCATCCGCGACCATCACAAGGACCCGACGTCGCTGAGCCGCCTGAACGGCGAAAACGCCGTGACCATTCAGATCGTCAAGCGCAGCGGCGAGAACATCATCACCATCAACGACCGCGTCCGCGATGTGGTGGAGGAGATGCGCACCTTTCTTCCGCCCTCCCTGACCATCAGTCTCACGGCCGACATGGCCGAAGACATCCGCAGCATGGTCGCGGACCTGGAAAACAACATCCTGACCGGCCTCATCCTGGTGCTGGTCGTGGTCCTGGTCTTTATCGGCGGCAGGTCGGCCGTGTTCGTGTCCGTGGCCATCCCCTTGTCCATGCTCATCACTTTTGCCCTGCTGCGCGCGCTGGACATCACCCTGAACATGGTTGTCCTCTTTTCCCTGATCCTGGCCCTGGGCATGCTGGTCGACAACGGCATTGTCATTGTCGAGAACATTTATCGCCACATGCAGGAGGGCAAGACCCGCTTCGCCGCGGCCCTGGACGGCACCAGCGAGGTGGCCTGGCCGGTCATCACCTCGACCTTGACCACGGTCGGGGCGTTTTTGCCCATGGTCTTTTGGCCCGGAATCATGGGCGGATTCATGTCCTTTCTGCCCAAGACCGTCATCCTGGCCCTGATGGGCTCCCTGTTCGTGGCCCTGGTGGTCAATCCGGTCCTCTCGGCCCGGTACCAGACGGCCAAGGCGCCTCGCTTCGCCGACGACGGCGGTTTGGCCAATTCACGTTCCAAGCGGGTTTATCTGAAGATTCTGACCTGGTCCCTCAACCACCGGACCGTGGTGCTGGGCCTGGCCGTGATCATGTTTTTCGGTTCGATCACGGCCTTTGGCATGTTCGGCAAGGGCGTGGAATTTTTTCCCGATACCGAGCCCAAACGGGCCTATGCCAATGTTGAACTGCCGGTCGGCACCAACCTGGACGCCACGGACCGGCTGGTCCGAGTCATTGAGGACGTGGTTTCGGAATACGAGGACGTGCGTTTTGTCATGGGCAGCACGGGCGCGTCCACGGGCGGCGATTTCGGCGGCGGTGGGAGCGGCACCCATCTGGGGGCGGTGACGCTTGATTTCAAACCCATTGCCGAGCGCGGGCGCGATTCCTCGGCCATTATCAACGAGGTGCGCGAGCGGCTGGCCCCGATGATCACCGGGGCCGAGTTGCGGGTTGAGAAGGAAGAGGACGGTCCGCCCACGGGTGACCCGGTCAGTCTGGAAATTTATGGTCAGGACATGATCGTCCTGGCCCAACTGGTTCAACAGATCCGGACCATGATGCGCGACATTGCGGGTATCGTCGACATGAAGGACAACCTTGTTATCGGCAAGCCGGAAATCCAGGTCCGGGTCGACAAGGAGAAAGCAGCCCTGCTTGATCTCGACACCTTTACCGTGGCCCACACGGTCAAGTCGGCCATCAACGGGGCCAAGGTCGGGGTCTACCGCGAGGGCAAGGACGAATACGACATCATCGTCAAGCTGCCGGAAAAGGATCGGCAATCGATCGAAGCCCTGCGCCGTATCACGGTCTCCGGCCCGAACGGCGAGCCCGTGCCCCTGACCACCCTGGCCGAGGTGCGTCTGGCCAGCGGCTTGGGAGCCATCAACCACAAGGATCAGAAGCGGGTCGTGACCGTGTCTTCGGGGGTCAGCGGTCGCCTAGCCAACGATGTCATCCGCGAGCTGGACGGACGGTTGAAGTCCATGGACTGGCCGCGTGGCTATTCCTATGCCTTTGCCGGCGAGCAGGAGGAGCAGCGCAAGGCCGAGGAGTTTCTGGCCGAAGCCTTTGTCGCGGCCATTTTTCTCATCTTCATGGTCCTGGTCGCCCAGTTCAATTCCCTGGTCACGCCGTTTATTGTCCTGACCTCCGTGGTTTTGTCCTTTATCGGTGTTTTTGGCGGACTGCTGGTCACGGGCATGCCTTTTGGCATCATCATGACCGGGGTGGGAGTCATTTCCCTGGCCGGGGTGGTCGTCAACAACGCCATTGTGCTCATTGACTACTTCGAGCAGCTCAAAAAACAGGGCCTGCAGACACGTGACGCCCTGATCCGGGCCGGTCTGACCAGATTCCGGCCCGTGCTGCTGACGGCCATCACCACCATTTTGGGCCTGTTGCCCATGGCCGTGGGAGTGAGCTTTGATTTTTTTCAGATGGAGCTGGTCACGGAGTCGGAATCGGCCCAGTGGTGGGGGCCCATGGCCGTGGCCGTCATCTTCGGCCTGCTGGTGGCCACGCTCCTGACCCTGGTCGTGGTCCCGGTCTTGTGCTCCCTGCAGGACGGCTGGCGGCAATGGCGCAAGAGCCGGGCTGAACGGGCAGTGGCCTGATAAAGACACGCTCCTACAGGGATATCCATCCAGCGTAGCGGCCATGCCTGTGATCCCGCTTTGGCCGGGCTGATGGGGCAGGAGTGTGTTCTGGTTTTTCGAAAAATTCCGGTTTTTTTTTCCTTTGACCTGATGTACCCCAGTAAACGTAATGTGTTAAAGGCATTTGACCGAAGGAGAATGTTATGAACCCGTTGGTGTCCGGAGTCACAGTCGTGATGCTGCTCTGTGCCGGTATGGTCTGGGCCGGTGAAACCGGCTCGCTCATTCTTGACCGATGTGTGGGCTGTCATGATCTTGAAAAAACATGTTTGGTGGAAACCAACGATGAACCGTGGTGGGATGCAACCATCCTGCGCATGGTCGAGTATCAGAGTGACCTGCTTGAGGCCGAAGAGGTTGGCAGGGTGCGTCAATTTTTAGTGGATGAGGAAAAGCGAAAGGCGCTGTGTCCGTGATTGCAATTATTTAGTGGAGGTTTGAGAAATGAAATTCATGGCAGGATTGCTGTTGGCATTTGCCGTATTTGTCGCTGCTGCCGGGGCCGCAACCGAAGGCTCCGCTATTTACGCCAAGTCGTGTAAGGGATGTCATGGCGAAAATGGCGCCAAAGTCGGCATGGGCATGACCAAGCCCCTGCAAGGCATGGCCGTGGACGACATCCGAACGGCGTTGGTCGGCTACAAGGCCGGAAGTTACGGCGGTGAGAAAAAATCCTTGATGGAACGCGTCGTCAAGCCTCTCTCAGATGAAGAGATTGAGTCTTTAGCGCAGTATTCCGGTAGCCTGTAGTCAATTTCGCCCCTCGTCCAGAGGGGCGTTTTCTTGAGGTCGGCATGCGATTTTTCTTTGTTCTCCTCTGTGTATTCGTTGCCGGGCTTGCCCAGGCAACAAGTCCCGTGCAGTCGGCAGGTGACGTCAGCGCGGCGGTCAGCGCCCATGACCATGCTGTTCAGGCCCAGGGGGATCATGGCGGACATTCCGGGCCGGCCGGGGATGGTGACGGTCACTCCGGCCGGGAGACGCAAACAGCGGATCACGGCGGTCATCCGGAGCCGGCTGAAATCACTGCGCCGGCCATGCATGGTGGACACGGTGCCGAAAAAATGGACCATGCCGGACACGAGGGCCATGGGGCTGACAACGCCCGCCATGCCGATCACGGCGCAGAGAATTCGGCCGAACACGTCCATCCCGTTCCGGCCGCGTCCGATCCGGCCGACATCACCATAACCGAAAAGCTCGGTCAGTATGTCGCGGCCGAAGCCCGTTTTGTCGATGAAACCGGACAAAGCGTGACCATGGCCGAGATCATCGACAAGCCGACCATCATCGTGCCCGTCTATTTCACCTGTCCCAGCGTCTGCGCCATCATTCAGAGCGCCCTGGCGGCCGTGCTGCCGGACGTCAAGCTTGAACCGGGCCGGGATTTTCAAATCGTGAGCATCAGTTTCGACGAGACCGACACCCCGGAACTGGCCGCCAACCAGCAGCGCAATTTCATGGCCGCCATGAATTTCACCTATCCCGAACACGGGTGGCGTTTTCTGACCGGCGACGAAGCCAATATCCGTCTTTTCATGAATTCCCTGGGATTCGGCTTTCGGCGGGACGGCCGCGATTTTATTCATCCCATGGCCCTGATGGCCGTGTCGCCCAAGGGCAAGATCGTGCGCTATCTGTACGGCACGCGCCCTCTGGCCTTTGACCTGACCATGGCCGCCACCGAGGCCGGCAAGGAACAGGTCGGGTTGTCGGTCAAGCGGGTGCTGGCCTACTGCTTTTCCTATGATCCTGAAGGAAAACGTTATGTTTTCAACTTTATGAAGATCACGGGCACGGGTATCCTGATCATTCTCGGCGTGCTGCTGGCGGCCTTGCTGCTGGCCGGACGCAAGAAACGTCCACGCCGGAACTCGGATCAGGGCTAGCACGTACCCGGCGTCCGATTTTTTCTGCGCGGCAACCACTATCATGGGGTTCTTACATGCACAGTCCCGGTGAAACCGTTCCTTTTCTCGACTCCTATCCGGGGCGCACGGGCATCCTGTCCTGGATTCTGTCCACGGACCACAAGCGCATCGGCATGCTCTACCTGGGGTCCATCCTGCTCATGTTCGCCGTGGGCGTGGTGCTGGGCGTCCTGATGCGTCTGGAACTGATCGCTCCGGGCCGCGACATCATGGATGCCCAGACCTACAACGCCATGTTCACCCTGCATGGCGTGGTCATGATTTTTTTGTTTGTCATTCCGGGCATTCCGGCCGCCTTCGGCAACATCTTTCTGCCGCTGCAGATCGGGGCCGAGGACGTATCCTTTCCGCGGCTGAACCTTTTTTCCTGGTGGCTGTACCTGACCGGCGCCCTGCTGGCCGTGGTCAGCCTGTTCACGGGGGGAGGGCCGCCGGACACGGGCTGGACCTTTTACGTGCCCTTCAGCGAACGGACCACGACCAACGTGTCCCTGGCCGTGATCGCGGTCTTTATTCTGGGTTTTTCGTCCATCCTGACCGGACTCAACTTCATCACCACCATCCACCGGTTGCGTGCGCCCAAGATGACCTGGGGCAAAATGCCTCTTTTTGTCTGGTCCCTGTACGCCACGGCCTGGATTCAGCTTCTGGCCACGCCGGTCCTGGGCATCACCGTGGCCCTGGTTTTTATCGAGCGCTTGCTGGGCATCGGCCTGTTCGATCCGGCCAAGGGCGGAGACCCCCTGCTGTATCAGCACCTGTTCTGGATTTATTCCCACCCGGCCGTGTACATCATGATCGTGCCGGCCATGGGCGTGGTCTCGGAAATCATCCCGACCTTTGCCCGCAAATCCATCTTCGGCTACAAGACCATCGCCGTGTCCAGTCTGGCCATCGCCTTTGCCGGTTCCCTGGTCTGGGCGCACCACATGTTTGCCAGCGGCATGAGCGACACGGCGGTCATGGTTTTTTCCTTTCTGACCTTTGTCGTCGCCATCCCTTCGGCCATCAAGGTTTTCAACTGGGTGGCGACCCTGTACAAGGGGTCCATTTATCTGGAGCCGCCCTTGCTCTACGCCCTGGGCTTCATCTTTCTTTTTTCGGCCGGGGGCCTGACCGGACTGGTGCTGGGCTCGGCCGGCACGGACATCCATGTCCACGACACCTACTTCGTTGTCGCCCATTTCCACTATGTCATCTTCGGCGGCACGGGTTTCGGGCTGTTCGCGGCCATGCACTACTGGTTTCCCAAGATTTTCGGCCGCATGTATGACCGGCGTCTGGCCACCTGGAGCTGGTACCTGCTCATCGGCGGCTTCAACATGCTCTATTTCCCCATGTTCATCATCGGTCTGCAGGGCATGCCGCGTCGCTATTACGACTACCTGCCCATGTACCACACCGGACACATGGTCTCCACCGTGGGTTCGTGGGTCTTGGTGGCCGGCCTGATCACCATGTTCTGGGGGCTTGGCAAATGCCTGCGCGGCCCGCGCACCGTGGGGCCCAATCCGTGGGGCGCGGCCACCCTGGAATGGACACTGCCCAGTCCGCCCCAGCATCTGACCTTTCTTGATCCACCCGTTACCGTGCGCGGGCCGTACAACTACGAGGGGGTGGTCCGCGATGAGTGAGGCCCACAAGGACTATGCGGGAGCCAAGCTCGGCATGTGGCTCTTTCTTTTCACCGAGATCCTGCTCTTTGGCGGATTGTTTCTGCTCTATGCGGTCTATCTGCATCGCTACCCGGAGGAGTTTCACCAGGGCGGCCTGCAACTGAGCCGCATTTTCGGCACGGCCAACACCGTGGTGCTCATCACCTCCAGTCTGACCGTGGCGCTGGCCATCTCGGCCCTGCAGCAGGGTCGCAAGCGCTTGTGCCTGTGGCTGCTGGCGGCCACCGTGACCCTGGCCGGGGTGTTCATGGTCAACAAGTTTTTCGAATGGTCGGCCAAGATCAGCCACGGCATCTATCCGGGTTCGCCCGAACTGGCCGGCGGCGCGGGCGGGGTTAATATCTTTTTCGGACTGTACTATGTCATGACCGGAGCCCACGGCCTGCATGTGGTCATCGGCGCGGCCATTCTCGGTTATTGCGGCCTGCGCATCTGGCAGGACCGGGTCACGGCCGATGATTTCGTGGTCCTGGAGAACGGCGGCCTGTACTGGCATCTGGTCGATCTGATCTGGATTTACCTTTTTCCACTTTTTTACCTGATCAGCTGATATGACGGAAAAACACATCATGCCCTTTGGGCTTTTGACCAAAATCTGGCTGGGGCTCATGGTTCTGACCGCCATCACCGTCGGAGTGACCTGGTTCGACTTCGGCTTTCTGAACGTGCTGGTGGCCATGTCGGTCGCCACGACCAAGGCCGCGCTGGTGGTCTTCTTTTTCATGCACCTTAAATACGAGCACCGCCTGCTCGGGGCGTTCGTGCTGATCGTGTTCGTCATTCTGGCCATTTTCATCGGATTCACCTTTTTCGACGTGGCCTACCGGCCGCAGGAGGGGCTATGACTCCTGCAGTGACCCAGGTCGCGGCCCAGGTGGATCAGGCCTTTTTGCTCATTTTCGGCATCTCGGCGGCCATTCTGGTCTTCATCACCATCCTCATGATCTGGTTCGTGATCCGTTACCATCACAGCCGCCATCCGCAGGCTGCGGACATTCGCGGCAATGTCCTGGCCGAGATCATCTGGACGGTCATCCCGACCATCCTGGTCATGGGCATGTTTTATTTCGGCTGGAACAGCTACAAGGCCCTGCGCTCCGTGCCGGCCGACGCCATGAAGGTCCAGGTCACGGCCCGGATGTGGTCCTGGGTCTTCACCTACGACAACGGCAAGCGGGCCAGCACGCTGTATGTCCCCAAGGACCGGGCCGTGCGGCTGGACATGACCTCTGTCGACGTCATCCACAGTTTTTTCGTGCCCGCCTTTCGCATCAAGATCGACACGGTTCCGGGCATGCAGACCTATGCCTGGTTTCAGGCCGAACGGACCGGTTCCTACGATATCCTCTGCGCCGAGTACTGCGGACTGCGGCACGCCAACATGCTGTCCACCGTGGAAGTCATGGAGCCCGAGGCTTTTGATGTCTGGTACAGCGGCCAGAGCGACGATGACAAGGAAGCCGAGGCCTTGTTCGAAACCTACGGCTGCCTGAGCTGTCATTCCCTGGATGGATCCGAAGACGTGGGGCCGACCCTGCAGGGCATCTACGGGGCCGAGCGGACCGTGACCGGACAGGGCGGCACCCTGACCCTGATCGTTGACCAGGACTATCTGCGCCGGGCCATCCTGGAACCGAGCGTGGAGATTGTGGTCGGTCAGGACAACACCATGCCGTCCTATGCCCAGGACATGTCGGACAAGGATTTGAATCTGATCCTTCGCTATCTGACCGGAGGAGCCAGTCGCGACCTGGAGCGGGGCCGGCAACTGATGGAAGCCGAGGGCTGTCTGAGCTGTCATTCCACCGATGGTTCGGAAATCGCCGGGCCGACCTTGAAGAACATCGTCGGCCGCGTGGTCCGGCTCAAGGATGGCACCGAAGTCGTGGCTGACGACGCGTATCTGCGGGAAGCGATTCTTGACCCGGAAAAGCGCATGGTCAGCGGGTATGACCCCATCATGCCCGGCTATGAACATCTCGGCGAGGACGAGGTCCAGGCCATGCTCGACTACATGCATTCCCTGTCCGACGAGCATGGGCATTAGCCCCCTGATCCGGCCGGGAGTATCCCTGGCCGTGGGCTTGTCGGCCTGGGCCGGTTACACCATGGCTGCCGGGGCGTTTGCCCTTGGCAGCCTGTTTGTTTTTGCCGCAACCTTTGCCCTGACCGGGGCAGTTTCGGTCTTGAATCAGATCCAGGAAGTGGAGACGGACCGACTCATGCAACGCACCATGCAGCGCCCCCTGGCCGGCGGACAGATGTCGCGAGGGCAGGGGTATGCGCTCTGCGCCGCACTGCTGGCGGCGGCAGGCCTATTTTTGGGTCCGGACTTTGGCTGGGCTGCGGTGGCGGTCATGGCCGTCGTGCTTGGCCTGTACAACGGTCTGTACACCCTGCTCAAACCGCGCACGGCCTGGGCCATGATCCCCGGCGCACTCTGCGGCGCCCTGCCGCCCTGGATCGGCTGGCTGGCCGGGGGAGGAGGCCTGCTGGCCCTGGAGCCGGTCTATCTTCTGGCCCTTTTTTTTATCTGGCAGATGCCCCATTTCTGGATGCTGGCCGAAAACAATGCCGCTGATTACGCCGCCGCCGGCTTTCCGGTCCCGGCCAACAGTTTTTCCGGCTTTTCCCGGCAGGCCATGCCGCGTCTGTGGGCCCTGGCCCTGGCCGTGCTGGGCGGCATGGCGCCGCTGTTCGGGCTTGTGTCCCATTCCGGATTGGCCCATATCCTGGCCGCCCTGTGTCCGGCTTTCGGGGTCAGCGTGCTGTTCGTTTCCCGTGGCTGGTTAGGTAAGGCCGCGGACGTGTTTCTCGCGACGACGGTCTTGCTGATGGTTTTCGACAAGACCTTTTGATATTGAACGGATTTTTTGTGGCTTTTCGCAACGAATTCCTTGGTGCTCCTTGACCTGGGCCGTGGCGATATCGGCATTGTGGCGTGTGTAGCGCCTTGGACTGAACATGCGCTTGGCCAGGCGGTGGGCAAAAAGAAAGGCCGGGAAGAAACCTTCCCGGCCAACCGATGGAGGAGGGCCTGACGAATTAGGCCTTGTTTCGGGAAGCCGAGCCGAAGAGCCTGGCGAACATGGCCTTGCGATCCATGAGACCGGGAAGCGTGGCCGAGGCCACGGCAAAGTCATGGTACGCATTGGGTGGCGTCTGGAACAGATAGATGACCCGGACCATATCGGCGTCGCCCAACACCGCATCCGGATATTTCTTCTGCACTTCGGCCAGCCGTTTTTCGGCCAGAGCCAGCATTTCGTCTCGATCCCCAAAGTTCATGGTGCCCGTCGGACACGACTGCACACAGGCCGGAACCAGTCCGTTCTGGACCCGGTCAAAGCACATGGTGCATTTGGTCATGACCTTGGTTTCCGCGTTCTGGCGCGGAATGTTGTAGGGGCAGGCTTCGCGGATTTCATCGAAATCCGGCAAATCCTTGGTTTTTTCAGTGAATGTGATCACGCCGGTGGCAGCGTCCTGCAAAATGGCCTGCTCATCGTAGGCGTCGGCAGTCATTTTACACGGCGGTTCGGTGCAGTGCCGGCACTGCTCGGGGAAGAAGAGCCAAGCGGCCATGTTGCCCTGGTCGTCGGCCACTTCCTTCATATGTACGGTTTTATAGGTGATGGCCGAAACGTCCATGGGGTTCTG
>CAZYZA010000064.1:0-20172 GCA_964651415.1 uncultured Desulfovibrionaceae bacterium
GGATACGGTCGCCGGAAAAACGTAGTTTTGAACCATAGCTGTCCTCCGTGGTGTTTTCGAGCGCGGCCGGGATGCCGGTGACGAAATTCATGCCGACTATTGGAAGGAACGTGCCAGGTTGCGTCGTTGTCCAACTGTTTGAAATATAAGGGCTGAGTTGAGGGGCGCGGCAAAAGGCCATAACGATAGTTATGGCCTTGGGTGGAACGAATCAGAGGAAAAACCGATTCATGAAGTGGTTACGGATAGATACTCTCTGTTATTCCCCTGCGGCTGATCATGCCCGGGGTTATAGGAGGGGGCTGATGTCATGGAACGACGGCCTGCGATATCCCTAACTCAATGTTTTTCTGATTCTTTCAGCAAGATGGAGGCAGGGATGGATTGCATTTCAAGATCCTGGATTGCCACGGTCGAAGCGGCTTCGAAATGATGACACTTGGGGTGGGTCTATACATGACGGGTTCGTGAAGTTTCATTGGGTACCGCGCGATGATGATGTCGGAACGGATTGTGCGACGTGCCTCACAACCCACTTTTCTTCAACCGCTTGCTCAGAGCCGGCTGGGAGATGCCCAGCCATCTGGCGGCCACGGTCTGCACGCCGCCGGCGCGGGCCATGGCTTCGCGCACCAGGGCCTGTACGGTTTCATCAATGGTCGGCAGGGTGGCCGGAAAGCAGAGCTCTTCGCGCATGCCGAGGTGGCCGTGCGTGTCGTTGGTCGGTCCGCAGGAGAAATCCCCGCCGGTCCAGCGACCCATGGCGTCAAAGACAAAAGCACGCAGTTCACGGACATTGCCGGGGAAGGGATAGGCGCTCAGGCGGTTGATCAGGCAACGACTCGGCCTGGGAGCTTCCTTGTCGAAGCTGGCCGCAGCCTCCGCGATGAACAGGTCGAGAAGCACGGGGATGTCCTCGGTGCGTTCACGCAAGGCAGGGATACGGACCAGGTGCGTGCACAGGCGGTAGTAGAGGTCCTTACGGAATCGGCCCTCGCGGGTCATGGCTTCCAGATCGCGGTTGGTGGCCACGACCACGCGAGCCTCGGACGGGCGGGGCACGTCGGCCCCAAGCGGCAGGTACTCCCGCTCCTACAGCAGGCGCAGCAGCTTGACCTGCGACGTTTCGTTCAGGTCCCCGATCTCGTCGAGAAAAAGCACCCCGTCCCCTGCCTGCTCGACGAGACCCTTGCGGGCAGTGACCGCTCCGGTGAAGGCGCCTTTGCGATGCCCAAAGATCGTGTCGCTGAAAACCATGTCGTCGAGGCCCGCCACATTGACGGCCACAAAGGGGCTTTTGGGGCTGGTCAGCTTGTGCACGGCGTGTGCGGCCAGTTCCTTGCCCACTCCCGTCTCGCCGTAGATGAGGATGGGTTCGGGCGAGACGGCCACTGCCTCCAGGTATTTGAAAATCTGTCGCATCTTGGGGCTTGCGGTGGTGAAATGGGCGAAGGCTTCGGCGTGCGCCAGGCGGTCCTGGACGAGGCTTTCGCGCAGAGATGTGTTCTCCCGGCGCAGGCGGCTCATCTCCAGGGCCGTGCGCACGGACGCCATGAGCCGCTCTTTCTCCACGGGTTTGGCCAGGTAATCCAGGGCGCCGAGTTTCATGCACTCCACGGCCGACTCGATGGACTCCACGCCCGTGACCACGATGACGGGCAGCTCGGGCCGCGTCTCGCGCACGTGGCCCAGGATCTCCTGACCGGTGACCCCGGGCATGCTCAAATCGAGGATCATGGCTCCCAGAGGCTGGCCGTTGATAATCTGCAGGGCCTCGGCGGGGTTCTGGATACAAACGACATTGTCGATGCCGCTGGCGCGCAGGCACAGATCGAAACTGTTGAGGATGTCGATCTCGTCGTCGACAATGAGGACCGGAAAAGGCTGGATCATGCCGCGTCTCCTTCGTGCCGGGCGGGGAAGGTCAGCCGGACCAGGGTCCCCTGCCCCTGATGGGACTCGATGGTCAGTTCACCACCGTGCTCCTGCATGATCCGGGAGGAAATGGAAAGCCCCAGACCGGTGCCGCCGCAGGTTCGCTTGGTGGTGAAGAAGGGGTCGGTCACGTGGGGCAGATCGTCGCTGCTGATGCCTTGCCCCTCGTCGGACACGCTGAGCCAGATCCGGCCGTTTTCCTTGTCGAAGCCCGTGCGGATGTCGATGGCCTTGCTCTTGTCCTCCAGGGCCTCGCAGGCGTTTTGCAGTATGTTGATGATGACCTGTTCGGTTTTCTGAAAGTTGCCTCTGAAATGAGGGATGCCGAAGCCGTAGGCAATGGTCAGGCAGTTCGTGGCCTTCTGCAGCTGGTTGTCGAGGAGCAGCACGGCGGCCTTGAGCACGCCGTTGATGTCGATGATCTCGTTCATGACGGTGGACCCCTGGCGGGCGTAGTTCTTGAGATCCTGCACGATGCGCTTGATGCGCTTGGACGAGGCCATGATGCCGCTGAAGAGTTCGGGCACGCGCTCCCGGGCGTAGGAGTAGCGCAGGTTGCCGAGCATGAAGTCGCCGTTGTCGTCCATGTATTCGTCGAGAATGACCCGGGCGTCGTACCACATGCGCGACAGGAGCGGGACGTTCAGGATGATGGCGTTGTTGGGGTTGTTGATTTCGTGGGCCACGCCCGAGACCAGGATGCCCAGGGAGACCATTTTCCCGGCCTGCACCAGTTGCTCGTATTCGATCTTGGCCCGGTGTTCGGCGTTCTTGCGTTCGGTGATGTCGCGAAAGGCGATGAGGGTTGTGCCGGAGCGAAGGGTGGCTCGTTTGATGTTGGCGGTAAGGACGCGTTTTTGTTTGTGCTTGTCGGTGATCTCGACCTCCAGGTTCCGGATTTCCTGGACCATGGCCAGCTCGTGGGGTGAATAGAACTGCCCGCCCACGAGGTCGAATATGGATTCAAACCTGCGGGTTTCGTCGGCGTCGTAGCCGAAGATGGCGGCAACGTTGCAACTGACAAAGACGATGCGTCCGTTGTCGTCGGTCAGAAAGATGGCGTCCCAGATGCTCTCCAAGGTGATGCGATGGAACTCTTCGGACTCCTGGAGCATGTCGACCCAGCGTTTGTAACTGGTCAGATCCTTGTAGTTTTTGACGATGCCCAGTACGTCTCCATCTTCGCCGCGCAGGGCCGCGGCCTTGACCAGGCATGATTTGCGTTGGCCGGATGCGGAGATGAATTCTTTTTCAAAGTCGGTCTTGGACGAGCCGACGACGATTTCCTGGATGATGCAGTGGTCCGTGCATTTGTGGCGGCAGGGAAAGATATCGAAGCACTTGCGGCCCAGGACGTTTTCGATGGGTTTCTCCACCAGCTCCGCAAAGGCGCGGTTGGCCCTGGTAATGTTGCGATCCGGATCAAGGACGAGGATGCCGTCGCCCGAGGTGTCGAAGATGTGCTCCAGCTCCATGTAGGCGTGTTCGAGGTTGCGTTCGGTGCGTTTGCGTCTGGCGATTTCCTCGTTCAGGGATTTGTTGTTTTCCTGCAGAGCCCGAGTCCTGTCCTCGATGATTTTCTCCATCATGTGCAGCAGGGCCTGTTTTTCGCTTTCTTTTATTTTGAGGTCGGTGATGTCCTTGAAGGTTGCCAGCACGTAGGCTTTGCCGTGCACTTCGATGCGGTTCAGGATGACCTGGGTGTCGATCAAGGCGCCGTCGCGGCGGATGTCTTTCCACTCGAATTTCTGAACATTGCCGCACAGGGCTTCGCTGACCTTTTTCTGCGCCAGTTCATAGGAGTTTTCGCCGTCAGGTTGGAAGAGGGGGGCGAAGTCGCTCGGAAAGAATCCGATGATGTCGTCTTTCTCGCATTTCCAGATCTGGCAGGCCTCCCGGTTGCACTCGGACAGCGTTTCGTCGATGAGCAGAATGCCGTCGGAAAGCCCCTGGAAGATGGCTTCGTATCTATCGAGTTTTTTTTGTAATTCTAAAATTTTCCGCTTCGCGTCGTCGAGCTGACAGGTGGTTTCTTGGAACCTGACGTGTGCTCTCGATTTGTAACTCCCGGTATTTCTCATGATTTTTCGCATGTGTGCTGACTAACCCAACCCGCGGGAAGAATAAAGGTCGGCGCAGCAGGAGAAAACCTCCGCGCAATTATTTGTCATTGCGCGAATCAATGGCGTGTTTGGGCTGAATTTTGATCCGCAGGCGGCTGCGCTCTCTATGGAGGATTTGAAAGTGAACAATACTGAACAGATGAATGTATTCCGCCACTCCCTGGTCGTCCCGCCCGAGGCGGAGGACGCCAATGGGCATGTCAACAATGTGGTCTATGTGCAGTGGATGCAGGATGTGGCCATCATGCATTCCAATTTTGTGGGTGGTGACGTGGCGATGCGTGAGGCTGGTTGTACCTGGGTGGTGCGGTCGCATCAGATCGAGTATCTCTGCCCGGCTCATGCCGGCGACATGATCGAGGTTTCGACCTGGGTGGTCAATGTGCAGCGGGCGCGGTCTCTGCGACGCTACCGCTTTGTTCGGCTTTCCGACAACAAGGTCCTGGCCCAGGGCGAGACGCAGTGGGTTTTCGTCCATGCCCAGTCCGGACGCCCGGCGGCCATCCCTGAATCCGTGCGTCGTTGCTACCAACCCGTGGGGGATGAGGTGGGGGGATAGTTCCTGCCTGTGAGCTCAGGCCTGTCTTTTTGAGCGGGTTTTGGTGATGACAGGTCCGCCGGTTTGCCTTTTCTGCATCCGTGCGCCACAGTGCGAAGTCTCGTCGGCAGGCAGGTCGTTCGGGAAAATAAAGAGGTTGCATGATGCGTGACGGGATGTATTGGTTCCGCCTTGTGGCTTACGACAAGGCGGAAGAAGGTGTGGCGGTTGTCAGGCAGGGAATGGTGAACGGAGGTGGGCCGGGGTATGTCTGGCAGGGCCGCCTGGCTTGCAGGAACGGGTCCTTGAGCGGGAATCTCTGCGTGCGCAAATGGAACCCGCAGACGCCGCCGGATCTTGGCATGTTCAAGGCGGCAAATCTGGACATTGACGGCAATCTTGATGTCGACGCCCAGTCTTTTGCACTGCAGGGGCATGCTCACGGGCATCATGTGGTGCATCTGCGCATCACCGGGCATTGGCTCGGAGAGTTGGTGGATGGCGGCAATGCGGATAAAGGCCAAAACCATCCGGCGGTTAGGTGAAATCGACCAGCTCTTCGCCCTGTCCCAGATCCACGCTGGCCACGACCTCCGGGGTGCGGCTGATCACCCGGCCCCGGCGGATGACCCACAGCCGGGCCGGGCGCAGGCGCAGGGCCTCGATTTCATCGCTGGCCTGCAGAATGACCAGATCCGCCTTGCAGCCGGGGGCCAGACCGTAGCCCTCCAGGCCGAGCACTTTGGCTCCGTTTTCGGTCACGGCGCGGAACATCTGCCGCAAGCCGTCCTGGCCGGTCATGTGCAGGGCGTGGGCTCCCATGTGGGCCACTTCGAGCATGTCGTGACTGCCCAGGGGGTACCAGGGGTCCATGACGTCGTCGTGACCAAAGGCGACGTTGATGCCCATGTTCATCAGTTCGGGGACGCGCATCAGGCCGCGTCGCTTGGGATAGGTGTCGTGGCGGCCCTGCAGGTTCATGTTGACCAGGGGGTTGCAGACGCAGTGCATCCCTGCCTCGGCCATCAGCGGCAGGAGTTTGGACACGTAGTAGTTGTCCATGGAATGCATGCTGGTCAGGTGTGAGCCCGTGACCCGGCCCTGGAGGCCCAGCCGCCGGGTTTCGTAGGCCAGGCTTTCCACGTGACGCGAATGGGGGTCGTCGGACTCGTCGCAGTGCATGTCGACCATCAGGCCCCGCTCTGCCGCGATTTCGCACAGCACGCGGACCGATTCCCGGCCCTGGTCCATGGTCCGCTCGAAATGCGGAATGCCGCCGACCACGTCCACGCCCATATCCAGGGCCCGCTGCAGCAGATCGGTCCCGTTTTCGGCCCGCAACACCCCGTCCTGGGGAAAGGCCACCAGCTGGATATCGACATAATCCTTCATTTCCTCCCGCACCTGGAGCAGCACATCGACGGCCATCAGGGTCGGGTCCGTGGTGTCGACATGGGTGCGCACGGCCAGGTTGCCCTTGGCCACGCTCCAGCGCAAAAGCTTCATGGCCCGGTCCTTGAGGCCCTGGGCCGTGAGGTCGGGCTTGAGCTCGCCCCAGATGCGGATGCCTTCGAGCAGTGTGCCGGTTTCGTTGCGGCGCGGCATGCCCGCGGACAGGGTCGCGTCCATGTGGAAATGGCTGTCAACGAAAGGCGGGCTGACCAGATATCCCTTGGCGTCGATGGTGGTGACGGCTTCGGCCCGGATGTTCGGCCGGACCTCGGTAATGCGACCGCCCTGGCAGGCGATGTCGACCAGGTCTTCCCGGCCGGTCAGGGCTGCGTTGATGATCAGCAGATCGAGCATAAATAATCCTCCGTTGTTGCGTCTGGCGGTCGTGGTGCATTCAGGTTTCGTAGGGGCGAAAAATATTTCGCCCTGCCGCCCGGGATGAGGGCGAAATATTTTTCGCCCCTACGTCGTTGCCAGATTACCTCTCGCCCTTGCGGAACGGGATCAGCAGGGCCTTGGGATACGCCGCTTTGCGCGACATGACAATCAGCGCCAGGATCGAGCACAGATAGGGCAGCATCAGGTAAAACTGGTAGGGGATGCCGGCCATGGACTGTTGCTGGACGCGCATCTGGATGGCGTCAAAGGCGGCGAAGAGGAGCGCGCCCAGCAGGGCCTTGCCCGGTTTCCACGAGGCAAAGACGACCAGGGCGATGCAGATCCAGCCGCGCCCGTTGACCATGCCGATGTAAAAGGCGTCAAAGGCGGCCAAGGTCAGAAAGGCCCCGCCAATGGCCATCATGGCCGAGCCGACCATGACCGCGCCGGTGCGCAGGCCCAGTACGGACAGGCCCTGGGCTTCGGCGGCCAGCGGATTTTCACCGACCATGCGCAGGGCCAGGCCCAGCGGGGTACGCAGCAGGACGTAGGCGGTCAGGCCGACCAGGACAAAGGCCAGGAGCGTCAGGGCGGTCTGGCCGAAAATGACCGGCCCGATAAACGGCAGACCGGACAGCACGGGCAGGTCCAGAGGGGCGAAGGGGGTGATCTTGGGCGGGGTGGTGACCTGCGGCAGGACCATGCGGAAGACGTAGGCGCTGAGGCTGGCCCCGAGCATGGTGATGCCCAGGCCGGAAACGTGCTGGGACAGTCCGAGATGCACGGTCAGGAGGGCGTGGAGCAGGCCCAGGCCCGCGCCGACGGCGGCCGCGAAGAGCACGCCGCCCCACAGGGAGCCGCCGAGGTAGACCCAGGTCCAGCCGGCCATGCAGCCGGCGGCCATGATGCCTTCGATGCCCAGGTTGAGCACTCCGGCCCGTTCGCAGATCAGTTCGCCCATGGCGCCGAAAATGAGGGGAGTGGCCATGCGCACCGTGGCCAGCCAGAATCCGGTTTCCAGGACAAGGGACAGGATATCCATGTTTATTTCCAGCGGATGCGGTAACGGGTCAGGAACATGGCCACGAGCACGGTCAGGAGGCAGACGGCCGTGGTCACATCGGCGATGTAGTTGGAGATGGTCATGGCCCGGCTCATGGAGTCGGCCCCGATGTAGATGACGGCGATGAACAGGGCCGCCAGGACCACGCCCAGGGGATGCAGCCCGGCCAGCATGGCGACGACGATGCCGGTGTAGCCGAAGCCCGGCGACAGATCGAGGGTCAGGTAGCCCTTGACGCCGCACAGTTCGCTCACTCCGGCCATGGCCGCCAGTCCGCCGCTCAGCAGGGCGGTGCGGATAATGGTCGCCAGGACCGGCATGCCGGCAAAGGTGCTGGCCCTGAGGCTCGCGCCCACGGCCCGGATTTCAAAGCCCCAGACCGTGAAGCGCATCATCCACCAGACCAGCCCGGCGCAGACCAGGGCCAGGACAAAGCCCAGGTGCAGACTGGTGCGCGGCAGCAGCACGGGCAGGACGGCCTGGTCGATGACCGGCGCGGCCTGCGGCCAGCCCATGGCCATGGGGTCCTTCCACGGGCCAAAGACAAGCCAGTTGACCACCAGTAGGACCACGAAATTGAGCAGCAGGGTGGTCACCACCTCGTCGGCCTTGAGATGGGTCTTGAGCCAGGTGGGCAGCAGGAGAAAGATGCCGCCGGCCAGGGCTCCGGACAGAAAGAGGAAAGGGATCATGGCCCAGGCCGGCAGGGTGATCATGCCGGTGCCGAGCCAGGTGGCCATGCAGGCCCCGACATAGAGCTGGCCTTCGCCGCCGATGTTCCAGAGCTTGGCCCGGAAGGCCACGGCCGCGGCCAGGCCGGTGAAGATGAGCGGGGTGGCCCGGGTCAGGGTCTCGGTCAGGGCGAAGGTCGAGCCCAGAGCGCCTTTGATCAGCAGGCCCCAGGCCGCCAGGGGTGAAACTCCGGCCCAGAGGATGAGACCGGAGCACAGGACCATGGCGGCCAGCACGGCCATGATCGGCGCACCGATCCGCCAGGACAGCGGTGTGGATTGGCGCGGTTCGATTCTCATGCGACCTCCTGGTCAGTGCCGTGGCCGCTCATCATCAGCCCCAGGCGGCCCCGGTCCAGGGTGGCGGCCGGCTCCGGCCGGGACAGAACGCCGTGGTACATGACCTGGATGCGGTCTGAGAGCTGAAAGAGTTCGTCCAGGTCTTCGGAAATAAGGACAATGCCCGCGCCGCGCCGGGCCGCGTCCAGCAAATGCTGGTGGACGGCGGCGGTCGCGCCCACATCCAGGCCCCAGGTCGGTTGGTTGGCCAGGATCAGTTGCGGCTCCTGGGACAGAACCCTGGCCAGGATCAGCTTCTGCATGTTGCCGCCGGAGAGCTTGCGCACCGGCGCGTCCAGGCCGGGGCAGCGGATGTCGAAAACGTCCAGCAGCTGCCTGGAGAGGGACGCAAGAGCCCGGAAATTCAGCAGTCCGTATTTTGAGAACCCCGGACGGCGGTAGATTTCCGTCGAGAGGTTTTCCATGACGGTCATGTCGGCCACCAGACCTGTGCCGGTGCGGTCGTCGGGCACCCGGCCGATGCCGGCGCGGATCATGGCTGCCGGGGTGGGACGGTCCACGATCTGCCCGCGCAGGGTCATGGTTCCGGACCGGGGCGAAACCAGGCCGGACAGGAGATCGGCCAGCAGGGCCTGACCGTTGCCGGACACGCCGGCAATGCCCAGAATCTCGTGACTGCGCACGGTCAGGTTGACTGTGTGCAGGCCCGGGCCGGTCTGCCCGGCCGAGACGTTCTCCAGCCGCAGGATCTCCTCGCCCGCAGTCAGACAGGCGCGCTGCGCAGCGGGTATCTGAGCCCCGACCATGGCCCGGGCCAGATCCTTGTCCGTGGTGTCTTTCGTGGGGGTCTCAAGAACCACCCGGCCGTGCCGCAGCACCACGCAGCGGTCGCTGGCAGCCATGACTTCGCGCAGCTTGTGGGTGATGAAGATGACGGACAGGCCCTGGCTGACCAACTCGCGCAGGGTCGCGAAGAGGTGGTCGCTTTCCTGGGGAGTGAGCACAGCCGTGGGTTCGTCGAGGATGAGGATGTGGGCGTCGCGGTACAGCACTTTGAGAATTTCCACCCGCTGGCGCTCGCCCACGGACAAGGCGCGGACCATGGCGTCGGGATCGACCCGCAGCCGGAAACGGTCCATCAGTCCGGCCAGTTTGGTCCGGGCGCGGCGGGAATTGCGGCGCAACCCCCACAAGGGCTCGGTGCCGAGCATGATGTTTTCCAGCACCGACATGTTGTCGGCCAGGGTGAAGTGCTGGTGGACCATGCCCACGCCGGCTTCCAGGGCGGCCCGGGGCGAGCCCGGCGGCAGGGGCCGGCCCATGACTTCGACCCGGCCGCTGTCGGCCGTGTAATGACCGAACAGAATGGACATGAGGGTGGTCTTGCCCGCGCCGTTCTCGCCCAGCAGGGCCAGCATTTCGCCCTGATCGAGGGTCAGCGAGATCTGGTCATTGGCGGCCAGAGGACCGAAATATTTGGTGATGGCGTCAAGCCGTAAAACAAGGGTGTCTGGCATGGGTGGGGTGGATCGCAGGGGCAAAAAATTTTTTGCCCCTGCAGCTGCACGTTATGCGTTAAAACGTGGATGTGGGTTCGTTGTCGTTGATCTCGATCACCAACGTGCCGGCCAGAATGGCGGCCTGGGCCTCGGCGACTTTGGCCTTGATCTCCGGCGAGATTTTGTCCTCGAACTCGTAGTAGGGGGCCAATGACGCGCCGCCTTTGGCCATCATGGTCCATTCCTTGTAGTCCTCGGCGGCAAAGGTGCCGGTCTTGACCCGCTCGATGGCGTGGTTCAGGGCCGATTCCATGTGCCACAGGGCCGACGTCACGACAACGTTCTCCCCGTTTTCTTCCTTGTTCATGTCGTTGACGTTGCCAAAGGCGACGATGCCTTTTTCGCGAGCCGCATCAAGCACGCCGGAACGCTCGGCGTAGAGCACGTCCACCCCGGCCTCGACCTGGGCATAGGCGAATTCCTTGGCCTTGGGCGGATCATACCAGGAGCCGATAAAGGACACCTTGAACTCCACGGCCGGATTGACGGCTTTGGCCCCGGCCATGAAGGCGTGGAACAGGCGGTTGACCTCGCCGATGGGGTATCCGCCGACCATGCCGATCCTGTTGGTCTTGGTCATGGACCCGGCGATCATGCCCATCAGGTAGCAGGGCTCGTGGATGTAGTTGTCGAACACGGACAGGTTGGGATCGGTCGGACCAAAGGTGTCGCCCATGAGATAGGCGATGTGGGGGTAGTCCGCGGCCACCTTGCGCACATCGCGGGAGATGCCGAAGGCCTCGCCGACCACCAGTTGCACGCCGGCTTCGGAGTATTCGCGCAGGACGCGGATGTAGTCGGTGTTGGAGACCTTTTCGCTCCAGACGTATTCGATGGCTCCTGCTGCCTCGGCCGCCAGCAGGGCCTTGTGCAGGGTGGCGTCCCATTTCTGCTGAATGGGCTGGGTGTAGATGCCGGCGACCTTGATTTTGTCGGCCATGGCCGGGGTGCCCAGGAACAGGGCCAGGCCGATCACGGCCAGAAGCAGGGTGCGTTTCATGGTGTCCTCGTTGGTCGTGGGTGAATGAAAAAAATGCCGGGCAGATGAAGCAGCTCCCGTGCCAACCGTATTGTCCGACCGGGCCGGGCGGAAGAGAGTTTGAGACGGGACTTTGCGTCTAGCGGGTGATGCCGAACCGGATCACTTTTGTCCATAATAAAAGGCAGGAGTGAGCCAAGCTCCCTGCAGCGTCACGCAGGCGTCCGATGCCAAATATGGCAATCGGTTTGCAAAAAAGTAAAAACTGGCGGCGGATTTCCGACAGATGGTCGTCGGCAGTGGAGGACGTTTGATATGGCGCATCGTTTACCTTGGGCCGGGCCTCTGCGGTCGCCCTGTACTTGCCGGAACTGTACTTCGCCACGTAGTGTCCTGTCGGGCGGCCGCAGCTGGTGGCCGCCCAGGGAAAAACGGTGAGACAAACAGGGAGGGATGATGCGGTTTATTGTTGCGTTTTTGATGCTGATGGCTGTGTCCGCGCCGGCCCTGGCCATGGATGCGGACCTGCAGGCCCGGCTCGGGCAGATGCTTTTGGTCGGTTTTCGCGGCCAGAGCGTGGAGCAGGCCGAAGCGGTAGTGCGGGACATCCGGGAGTACAACCTGGGCGGGGTCATCCTCTTTGACCGCGACGTGCAGCTCGGGTCCACGGACCGCAACATTGCGGACCCGGAGCAGGTCCGCCGTCTGACCGCCGGTTTGCAGGCCCTGTCGGCCACGCCTCTTTTCATCGGGGTGGATCAGGAAGGCGGCCGGGTCCGGCGGCTGCGCGAGGAGCGGGGCTTCCCATTCAGCCCGTCGGCCAAGGTCTTGGGGCAGGGGTCGTCCGAGGCAACCAGGGCCCAGGGACGGGAAACCGGAGAATTGCTGGTCGGACTTGGTATCAACCTCAATTTCGCGCCCGTGGCCGATGTGGACGTCAACCCGGCCAGTCCGGCCATTGGTCTGCTGGAGCGCAGCTTTTCCGCTGACCCGGAGCAGGTCGCCGTGCATGCCCGCATGTTTGCCGAGGGCTTGCAGTCTGCGGGCGTAGTGCCCTGCCTCAAGCATTTTCCCGGCCATGGCAGCGCGGCTGCGGATTCGCATCTGGGGTTGACCGACATTTCCCGCACCTGGAGTCCGGTCGAGCTCATTCCGTACCAACGGTTGATTCCTCTCCAGGCCAGCCCCGTGATCATGACCGGGCATCTGTTTCTGGAACAGTTCGACCCGGACCATCCGGCCACCCTGTCGGCCCCAATCCTGGCCGGCCTCCTGCGCCGGCAGCTGGGTTTTGACGGGGTCATCGTATCTGATGACATGCAGATGCGGGCCATTGTCCACCATTACGGCTTGGACGAGGCCGTGATCCTGGCCGTGGAGGCGGGCGTGGATATCCTCCTCTTCGGCAACAATCTGGACTACGATCCGGAGATCGTGCCCAAGGTGGTGGCAATACTGGCCCGGGCCGTGGATGAGGGGCGGTTGTCGTCTGAGCGCATCGAAACGTCCCTGACGCGCATCGCTGCCCTCAAGCGCCTTGTGCCGGGGGCCGGACAACCTTAACGGGTCGTTAAAATTTAAGATTCGCAGGCCGTTGAAACGCGGTCTGTTGAGCGGAGTAAATCGCCATGTCCAAAGTGCAGCGGACCCTGAAGGACCTGCTGGCCAAGGCCTCGCCCCTGCGTTCGGGCGATGTCCTGGCCGGGATCGCGGCGGCCAACGAGGAGGAACGGGTTCTGGCCCAGATGGAACTGGCCGAGGTGCCCCTGACCCGCTTCCTGAACGAGTGCGTGCTGCCCTACGAGGACGACGACGTCACCCGCCTGATCATCGACACCCATGACCAGGAGGCCTTTGCCCCGGTGCGGTCCATGACGGTCGGCGGGTTGCGGGACTGGCTGCTGACCGATGAGGCCGACAGCCTGACCCTGGCCCGTCTTGCTCCGGGCCTGACCCCGGAAATGGTTGCGGCCGTGTCCAAACTGATGCGGCTGCAGGATCTGATTCTGGTCGGGTCCAAATGCGCGGTGGTGACCAGATTCCGCAATACCATCGGCCTGCCCGGTACTTTCGCGGTCCGCTTGCAACCCAACCATCCGACCGACGACCTGCAGGGCATTGCCGCCTCGACCCTGGACGGCCTCTGCTACGGCTGCGGGGACGCGGTCATCGGCATCAATCCGGCCACGGACAGCCTGGACAACATCCGGCGCATCCTGGACATGCTGGACCGGCTCATCTCCCGTTACGACATTCCGACCCAGAGCTGCGTCCTGACCCACGTGACCACGACCATGGAAGCCATCGGCCGTGGCGCGCCCGTGGACCTGTGCTTTCAGTCCATTGCCGGCACCCAGGCCGCCAACGCCAGCTTCGGGGTGTCCCTGAACCTGTTGCAGGAGGCCCTGGAGGCCACCCGGTCCCTGGGTCGGGGCACGGTCGGCGACAATGTCATGTATTTCGAGACCGGCCAGGGCAGCGCCCTGTCCGCCGGGGCGCACCACGGGGTGGATCAGCAGACCCTGGAGGCCAGGGCCTACGCCGTGGCCCGACGCTTCGACCCCTTGCTGGTCAACACCGTGGTCGGATTCATCGGGCCGGAATATCTCCTGAACGGCAAGCAGATCACCCGCGCCGGGCTGGAGGATCATTTCTGCGGCAAGCTGCTCGGTCTGCCCATGGGCGTCGATGTCTGCTACACCAACCACGCCGAGGCCGACCAGGACGACATGGACAGCCTGCTGACTCTGTTAGGAGCGGCGGGCTGTACCTTTGTCATGGGTGTGCCCGGCGCGGACGACATCATGCTCAATTATCAGTCGACCTCGTTCCACGACGCGGCCTATGTGCGAAAGTTGCTGCATCGACGCCCCGCGCCGGAATTCGCGGCCTGGCTGGAATCAACCGGCCTGACCGACGGCCGGGGACGGTTGCTGCCCGTGGACCGGACCAATAGCCTGCTGGCCCTGCCGGACGGAATTTGATTTTGCCGGCCGGATCTGTCGACAATGGGACGGGCAAGGCGAGGAATAACGAATGAGGTCACTATGAATCTGACGCAAAACCATGCATCGCCGGTCATCGAAGATCCCTGGACCGAGCTGCGCCGGTTCACGGCCGCGCGAATCGCTGTCGGTCGCTGCGGATCGAGCTTGCCTCTGGCCGAAAGTCTGGCTTTCCGCCTTGATCATGCCAGGGCCAGGGACGCCGTGCATTCGGCCTTTCGGAGCGAAGCTCTGGCCGGCGAACTGCACGCGGCGGGAATCACCTGTCTGCAGCTGGAATCCGAAGTGGCCGACCGCATGGAATACCTGACTCGTCCGGACAAGGGCCGGCGGCTGAGTGCGCGGTCCCGGACCGTGCTGGCCGGGCAGGACCGGGGGTGCGATCTGTGCCTGGTGGTGGGGGACGGCCTGTCGGCCAGGGCCATGCATGAGAACGCCGTGCCTTTTGTCCGGACCTGCCTGCTCATGTTTGCACGGGCCGGGCTGAAACTCGGGCCGGTCAGCCTGGTCGCCAACGCCCGCGTGGCCATTGCCGACGAGATCGGCCGGCTGCTCGGGGCCAGGGTGGCGGTCATGGCCATTGGCGAGCGGCCGGGTCTGTCCTCGCCCAATTCCATGGGCGTGTACATGACCCTGGACCCGAAGCCCGGCACCACGGACGAGCGCCGCAACTGCATTTCCAATGTGCGTTCGGGCGGACTGCCGGTGGAGGAAGGGGCGCGCAAGCTGGCCTGGCTGGTGGAAGAAGCCCTGCGGCGCAATGTCAGCGGCGTGGAGCTCAAGGACAGGATGACGGCCGACTATCTGCCTTTCGGCTTTGCCATGCCGGAAATCGCTGCCCGGTGAGACCGTCAGACCTTGCGGCCGTCTGCGGCCTGCCGTAGCAGTGTCCATGACAAAAAAAGCCCCACCAGCCATGGCTGCCTGGAAGCCCTGGGTGCAGGCCGCGCGCCTGCCGTCGCAGCTCTACATTTTCTGGCCCCTGCTCCTGGGGCAGGCCCTGGCCATGCGGGACGGTTTTTCCTGGAGGATTGTGGCCGCCTGCGTCCTGTATGGTCTGGCCTGTCAGCTCTATATTGTCTTTGCCAACGATGTCGCCGACATGGCCACGGACTGCCGCAACAGGACCTATACCCTGTTTTCCGGCGGCTCCCGCGTGCTGGTCGACGGCCTCCTGACCCGGCGGCAACTGGCCCTGGCCGCGATGCTTTGCGCCGGATTGAGCGTGCTGAGCGGGCTGTATCTGGGCCTGGCCCACCAGACCTGGCTGCCCCTGCCGCTGATCCTCTTGGGGCTGGGTCTGTTGTGGGCCTACAGCTATCCGCCTTTTCGGCTGTCGTATCGCGGCGGCGGAGAATACCTGCAGATGATCGGGGTCGGACTGGTGCTGCCCCTGATCGGTTACAGCGCCCATGCCGGGTCCCTGGACGGCCTGCCGTGGCTCCAGCTGCCACTTCTTTTGATCCTCTCGCTGACCTGCGCCATGGCCACGGCCCTGCCCGACGAGCCGTCGGATCGCATGGACGGCAAGCGGACCCATGCCGTGCGCGTCGGCGTTGTTGCCGGCCAGTGGCAGATGCTGCGGCTCAATGCCCTGGCCCTGGCGTGGCTGGTGCTGATGCCCCTGCCGGGGCTGACTCTGGCCCTCAGAACGGCCCTGGCCCTGCCGGCTGGTATCCTCTGGCTGGCCTGCATCTGTCTGGCCGGGTCGCGTCCGGGCGAGATCCGGCTGGTTTTCTTTGTCGCCGGGCAGGTCGCCTTTGCCCTGACGCCCATCATCGGGCTGGCGACATACACCCTTGCGACCCTTCCCAACCTGCCGTAGCAGACGGTCATGACGGACTTCTCCCTGCACCCGACCCTTGTTGCGGACTGCCACGACCTTGGCGTCTGGCAGGACCTCTGTATCCTGTTGCACAAAAACGCCCTGGTCCGCTGGTACATCCTGGTGCCGAAGACCCGGGTCACGGACTGGCACGAACTGCCCGGTAGACTGCACCGGCAGCTGCTGGCCGCGTCAACGGTTCTGGCCCGCATGCTGCGAACCGACGACGGCTTTGACAAGGTCAATGTCGCGGCCATCGGCAACCTCGTGCCCCAGTTCCACTACCATGTCATCGGCCGTCGGCAGACCGATCCCTATTGGCCCGGCGTGGTCTGGGGACGGACAGAGCCGACCGCGCCGTATGCGCCCGGCGAGATCGACGAACTTGCCCGGCGGGTGGGGCAGGTCTTGCGAAGGGTCGTGGAGTAGGCCGCCGGTTTGGACCGGGGCTTGTCTGCACCGGCCCGATTCATCGTGGCCTCAGGATTTGTAATACTGCTTGAATTCCGGACTGGGTTCGCGCTCGGAGTAGATGTACAGCATGATGCCGTTTGGATCCTGCACGGCAAATCCCCGGTCGCCCCAGGGGTGGTCCTCAAGGGGCATGACCGCCGTCAGCCCGGAGGCGGCTAGGGTCCGGAATTCTGCGTCCACGTCGGTGACGCTGAAATTGTACATCAGCCCGGCAGGATTGCAGGCCGGCTGACCTGGTTGCGGGGTCATGAACTGGATGGACGCGTCCGGGCCCAATTCCAGATTGACATACCAACCGCAGTCAAAAGTGACCTTTGCCCCCAAGTGTCGGACGTAGAAATCGCGGGATTCCTCGACCTTGTCCGTGGTGATGCAGGGTGAGAGATGGTTTGCAAGCATGGCGTCTCCGTGTTGTTTGTGGCTGCGCAAGTGTTATTGCCAAATGTCGTAAAAAGCCCGTGCGTCATTTCAGGCTGGTCGGGCAATCGTTCTGGCCGTTATCGTCACGTTGCACCCGATAGCAAACTGCGGCCTGAAGGCAAGGATTGCCCGCCGCCAGCAGGCACCGTTGCGGTTCCGGCAAAGGAGAAGCGTGCCCAGGGCAGGTTTCGGGCTCATGCGTCTCGACCCAGCCTGCGGTACAGGCTGCGGAACTGATGGTAGGTCAAACCCAGCAGACCGGCCGCCTGCTTCTGGTTGTACCGGCTGCGTTCCAGGGCGTTTTGCAGATAGGCTTTTTCCAGGCGTCGCACGGCTTCCGGCAGGGACAGGTCCGGATCAAGATGGCTGGGAGCAGCGGCCGGGCTTGCCCCTGC
Source organism: uncultured Desulfovibrionaceae bacterium (assembly GCA_964651415.1). Classification (GTDB taxonomy): domain Bacteria; phylum Desulfobacterota; class Desulfovibrionia; order Desulfovibrionales; family Desulfomicrobiaceae; genus Desulfomicrobium. The sequence continues at coordinate 17,178 of CAZYZA010000064.1, forward strand.
CGGCGCGGTTGACTGCATGGGGCCTGGTCCGGTTCCGAAAGGATCAAAATCGATACTGGTGACGCGTTCGCCGCCTGCCCGGTAAACAGCCCGCTCGACAACGTTGCGGAGTTCTCGGACATTGCCTGGCCAGTGGTGGGCGCGCAGGGCCGCCATGGCCTGGGGCGTGAATTCTGGGCGCACGTCATGACCCATGCTCACGGCCATGCGCGTGGCAAAATGATGAACCAGCAGGTCCACATCCCCCTCCCGGCAGCGTAGCGGAGGGAGTGTCAGCACTTCGAAGCTGAGACGATCCAGCAGGTCCTCCTTGAACTTTCCTTCCCTGGCCAACTGCGGCAAATCCGCGTTGGTTGCCCCGATCAGTCGCACGCTGACTTCCACCGGCGTCGACCCTCCCACGCGATCAAAAACGCCGTATTCCGCCACCCGCAGGAGTTTGGCCTGGGCCTGCAGGTCCAGGTTGGCGATTTCATCCAGAAAGAGCGTGCCGGTGTCGGCCTGTTCAAAGTATCCTTTGCGCCGGGACAGGGCACCGGTAAATGCCCCGGCCTCATGTCCGAAAAGCTCGGAATCCATCAGGGAGACGGGCAGGGCCGCGCAGTTGAGCGGGATGTAGGGCCCCTGCCAGCGCGATGAGAGGTAGTGGAGTCGGGCCGCAGCCAGCTCCTTGCCGGTTCCGCGTTCGCCGATGATGAGCACGGGACGGTCAATGCGGGCCGCTTTGGACAGGTCTTCCTGAAAGCGCAGAAAGGCGTCCGAATGGCCGATGGCGTCCTGCAGGGCTGCAGGGGGGTTGGTTTTCATGACCATTAAATAGTATTTAAAACCAAGATATGTAAATATAAACCATGCAGGTCAGAGTAGGTTTCGCGGGTTCTTTTTATTTTCAAGGAGTTATGGGGGGTTGGTCTGTGGCACGAGCGATGCAGTCAGGACATGGCATACACACACTTTCAGGAGGACACCATGGGCGTATTTACTCGTTTTAAAGACATCATCAGTGCCAATATCAACTCCATGCTGGATCGGGCGGAAGAACCGGAAAAGATGATCCGGCTCATGATTCAGGAGATGGAGGAAACATTGATCGAGATCAAGGCGTCGTGCGCCGGTCTGATGGCGGATCAGAAGCGCATCGGTCGCGAACTGGAACAGAGCCGGACCCGTCTGGAACTCTGGGACGGCCGGGCTGTTCTGGCCATGGATCGTGGTCGGGAAGACCTGGCCCGGGAAGCTCTGATTGAAAAACTGGAGGCCCAGCGTCTGGCCGAGGGCCTGGAGCGGGAAGTGGAGCGTTTTTCCGTGCTCATAGAGCAGGCCCGCGACGATATTGAACTGCTGGAAGGCAAGCTCGAATCAGCCAAGGAGCGCCAGCGCAGCCTGGTCAAGCGTCAGGTCCGGGCCGGACAGCGGATGCAGGCGCGGGTCAATGTTTCGCGGGCCCAGTCCGCAGATGTCCTCAAGCGCTTTGATCAGTTCGAGCAGCGCATTGAGCGCATGGAAGTGGAGGCCGAACTGGCTGCTCCACGCCGTGGGCGTGACCTGAGTCAGGAGTTTGTCCTGCTTGAAGGTGGGGACGAGGTCGAAGCTCAGCTTGCCACCATGCGCGCCGCACGGCAGAAGTAGCTGGCGGAGACGGCCGTCCAGGCCAGTTCAGAACTTTCAGGGAGCATGACATGGAGCATATGGTCACATTCATTTTTATCCTCATGACTGGGGGCTTGCTGCTGGTCGGCGCAGTGCTTTTCGGCATTTTCAAATTGTTCTCGCGTTCGGGCCGTGAAGGCACCGAGGACGAGGCCAGGATGATCCAGGAGATGTACCAGGGTCTGGTGCGGATGGAAGAGCGGATCGAGGCGCTGGAAACCATTCTCCTGGAAAAGGACAACAGGGAGAGACGCAGATGAAATACGGACACAAAGGACGCGGCATGGGACGCGGTTTTCATTCGCGGTGGAGCCGACCCACGCGGGAAGGACTATACCGCGCCAGGGACGGGGTTTTCCTCGGGGTGTGCAAGGGCGTGGCCCGGCATTTCGACCTGCCGGTCAACCTGTTGCGGGCCGTGGTCCTGGTGCTGTTTTTTGTCACCGGGGTTTGGCCCGTGGGTCTGCTCTATCTTGTCGCGGCCATGATCATGCGGGTGGAACCGGCCGTGCCGTTTTCCAACGAGGACGAACGCTCGTTTTACGACACCTATTCCAGTTCACGGACCGGAGCGTTGCAGCGCATGAAGCGCTCCTTTGACAACCTGGATCGCCGACTGCGCCGCATGGAAGATGCGGTCACCAGCCGAGATTTCGAATGGGAACGCCGCATGCGCGATTCCTGAGACAGGACTGTCGCCAGGGGGCGCTGTCCGGAAACGGCCACCGGATGCGCGCGCCCCGAGTCAGATCCAGGAGTCTGAATTAAAAATCATAGGCCGAGAAATCAGGCTGAACGAATGTTTGTGGCTTTGACCGTGAGCGATGTCATAGGGCAGCGCCTGTCGGGACTGCCGGTCGGCGCAAACTCTCCCCGAGGGTTGCCAAGCGCAGCCTATTCAAACCCGCTGCGCATACGAGAGCATTCATTTTTGTTCAGCATGTTGTAAAATAAATTCCCGCTATTGGCTTGATTGTCTCCGGGTGTCCCGCCTGATTGCGGCGGCATCCGGTCAACCGAGCCCCTCCGCGCGTTCCAGCTTCCCCTGCAGAGCCGCCTTGTTAGTATATCGGCGAAATCAATGCGTCTTCAGTCAACGTATTTTCAGAACAAATTGGACGGATCGCACATTAGCGGCTAGATCCTGTATTTGATTTGTCGCTACATCTGTTTGAAACTAATTGGTTTTTTTTATCGATAAGGGTGATGCCAAGGATGAATACTACCGACTCGCTCGCCTCGGCGTTGCAGTTTTTCGAAAAATTCAGCGAACATTGTCTGGCAGCCCTTGAAACGGCGCGGGAGGGGGGGAGGCCCATTGCCGGGGTCTACTGCATCTACGCGC